>NZ_JBITCL010000002.1:356637-603063 GCF_044453165.1 Streptomyces sp. NPDC051740 | reverse complement strand
CCCGGCGGCCCCGGGCCCGCACCCGCGCGGGGCCCCGCCCTTCTTCCGGCCGGCCGGGGCCCGGCTCGGTCGTGTTCGACCGTCGTATCGGCGAGTACCGGCGCGTCGCCGTTCCCCCACTCCCGGCTTCGCCCGAGCGGGGGCCCCATGAGCGGGGGCCCCATGAGCGGCGACCCCTCACCCACCCGTGCCGTCCTGGGTGTACCTCCCAGGCCCTTGAGACACTGGGGGAGGCACGACTGCCCGCGGCTACGGCGGCTAGTGGTCCTCCCTCGTCCTCCTCGGCAGCCACAGCCACATCACCACCGCTCCTGTCGCCAGCAGGGCCGTGCTGGTGCGGAAGGCCAGGGCGTAGCCCTCCGTCAGGGAGTGCGGGGTGCGGGGGGTGCCCGTGTGGGCCGCTGCGATCGTGGACATGATCGCGAGGCCCAGGGAGCCGCCCATCGTGCGGGAGGTGTTGACCAGCCCGGAGACCAGGCCGGCCTCCTCCGGTGCCGCGCCGGACGTGGCCAGCGAGGCCAGCGGGGTGGCGGCGATGCCCGCGCCCAGCATCATCAGGATGCCGGGGAACATGATCGCGGTGAGGTACGCCCCGTCCGCGGTCATCGTCGACTGCCAGCCGAAGCCGGTCGCCGCGATCACCGTGCCGAGCACGGCCACGGTGCGCGGTCCCGCCGCGCGCATCAGCCGGGGCGCCAGCTTGGAGCCGATGATCACGGCGAGCGAGCTCGGCACCAGCGCCAGTCCGGCCTCCAGCGGGGTGTAGCCGAGCACGTTCTGCGCGTACAGGGTCATGAAGAACCACATGCAGAACATGGCGGAGCCGCTGATGAGCATCGCCACGTTCGCCGACGCCACCGACCGCAGCCGCAGCAGTCCGAGCGGCATCAGCGGGGCCTTGGCCCGTGCCTCGGCGAGGAGGAACAGGGCGAGGAGGACGAGCCCGGCGCACAGCGGCACCAGCGTGGCCGCCGCCGCCCAGCCCTCGGCCTCGGCCTCGGTCTGTGAGATGCCGTACGCGAGGGTGGCGAGGCCGGCCGTCACCAGCAGTGCGCCCGGCAGGTCGAGCCGCCGTCCGTCCCCGGCCCTGCTCTCCGTGAGCCACCGGGCGGCCCCGGCCAGCACGAGCGCTCCGACGGGTACGTTGATCAGCAGTACCCACCGCCATGACAGCGCCTCCACGAGCACTCCGCCGACGAATCCGCCGGCCGCGCCGCCGCCCGCCCCGACGGCCGTCCAGGTCGCTATGGCCCGGGCGCGGGCCGCGCCCTCCGGCACGGCCGAGGTGACGATGGTGAGCGTGGAGGGCGCCAGGACGGCCGCTCCGAGTCCCTGCACGGCCCGCGCCAGCAGCAGTTGCCAGCCGTCCTGGGCGAGCCCGCCGGCCAGTGAGGCCAGCGTGAACAGGCCGAGGCCGACGAGGAACATCCGCTTGCGCCCGTAGAGGTCACCGGCGCGCCCGCCGAGCAGCATGAAGCCGGCGAAGGCGATGGCGTACGCGTTGACCACCCACTGCAGGCCCTGCTCGCCGAGCGCCAGCCCGCCGCGCATGGACGGCAGGGCGACGTTCACCACCGAGATGTCGAGGACGACGAGGAACTGCCCGGCACAGGCGAGCGCCACCACCAGCCACATGGGCGGTGTGGCGCGAGCGGGCCCGCGGGCGGTGTCGGTGGTTTCGAGCATGTGCGCCATGCTCTCAACCGGGCCCCGCCCCGGCATCGGCTTTTCGTCCGATGCGGACCAGGTCTCCGGACCTGGACCCGGACACGGACCCGCCCCCCGGGCCCGGACGCTGACCCGCCCCCTGGCCCGGACGCGAACTCGCCGCCCCCCCGGTCGGCCGGGGGCGGGCGGGATTCTCCGTCGGGACGGAGGCCGGCGGTCACCCACGGGGGCGCCGCTGGTGTCCCAGCGGTCGCTTTCGCACCGTCCGCAGCGCCCTTTCACTCCATCGACAGACCCGAATGCGATCAATGCCGGGATTTTCCCGATCGCCGCTCCAGCGGGACGCGCCGACGCCGATCGGCACAGTCGACACAAAGGAACGGTCAAGAATTCGTTAGTGGTTCGAAGCATCGGAATAGTTGCCTCGGTGTACGGGGTTCGGTCTGCACGTACCCCCGCACACGGCCGGCCCTGGAGGCACCTTTCCATGACGCAGACGACGACCGACCGTCCCTCCGGCAGAGCGGGCGGGGCCGTGGTCCCGGTGCTCGCCTTCGCGGGCATCGTTGTCGCGGTGATGCAGACCCTGCTGGTCCCGGTCATCAAGGACCTGCCGCGACTGCTGGACACCACCCCCGCCGACGCGACCTGGGTACTGACCTCGACCCTGCTGTCCGGCGCCGTGGCCACCCCGATCATGGGCCGCCTCGGCGACCTCTACGGCAAGCGGCGGATGCTGGTCGCCAGCCTCGCGGTGATGGTGGTCGGCGCGCTGGTCAGCGCGTTCACGAGTGACCTGCTCCTGATGATCGCCGGCCGCACCCTCCAGGGTTTCGCGATGGGCGCCATCCCGCTCGGCATCGGCCTGATGCGCGACATGCTGCCCCGCGAGCGCCTCGGCTCGGCGATGGCACTGATGAGCTCCTCCATAGGCGTCGGCGGCGGTCTCGCGCTGCCCGCCGCCGCGCTGGTCGCCCAGCACTCCGACTGGCACGCCCTCTACTTCGGCGCCGCCGGCCTCGGCGTCCTCGCGATCACGCTCACCCTGACCGTCGTACCGGAGTCCCCGGTGCGCGCCGAAGGCACCTTCGACCTGCCGGGCGCGCTGGGCCTGTCCGCCGGGCTGGTGCTGTTCCTGCTCCCCGTCTCCAAGGGCAGCGACTGGGGCTGGACCTCCGGCACCACGCTGGGCCTGTTCGGCGCGGCGGCCGTGGTGCTCCTCCTCTGGGGCCTGATGGAGTTGCGCGTCCCCGCGCCCCTGGTGGACCTGCGCACCACCGCCCGCCGCGAGGTCCTGCTCACCAACCTCGCGTCGATCATGGTCGGTGTCTCCTTCTTCGTCGTCTCCCTGGTCCTGCCCCAGCTGCTCCAGCTCCCCGCCGGCCACGGGCTCGGTCAGTCGATGGTGGTCGCGGGCCTGTGCGTGGCCCCGCTGGGCCTGACGATGATGTTCACCGCGCCCGTCTACGCCCGCCTCTCCGCCCGGTACGGTCCGAAGACCACCCTGATCCTCGGTCTGGTGATCATCGCGATCGGCTACGGCGGCGGCCTCGGCCTGATGGACGCCGCCTGGCAGACCGTCGTCACCTCGGTGGTCATCGGCGCGGGCATCGGCCTCGCCTACTCCTCCCTGCCCGCGCTGATCATCGGCGCGGTGCCGGCCTCGGAGACGGGCGCGGCGAACGGCCTCAACACCCTGATGCGGTCCATCGGTACGTCGGTGTCGAGCGCCGTCATCGGCATGGTGCTGGCGAACACGGCGGACACCGTGGGCGGGGTGGAGATCCCGACCCTCCACGGCTTCCGGATCTCCTTCCTGATCGCGACGGCGGCGGTGGCCGTGGGTCTGGCCCTGGCCCTGTTCCTGCCCGGCCGGCAGCCGTCGGAGCAGCACCCGCGGCTCCGGGCGAGCAGCGAGGAGGACGCGAACCTGGAGCGCGCGGAGGCGGCCCCGCACGGCTTCCGGGGCCGGGTCCTGGACGCCACCGGGGCACCCGTCGCCCGCGCCGAGGTCACTCTGACCGACCGCCACGGCCGCCGGGCGGGCGCCACCGTCTCCGCCGACGACGGCACGTACGCCCTCGCCGTCCCCGCGCGGGGCCCGTACGTCCTGGCCGCCCGCGCCACCGGCCACGCCCCGCTCGCCGCCCCGGCCCTCCACGAGGGCGACGGGCGCCCGGTCGACCTGGACCTGTCCCTGCCGGGCGAGACGGTCTCCGCCTGACCCCTGTTACCCGTCGGTACCCCCTGTCGCACCACCCGCGCGGGGGGTACGGCAGCATGGGGTCCGTGCACACACGTACGTCCTCGGGAGAGGCAAGCCCCATGTCGATGGCACCCGGGCCCGGGATCCTGGCCGCGTTCGAGGCGGCGAAGGGCTTCATGCCCGTGGACGAGGGCCTGGCCCTGTACGCGGCGGCGGCCGGGGCCGGCCGTCTGGGGCTGCCGCTCCTGGAGATCGGCACCTACTGCGGCCGTTCCACGATCCTGCTCGCCGACGCGGCCCGCGCGGCCGGTGTCACCGCGCTCACCGTGGACCACCACCGCGGCAGCGAGGAGCAGCAGCCCGGCTGGGACTACCACGACCCGGAGACGGTCGACCCCGAACTGGGCCTGATGGACACCCTCCCCACCTTCCGCCGCACCCTGCACCGGGCGGGCCTGGAGGAGCACGTGGTGGCCCTGGTCGGCCGCTCCCCGCGCATCGCCGCCCTGTGGACCTCCCCCCTCGCCCTCGTCTTCATCGACGGCGGCCACACCGACGAGCACGCCACCGCCGACTACGAGGGCTGGGCGCCGCACGTGGCCGAGGGCGGCCTCCTCGTCATCCACGACGTCTTCCCCGACCCGGTGGACGAGTTCACCGGCCAGGCTCCGTACCGCGTCCACCTCAGGGCTCTCGCGTCCGGCGCGTTCACCGAGGTCTCGGCCACCGGATCCCTGCGCGTACTGCGCCGTACCGGCACGGGTATCTGACACCGCTAGGGTGGCCGCGTGTCGTACACAGGTCCCGGCTTCGAACCGCCCCAACCCCGACGGTCCCGGCGCGGGCCCCTGACCGTGGCACTCGCCGCGCTGGTGCCGGGCGCGCTGCTCGGGTGGGCGGTGTACGCCGCGGTGGGCGGGTCCGGGGGCGACGAGGGGTCGGGAAGCACCGCCGCTTCCGTCTCCACCTCTCCCTCCGCTTCCGCTTCCGCTTCCGCCTCGTCCGGTACGCCGTCGCCGGCGCCGTCCGCGGGTTCCGAGGACGAGAAGCCCAGCGTCCCCGCTGCCGCGAGCGGTCCCCTCAAGGGCAAGGTCGTCGTCATCGACCCCGGGCACAACCCGGAGAACTTCGAGCACACCGCCGAGATCAGCCGCCAGGTGGACATCGGGACCAACCGCAAGGAGTGCGACACCACCGGCACGTCCACCAACGACGGTTACGCCGAGGCCGACTTCACCCTCGACGTCGCCCACCGGATGCGCACGCTCCTGGAGAAGCAGGGCGCCACCGTGAAGCTGACCCAGGACGGGGACCGGCCGTTCGGCCCGTGCGTGGACGAGCGGGCCCGGATCGGCAACAAGGCGAAGGCCGACGCCGTCGTCTCCCTCCACGCGGACGGCTCGGGCACCGGCAACCGCGGCTTCCACGTGATCCTGCCCGGGGCCGTCGACGCCGGTGCCGCCGACACCCGCGCCATCGTCGAGCCGTCCGGCGACCTCGGTACGCGCATCGCGGGCAACTTCGTCCGCGTCACCGGCAGCGCGCCCTCCAACTACGTCGGCGGCGGTACCGGTCTCGTCACGCGTAAGGACTTGGGCGGTCTCAATCTGTCAACGGTTCCCAAGGTGTTCATCGAGTGCGGCAACATGCGCGATAGCAAGGACGCGGCACTGCTGACCAGCGGTGCCTGGCGGCAGAAAGCGGCGCAAGGGATTTCCGACGGAATCGTGAGTTTCCTGCGCGGGTGAGGATCAGCGCGCTGATCCGGGCGGACAGCCCGATCGTACGGACGGTAGTGTCGTCCGGACGATGAGGGGCCACCCCCGCGCTTCACACCGGGGCCTTCGGGCGACATGGTGACAGCGACGCCTCTTCCGACGACGAGACGACCTACGAAGGACCTGAAGTGAATATCCGCTCCCTCACTCGAGGCGACGGCGTGGTGATCGGAGCAGCGGTGTTGCTGTTCATCGCGTCGTTCCTGGACCTCTACTCCGTCGACGGCGCACCCGACGATCTCGACCTTCCCAGCCTGTGGGCGAGCGGGCCGGTCGTGCTCGGTGTCGTACTGGCGGGCCTCATCGGCACCGCGCTCATCGTCATCGCCCGCGGCCTGCCGCAGCCGCCGAAGGTCGCGGGGCTCGACCTCGGCCAGCTCGGCATCGCCTTCACGGTGTTCGCCGCCTGGAGCGCCCTCGGCAACATCTTCGACGTGGCCGGCGGCGCCGACAACTTCGAAGGCTCCGGTGACGGCCCCGACGCCGGTACCGGTCTGATCCTGGCCCTCGTCGCCACGCTCGTCATGGCCGCCGCCGCCGTCGCCACCCCCCTGGTGCCCGCCCTCAAGGGTGCCCTGCTCCCGGCCGCCCGTCCCGCCGCCCCGCAGCCGTACGGCGCCCAGCCGCCCAGCGGTTACGGCTACCCGGGTGCGCAGCAGGCCTCGTTCGGTGGTCAGCCGCAGCAGCCCTTCCCGGGGCAGCCGCAGCCGGGCCAGCCCCAGCCCGGTCAGCCGCAGCCGGGTCAGCCCGCTCCGGCGCCCGCCGGTGACTTCTCGCCGTTCTGGTTCGCGGTGCCGGTGCCCCGTCCGCTGTTCCCGGAGGACGGCTCGCCCACGCCGATCGCCGAACTGGCCCCCGGTACCTGGTACCTGGCGGTCGAGCAGCGCGGTCCGTCCCTGGTCGCCCAGACCCAGGACGGCCGCCGCGGCGTCCTCCAGGACACCTCGGGCATCCAGCGCGGCTGACCGGCCCCGGCCCTTTCCCGTCACGGCCCCCCGCCCCTTCCGGGCGGGGGGCCGTTGTCGTTCCGCGGGCCGGCGACGGCCGGCGGCGGCCGGCGGCGGTCCCCCGGGGGGAGCGCCGGACGGGAACCGCGCCTGCGCCACTGCCCGTTCCGGGAGGTGGCCGAGCGCCGCCCGGACATCGTCCGCGCCATCCGCCCGGGCCTGGTGCGGGGCACGGTGGGGCCGCTGCGGGCCCCGCCGGTCGCCGAGAGCCCGGAGCCCTTCGTCGCCCCGCACGTGTGCGGGGCGACCCCGCGCCGCACGGACGCGGCCTGAGACCCGGAACGGGTCAGCGGCCGACGGACTCCGCGGCCGGTCCGGCCGGCTCCTGTGCGCCCCGCGTCTCTTCCTCGATCCGTTCGATCAGCCCGTCGAGCACCCGCTCCGCCTGCTCCGGGTCGAAGTCCTCCCCCAGCCGCTTGCGCACGCCGTCGTCGCTGAGGAGATGGTGCACGGTCGGCGTCACGTCCTGCCGGGCGAGGCAGCTGCGGGCGCACTGCAGCACGCAGCCGTCGATGGCGATGACCGGCCGGTCGCCGCGCGCCTTGCGCACCAGGCTCGGCACGTCCCCGCCGACGCCGGCGATGCAGGACATCTCGGCGATGCCGCGCCGGTCGAGCTGGACCGCGAGCCAGTTGGTCATCTGGGCCGCGCTCGAACAGCCCGAGCAGGAGTAGACGAGCGGCAGATCACGGCGGCGTTTCACAGGGGGCCTCACTCGGGGCGGCGGGGATCGCGCGGTGCGCTCCCCGCCAGCCTGGGAGCGGTGCCCCGACGGGCGCATGGGTCCGTCGGGGCACCGGCACAGGGCCGTTCGGCCCGTTCAGCGCACGCGCAGGATGCCGTGCGCACCGCGTTCCGCGTCGCTCATGATGTGCGTGACGAACGGGTAGTCGCCGGCCTCGGGCAGGGTCAGCTCGACGAACCCGCCCGACGCGGGGGCGAGATCGAGGACCTGCGCGCCGCCGCGTTCCGCGTTGCCCGGCCGCAGGTCGTACGCGCCCTCGCGGAACACCGTGTCGAACTGGCCGCCCACGACGTGGAAGGCGCTCGGCACGTTCGGTCCGGCCGTCAGCACCCAGATCCGTACGCGCTCGCCGGTCCCCGCCGTCAGCGGGTCGTGGTCGTACTGGTTGGCGTACCCGTTGAAGGCGACCATGTCGGGCTCCTTCGCGTTCACCTTGTCCGCGTCGGCCGTGCCGTTCTGCTCGCCGAGGTAGAACTCCGACTGGACCAGGAGGTATTCGCGGTCCACGCCCGGCAGGCCGGGCGGGTCGATGACGACGGCGCCGAACATGCCGTTGGCGATGTGCAGGGACATCGGCATGGTCGAGCAGTGGTACATCCACACCCCGCTGCGGGTGGCCTCGAAGCGGTACGTCAGTGACTCGCCGGGCTGGATGGTGCGCATCGGTCCGTCCGGTGCCAGTGCCCCGGCGTGGAAGTCGACGGAGTGGCCGATGGTGCCGTCGTTGACGAGGGTGATCTCGAAGGTGTCGCCGACCCGGCCGCGCAGCACGGGCCCGGGGGCCGTGCCGTCGAAGGTCCACAGCGTCTGCCGTACACCGGGGGCGACTTCGGTCTCCGCCTCCTTCACGGTGAGGGTCCGCTTGTGCACCTGGGGGCCGGATCCTTCGGCGACGGGCGGCAGTCGGGCGTCGCGGGCGGTGGAGCCGTCGGCCGGTTCGGCCATCGGGTCGAAGGCGTCCGCGGCGGATTCGCCCGTGCTCTCGGACGCCGCCCCGCCGTGGTCGTGCGCGCTCTCCCCGCTCTCCCCGCCCTTCTCGCTTCCTTCCGCCGCGGTACCGCTGCCGCCGTCACCGGTGACCCGTACCCCGAAGACCATGCCCATCTGCCGGTGCCCGACCACCGAGCACCAGCCGTCGAGGTCCCGGCCGACGACGCCCGCGTCCAGCGTGGCCCGCTTCCCCGGGGCGATCCGGTCGGTGCGGGCGCCGGTCTCCAGCACCAGGTCGTGCGTGTCGGTACCGGTGTTGTGCAGCTCGATCACCAGGCGGTCGCCCGCGGGCACGTCGACGGAGGCCGGGGAGAAGCGCATGTTCCGCACCGTCACCTCGACCGTGGTCGTGCGGCCGGTCGGTGTCACCTCCCCGCCGTCCGCGTTCGTGGCGGCGGACCGTTCCAGGATCGGCAGCGACCGCACGTCCGCCGCGCCGCCGCCCGCGACGGCCAGCATCACCACGGCGAGCCCGAGGGCCACACCGCCGAGCACGCGGTGCGGGGGCGCCGGCGCCTCCGCGGGGGCCGGTCCGGGCGCGGGTACGGGCCCGGCCGTCCCCTTCCGGCGGTTCCGTATGCCCCGTACGACCGTGAGCACCAGCAGGACGAGGAAGTACAGCAGCATCACCAGCAGCAGCACCGAGCAGACCACCCGGACCACGGACGGTACCGGCAGGACGCAGAGCAGCAGCGCGGCGTTGGTGACGGTCAGCCGGGCGGGCCAGGCCCGTTCGAGTCCGGCGGTGGCGGCGCGTACGGCCGTGGGGCCGCCGCCCAGGACCACGGGGACGAGGAAACTGAGGGCGCCGAGCAGTACCTGGGCGATCCAGCCGGCGGCGAGCGGGGCGGTGAGCAGCGACGTACGCTCCCCCACCGTGATCCAGGACGTCGTGGAGAGGAGGATGCCGGCCAGGACCAGCAGGGACCCGGCGAGCCAGAGGCTGCCCGCGGCCACCGACCAGGCGGCGAAGGAACGCGGGACCTTGGCACGGGCCTCGCGGACCCAGGGAATGCCCGCGATCACCAGACCGGCGGCGTGGACGACGACACCGGGAGCGGCCAGCGGCGGGGGGCCGAGCAGCGCTGCGGCGACGGCCGCGCCGATCCCGGCGAGCAGCACGGGGAGGGCGCGGCGTCCGGCCCGTTCCGCGCCGTCCGCCACCCGGGTGCGCAGCATCGTCGGCCACAGGGTGATCAGCGTTCCGGCCACGGTGAGGCCGACCCAGCCGAGCAGGTTGATCATCTCGTGGGCGAGCAGCAGCCGTTCCGGGAGGTCGCCGCCGAGTTCGCCGCGGGCCATGAGGACACCCAGCGCGGCGCCCACGGGCAGCAGGGCGGCGGCGGCTACGTAGTAGCGCACGGTCATGGAGAACCGGCCGGGCAGGGCCCGCCGCAGCAGTCGTACCAGCCACACGGCGTGGGCGGTGACGGCGGCCGCGACCAGGCTTCCGCCGACGAGCACGACGGGCCACCGGTCGGTGTACATGCCGCCGATGACGGCGACGGCTCCGGCGTTCAGGCAGAGCAGCCGCAGTGCGGCGGGGGCGCCCCGGTTCGCCTCCGGCAGCCGGAGCACGGACGCGGCGAAGTGCCCCGACCAGATGACGACGGCGTTGGTGACCGCCCCGAGCAGCAGGGTGTGGACCAGCAGCCAGAAGGCGTGCGGCAGGAAGTGGTGGGCGCCGCCGACCACGGCGAACAGGACGAGCCAGGCCACCACGACGGCGTTCACGCCGAGGTGCCACAGGGCGCGTGGTGAGCGTCCGGGCGGCTTCGGAGCGGGGCCGTTCGCCGTGGGGGAGGAGAGCTGCGTGGTCACCGGGGGTTCCTCGGGTCGGCGGGGGTGCTGGAGGGGGAGGTGGCGCGTCGGGTGGCGGTCACCGAAGCGGTCGCCGCCGTCAGGACGAACAGCAGGACCGCGGCGATGTTGAGCGCCCCGCCGAGCTGCCACGCCCCTCGGATCTCCCGCAGGTCGCCGACCAGCACGCGCAGGGCGAGGGAGCCGTGCAGCAGCCAGGCCGCCACCGCGAGCCCGGGGTGGTAGGGCAGGGGGCGGCGCAGGACGGCGGGCAGGATCACCGGGGCGTGCGCCATGATCATCGACATCACGAAGCCGAGGAACACGGCGTGCACCACGGCGTCGTAGCGGCTCCCCTCGGCGACCGGGCCGCCCAGCAGCCACAGGGCTCCGGCGAGGCCCAGCCACGCGTACCCGGCGAGCAGGCACGCGGCGCTGAAGCGGGGCAGTCCGGTGGAGCGCAGCAGCCGGCGGGCGACGTCGTGCACCGTGAGCCAGGCGACCAGCGCGAGCAGGGCCGCGCCGAGCAGGAGCGTGCCGGTGGCCGGCCACATCAGGGTGGTGACGACGCCGGTGACGACGGCGCCGACGCACGCCAGGAAGGTGGGTTCCGCGCGGGGCGCGAGGAGGGCCACCCGGGCGAGTTCCAGCCGCTCGCCCGCGATGGTCAGTACGAGGAACGCGACCAGCCAGGGCAGCAGGCGCGGGACGTCGAGGCCGCCCAGCCACAGCAGTGCCGCGCCGAGCGCCGACACGGCGCCCGCAGCCTGGGCGATCAGGGCGGCGCCCGGCTGCCGCTGCCAGAACCGCGCGTACAGCGCGGTCAGTACGGCGGCCCCGGCGACGAGCAGCAGCCGGGGGACGGCCAGGTCCACGGGGGTGAGCAGCAGCAGCCCCCCGGCGCCGAGCGCGCCCGGCGCGAAATAGGGCCACCGCCCGCCCAGCGCGACGGCACGCTCCAACGCCACCAGCGTGCCGGCGAAGCCCAGCACCAGCAGCACCCCGTGCACCTGGGGCAGACGGTCACTGGTGACCGGGGCGGGCAGTCCGAGCAGGACGAGCGCGGCATCGAGACCGGCGAGCAGACAGACACCGGCGGCCAGCAACAGGGGCGCACGCCGCGCACCCGCACGCCGCGCGGCCGGGGTGGCGGAGGTCACGGGGTCTCCCCGGACTCGACACCGCGCCGCCGCTCGGGGCCGGCGTCCGGCGCGGGGCCGCTGTCCGACACAGGCCCGGCGTCCGACGAGGTCCCGGCACCCGACACGGAGCCGCTGTCCGACACAGGCCCGGCGTCCAACGAGGTCCCGGCACCCGACACGGGGCCGGCACCCGACGGGAGGCCGGTGCCCGGCGCAGGGGGCGTGTTCAGGTGGAGGCGGCAGGCGCCCGGTTCGGCGAAGGGCAGGAGTTCGATCTCCTGGGAGTTCTCGCCCAGGGCGCCGAGGGCGGCCCGGGCCAGTCCTTCGTGGACGCCGCAGATGACGCCGGGATGCTCGCGGGCCGTCTCGACGAAGGGGCAGCGCGGCAGTCGGACTTCGCGCGCCTCCGCGTCGGCCTCCGGGGCGAAGCCGATCTCCCCGAGGAGGTCCAGCAGCCGTTCCCGCGCCTCCCGCGGGTCCGCCGACGGCTCCTGCCCGGCGGTCAGGACGCGCCCCCAGTCCTCGCCCGCCGCAAGCGCCTCCCCGCGCGGATCGGTGCTGGTACGGGCGATCCGCGCGGCCAGCACGGCGGCGAGCCCCGCGTACTCCCGCGCGGGGGACTCCTGCGGCGGACGGGCCCGGTAGCGCCAGGCGGGACGGCCGCGCCCGGCGGGGGCGGACCGTTCGCGGGCGGCCAGGCCGTCGTCCACCAGGGCGTCCAGGTGCTCACGCACGGTGTTGACGTGCAGCGCGCACACCTGGGCGAGCGCGGTGGCGGTGACGGGACCGGCCTGTCCGCGCAGGTACTGCAGGACACCGCTCCGCTGCCGGGACAGCGGAACGCGGTGTGCTCCGCTGCCGGGAAGCGGTCCGTTATTTTCCACGGTCATGTCCGTACTATATTGCAGGTACCGACCCGGTCCGTTCGGACGGGTTGTCGATGGCTGGAAGGAACGGCCCCCTGATGAGCACTCTCACCCTCGCATCGGACCCCAAGGACGCGGCGGCCGTCGAAGCCGTCGAGGCGCACCACGCCCAGCTGGCCGGTGAGCTGGCCGGACGGGTGGCCATGCTGCTCGCCGCCGCCGACCGCGACCCGGCCGCGGCCGACGGCATCCGCATCGGACTCGTCGCCTTCTGCGACCAGGAGCTGATCCCGCACGCGGTCGCCGAGGAGGGCACCCTCTACACCGCCGCCCGCGACCTGCCCGAGGCCCGTCTCCTCATCGACGGCATGCTCGCCGAGCACCGCGGGCTCACCGCCCTGGTCGACGCGCTGCGCGAGGCGGACTCCGCCGTACGGGCGGCGGCCGACGGCCGGGCCCTGCAGGTCCTGTTCGAGGAGCACCTGGGCAAGGAGAACGACCTCGTCCTGCCACTGCTCGCCGGTGCCCCGGACATCTCGCTGGCCGATCTGCTGGGCGGCATGCGCGAACTGCTCGGCGGCGGCGAGGAGGCCGCGGAGGGATCCGCGGGCGGCGGCTGCGGCGGCACGTGCGGCTGCGGCGGATCGGACGACGTGGAGGTGCCCGAACTCGACGTCCGTGACGTCCCGCACGCGCTGCGGCACGCCACGGTCTTCGGCGCGCTCGGTGCCGTACCGGCCGGGCGGGCCATGGTGCTCGTGGCACCGCACGACCCGCTGCCGCTGCTGCGGCAGATCGAGGACCGGCACCCCGGTGTCTTCGCGGTGGAGTACCAGGAGCGCGGCCCGGAGGCGTGGCGCCTGCTGCTCACCCACCGCTGAGCCCACGCCGAACTTCCGCACCGGCCCTGGACGTTCCGGGTTTCATCCGCCCGTTCGGGGCCAGTCGGAGAGTATGTCCCCTCGATATCGCACTGGTTCCAACTCCGCAGGGACGGTCGTCGCGGTGATCGCGGACATCATGGCCGTCATCCTCGGACTCTGGATTCTGATGTACCTGCTGGACGCCAACCGGGGCAACGACCTGGTGCAGTTCGTCCACGACGCGGCCAACTGGCTGGCCACCTGGTCACGTGACCTCTTCACCTTCGACGAGGCCTGGGCCCGCGTGGTCGCCGGCTACGGACTCGCCGCCGTCGTCTACCTCTTCATCGGCCACGCCATCGCGGGCCGCCTCCGCCGGTACTGAGGCGGCCCCGGCCCCGGACCTCACAACCAGCTGGTCACGTGACCCGGGGGTCTGGGGGACACCCCCAGTGAACACAGCACCTTCGACGAGGCCTGGGCCCGCGTGGTCGCCGGCTACGGACTCGCCGCCGTCGTCTACCTCTTCATCGGCCACGCCATCGCGGGCCGCCTCCGCCGGTACTGAGGCGGCCCCGGTCGGCTCAGGTGAGCGGGCAGCAGTCCGGGTCCAGGCCCCTGGGCAGCAGGTCGCCGCCGAACACCGCGCAGGTGGCCTCGTGGCCGCCGAGGGCGGCGACCGCCAGGAGCAGTGAGCCGGCGGTCCAGGTGGTCAGTTCGCGCGGCCAGATCGCGTCGTCGTCGAAGACGTAGCCCGTCCAGTACAGGCCGCTCTCCGGATCGCGCAGGTGCTGGATCGACTGGAGCACCTCCAGCGCGCGGTCGGACTCGCCCATCGCCCAGAGGGCCAGGGCGAGTTCGGCCGACTCGCCGCCGGTCACCCACGGGTTGGGCACCACGCAGCGCACCCCGAGTCCGGGGACGACGAAACGGTCCCAGCCCTCCTCGATACGGGCCTTGGCCTCCGCGCCGGTGAGCGCGCCGCCGAGCACCGGGTAGTACCAGTCCATGGAGTAGCGGTCCTTGTCGAGGAACCGCTCCGGGTGGTGCCGGATCGCGTGCCGCAGCGCGCCCGCCGCCAACTCCCAGTCCGGCTGCGGCTCTTCGCGCTGCTCGGCGATGGCGAGCGCGCAGCGCAGCGCGTGGTGGACGGACGAGGAACCGGTGAGCAGCGCGTCCGCGGTGGGCGTGCCGTCGTCGTCGCGCCGCCAGCCGATCTGCCCGCCGGGCTGCTGCAGCCGCAGCACGAACTCCACCGCCGCGTACACCACGGGCCACATGCGGTCCAGGAACGTGTCGTCGCCGGTGGAGAGGTAGTGGTGCCACACCCCGACCGCGACGTAGGCGACGAAGTTGGTCTCCCGGCCCCGGTCGGTGACGTCGAGCGGGTCGCCGTCGGCGTAGGCCGCGTACCAGGAGCCGTCCGCCAACTGGTGCCGGGCCAGCCACAGATAGGCCCGTTCGGCGGCGTCGTGCTCGCCCGCCGTGTCCAGGGCCATCGCGGCCTCGACGTGGTCCCACGGGTCGAGGTGGTGCCCCCGGAACCACGGGATCGCCCCGTCCTCCCGCTGCGCCGCGAGGATACCGGCGACGGTCGTGGCGGCCTGGTCGGCCGTGAGGACCCCGGGCAGGACCAGGTGTTCGGTCCGGGAGGTCGTCACGTGGCGTCCGCCCCGGCCCCGGCCGCGGCGCGCGGCAGGTGCGGTTTGGTCGCGTACGCCACGAAGCTCTTGCCGATCAGCGGGTTCAGCGCCTGCTCCGCGACCCGGGTGGCCAGCGGCTTCTTCATGATGTCCCAGACCAGCAGCTTGTGGTACGCCCGTACCGGCAGCGCCTTGTCGTTGTCCACGCCGAACGCGCACTTCAGCCACCAGTACGGCGAGTGCAGCGCGTGCGCGTGATGGCTGCCGTACGGACGCAGGCCCGCCCCGCGGATCTTCGCCAGCAGTTCGTCCGCCTTGTAGATGCGGATGTGGCCGCCCTCGACCTCGTGGTAGGCGTCGGACAGCGTCCAGCACACCTTCTCCGGGCCGTAGCGCGGCACGGTGATGGCGATCCGGCCGCCGGGCTTGAGCACGCGCACCATCTCGGCGAGGACACCCTTGTCGTCCGGGATGTGCTCCATCACCTCGGAGATGATGACGACGTCGAAGGACTCGTCGGGGAAGGGCAGGGCGAGGGCGTCGCCCTCCATGGCGGTGGCGGTGGCCCCGACGGGTGCCTCCCCGGCCTCCTTCATCGCCGCGAACCACTTGGCGACCTCGCGGATCTCCTCGCCGTTCCGGTCCAGCGCCACGACCTGCGCGCCGCGCCGGTAGCACTCGAAGGCGTGCCGGCCGGCCCCGCAGCCGAGGTCCAGGACGCGGTCGCCCGGGGCGAGCGGGAACCGGGAGAAGTCGACGGTCAGCACGTGGCCCTGCTTTCGCGGTCGGAGGTGTCGGCGGCGTGCACGGGCACGGCGGCGGCCGTGTCCGTGGGGGTGTCGGGACCGGCGTCCCCGGCGGCCGGGGCGTCGGGGGTCGCGGGCGCGGGGCGGTCGACGGCCCCGGTCGCGGCACGGTCCGCGGGCCGGGCACCGGGGCGGTCGGCAGCCCCGGCACCGGGGCGGACCGCGCCCGTGTCCCGGCCCGCACCCGCCATCGCCTCGCGGTAACGGGCCACCGTGCCCTGGGCCGCACGCGTCCAGGTGAAGTGCCGCAGCACCCGCTCCCGTCCGGCCGCCCCGAGCCGGGCGCGCAGTTCCGGGTCGCCGAGCAGCCGGGTCAGCGCGGCGGCCAGCGCCCCCGCGTCGCCGGGCGGTACGGCGAGACACGTCTCCCCGTCGCGGCCGGCCACCTCGGGGATCGCCCCGCCGGTGGTGGCGACCAGCGGGGTGCCCGTGGCCATGGCCTCGGCGGCCGGCAGGGAGAACCCCTCGTACAGCGACGGCACGCACGCGACCTGCGCCGACCGCACGAGGTCGACGAGTTCGGCGTCCGAGATGCCCTTGACGAACTCGACGGCGCCTTCGAGGCCGTACCGCTCCACGGCCTGCGCGACGGGCCCCTCCACGGGCCGCTTGCCGACCACGACGAGGTGTGCCCCGGGCTGCTCGGCCCGTACCTTCGCCAGCGCCTCGACGAGGAAGACCAGCCCCTTCAGCGGTACGTCCGCGCTGGACGTGGTCACGATCCGGCCCGGTACGACCGGCACCGACGGATCGGGCGCGAACAGGTCGGTGTCGGCGCCGATGTGGACGACGTGGATACGGTCCTGCCGTACGCCGAGATCGTCGACGATCTCCTGGCGGGAGCTGCCGGAGACGGTGAGCACGGACGGCAGACGGCGCGCCACCCTCTTCTGCATCCGCGTGAAGGCGTACCAGCGGCGCACCGAGTAGCGCCGCTGCCAGTTCCCGGCGGCGTCCAGCTCCAGCCGCCGGTCGACGGTGATGGGGTGGTGGATGGTGGTCACCAGGGGAGCGCCGAGGTCGCCGAGCAGGCCGTAGCCGAGGGTCTGGTTGTCGTGGACGACGTCGAAGTCGCCGCGCCGGGCGCGCAGATGGCGGCGGGCGCGCAGGGAGAACGTCAGCGGCTCGGGGAAGCCGCCGGTCCACATCGTGCCGACCTCGAGCGCGTCGATCCAGTCCCGGTACTCGTCGCGCTTCGGGGTGCGGAAGGGGTCCGGCTGGCGGTAGAGGTCGAGGCTGGGCAGTTCGGTGAGGGTGGGGCCGTCGCAGTCCTCGCCCTCCACCACGTCCAGGACCGGGTACGGCTGGGCGCCGATGACCTCGACGCGGTGTCCGAGGCGGGCGAGTTCGCGGGAGAGATGGCGTACGTAGACGCCCTGCCCGCCGCAGAACGGGTTTCCCTTATAGGTGAGGAGTGCGATGCGGAGCGGTCGCAAGCCGTCGGATGCGGGCCCCCGCGAGGGCCCGGCCTGACTGGCCTCAGCGGTCACTCTGGGCCCCCTTCTCCCTGCACTGTCCCGCGAGATTACGCCGGGAGGCTGATCTAGAACAAGTTTCAGAGTTGATCGTTCGGAGGATCCGAATCTACCGGCAGGTAGGGGTACCGGAAGCAGTGGATCAGGTGATTCACGCCACGACGGACGACATGCCATGCTGTCTGATCATCCACCCTCACCGACTGTCACGGACGGGACCCATGCCTGCGGAAGCCAACAGGGACAAGGCGGCCAGGGCAGCCACAACGGACAAGGCGGGCAAGGCGGCGGCGACGGCGGGGCCCGGCACCGCGCGGCCCGCCCCGGCCTCGCCGCTCACCGAGCGCCAGGAGGCGCGTCGCCGCCGCATCCTGCGGACGTGCGCACAGCTGGCCTGCCGGGGCGGTTTCGACGCGGTGCAGATGCGTGAGGTCGCGGAGTCCTCGCAGGTGGCGCTCGGCACGCTGTACCGCTACTTCCCGTCCAAGATCCATCTCCTGGTCGCGACCATGCAGGACCAGCTGGAGACCCTGCACGGCACGCTGGGGAAGAAGCCGCCGGCCGGTGAGACCCCGGCCGAGCGGGTCGCGGAGACCCTGATGCGGGCCTTCCGCGCGCTCCAGCGGGAGCCGCACCTGGCCGACGCGATGGTGCGCGCCCTGACGTTCGCGGACCGCAGCGTGAGCCCGGAGGTCGACCAGGTCTCCCGGCAGACCACGACGATCATCCTGGACGCCATGGAGCTCACCGATCCCACACCCGAGCAGCTCTCGGCCGTCCGGGTCATCGAGCACACCTGGCACTCGACCCTGATCACCTGGCTCTCGGGCCGCGCCTCCATCGCCCAGGTCAGGATCGACATAGAGACGGCGTGCCGCCTGGTGGACCTGACGGCCCCGAGGGGCCCGATGGCCACTGACGACCATCGGTGATCACCGGCGAGACCTTCGAAGCCTTTCCGGGGGCGTGCGGGTGCGGTGCGCGTCCCATGGTTGACGTGACCCTGCTCACCGAAGCCACCCCTGGCCCCTTCCCTACGGGCGGGTAGAGTGTCGGCGTCGTCATCACACCGTACGGGGGGAAGCCGGTGCAATTCCGGCGCTGACCCGCAACCGTAAGCCGCCCCGAGGCGGTGAGCCGGACTGCCCCGCACGGTCCATGACCGGCTCACGTGCCCGGCGGACCCGTCGGCGCACCGGCACCGTCGAGGTATACGGAGCCGAGCCGCCGGGGTGTCCCGCGCTGCCCGGCTCCCCGCAGGGAAGAAGGCACCCGCCGATCATGAATGTTCGCCGCAGCGCAGCGGTCCTGGCCGCCGTCGCCGTGATCGGCGCCGCCACCCCGGCCGCCGCCGACACCACCCCGTCCCCGTCACCGTCCCAGGCGCTCCCCTCCGCCCTGTACGGCGACGGCGACCCGCAGTACGACGGCGTCTGGCGCCAGTCGCTCGCCCTGCTCGCCCAGCACACCGTGGGCGTCGAGCCGTCGAAGGCGGCCGTCGGCTGGCTCACCGGCCAGCAGTGCGCCGACGGCTCCTTCGCCCCGTACCGCGCCGACACCGCCGAGGCGTGCGACGCGAAGACGATGGCCGACACCAACCAGACCGCCGCCGCCGTCCAGGCCCTCGCCGCGCTCGGCGGCCACGACGACGTCACGAAGAAGGCCGTCGACTGGCTGAAGTCCGCGCAGAACAAGGACGGCGGCTGGGGCTACGTGGCGGGCGGCGCCAGCGACACCAACTCCACCTCCGTCGTCGTCGGCGCGCTCGCGGCCGCCGGTGAGAAGCCGGCCGAGGTGAGGAAGGACGGCAAGTCCCCCTACGACGCCCTGCTGAAGCTGGCGCTGCCCTGCGAGGGCGACGGCGCGGGCGCGTTCGCCTTCCAGCCGGACAAGAAGGGCGAACTGGTCGCCAACGCGGACGCGACGGCGGCGGGCGTGCTCGGCTCGCTCGGTGCGGGCCTGGTCGTCGAGCCCGGCAAGGACGGCGCCGGGGAAGCGGCGTGCGAGAAGGCCGGCGGCCCCGGGCAGGCCGCCGCCAACGGTGCCGCGTACCTCACCGACGCCCTCGCCGAGGACGGCCACCTCACCTCCGCCCTCGCCGGCGCCGAGGACCAGCCCGACTACGGCAACACCGCCGACGCGGTGGTCGCGCTCGCCGCGCAGGGTGCCGGCGAGCAGGCCGGGAAGTCCCTGTCCTGGCTGGAGAAGAACGCCGCCGGCTGGGCGGCGCAGAGCGGCCCCGCCGCCTACGCCCAGCTGATCCTCGCCGCCCACGCGACCGGCGCCGACCCGCGCGACTTCGGCGGCACGGACCTGGTGAAGCAGCTCGGCGCGACCGGCCCGGCCGCCGGGAAGACCACGGAGGCCGAGGCGGACGAGAAGAAGGACGAGTCCGAGTCCGCATCGGACTCCGGCTTCGGTGTCTGGTGGTTCGTCGGCATCTGCCTGGTCGCCGGCATCGGCATCGGCTTCCTGATCAGCGGCCGTACGAAGCGGCAGCAGCCGTGATCCGCCGGGCCGCAGTCCTGTTCCTGGCCGCGCTCCTGCCCCTGTCGGCGGGCGCGGGCCAGGCGCAGGCCGCCGGCTACCGCTACTGGTCTTTCTGGGAGCAGGACGGCACGGCATGGACGTACGCGGACCAGGGCCCGTCCCTCGCCCGCCCCGCCGACGGCGACGTCCACGGCTTCCGCTTCTCCGTCAGCGAGAACTCCGCCGACGCGACGAAGCCGCGTGGCACCGCCGACTTCGACACCATCTGCGCGCAGACCCCGGCGGTCGACGGCAGGAAGCGCGTGGCCCTGGTCATCGACTTCGGCACCCCCGCCGACGCCCCGTCCGGCGAGACCCCGCCGGCCGGCCGCACGGCCTGCGCCCAGGTCCCCGAGGACGCCACCACGGCCGAGGCCCTGGCCTCGGTGGCCAAACCCCTCCGTTACGACACCAACGCCCTGCTCTGCGCGATAGCGGGCTACCCGGAGAAGGGCTGCGGAGAACAGGTCTCGGCGGAGAAGGCCCCCGCCCCCGCGGAGGAAAAGCCCGAGCCGGACGACTCGGGCCCGTCGGTGGGCTTGATGGCCGGAATCGCCGCGGTGGCCCTCCTCGGAGCAGCAGCCGTCTGGCAGGCCCGCCGCCGTGCGTAACGCACCCGGCTGCGGGCCATCGTGCCCGCCCGACCGCGGGCAGTCGTGCCTCCCCCAGTGCCTGAAACGGCCTGGGAGGTACCCCCAGGGCGGCACGGGTGGGCGATGGGGGTCCCCCCGCTCGAGCGAAGCCGAGAGTGGGGGAGGCACCCCGCGAACGCCGGGCCGCGCAACACCCCCCGCCCAGCGACAGCACCGGCACCGGCACCGGCACCGGCACCGCCCCCAACTCCACCCCGGCGCCTGGTGGCTCTGGTCCCTCTCCCTCGGCACAGCCGCCACCCGCACCACCAACCCCCTCCTCCTCACCCTCCTCATCACCGTCTCCGCCTACGTCGTGGCTACCCGCCGCCCCCACACCCCCTGGTCCCGCTCCTACGGCGCCTTCCTCAAACTCGCCCTCGCCGTCATCCTCATCCGCCTCACCTTCGCCGTGGTCCTCGGCTCCCCCATCCCCGGCACGCGCGTCCTCATCCACCTCCCCGAAGTCCCCCTCCCCCACTGGGCCCAGGGCATCCGCCTCGGCGGCAAGGTCACCGCCGAAGCCCTCACCTTCGCCCTGTACGACGCCCTCCGCCTCGCCACCCTCCTCATCTGCGTGGGCGCCGCGAACGCCCTCGCCAACCCCTCCCGCCTCCTCAAATCCCTCCCCGGCGCGCTGTACGAACTCGGCGTGGCCGTCGTCGTCGCCCTCACCTTCGCGCCCCACCTCATCGCCGACGTCCAGCGCCTGCGCGCCGCCCGCCGGCTGCGGGGCCGGCACGACAAGGGCA
Source organism: Streptomyces sp. NPDC051740 (assembly GCF_044453165.1). Lineage (NCBI taxonomy): Bacteria > Bacillati > Actinomycetota > Actinomycetes > Kitasatosporales > Streptomycetaceae > Streptomyces > Streptomyces sp. NPDC051740. Next base: position 582,161 of record NZ_JBITCL010000002.1, on the reverse strand, counting down.
TCCGCGGCCTGCTCCAGGTCGGACTCCCGGTCCTGGAGGGCGCGTTGGAACGCTCGGTCGCCCTCGCCGCCGCGATGGACGCCCGCGGATACGGCCGTACCGCCCAGGTGCCTCCCGCCGTCCGCCGTACCACCGCCGCCCTCACCCTCGGCGGTCTGCTCGGCGTCTGCGCCGGAACGTACGGACTGCTCACCGCCGAGGGCGGCACCTACGGCCTGCCGGTGCTCATCGCCGGTGTCGCCGCCGCCCTCGCGGGCCTGTGGCTCGGCGGCCGGCGCACCCTGCGCACCCGTTACCGCCCGGACCCGTGGGACGCCAGGGCCTGGCTGGTCACGGCGTCCGGAGTCGCCGTAGCGGCCCTCCTGGCCCTCGCCGCCTCCCGCGACCCGGCGGCCCTGCACCCCGGCGTGGTCCCGCTCGTCGCGCCCACGCTCCCCCTGTGGCCGGCGGCGGCCGTCCTGATCGGCCTGCTTCCCGCCTTCATCACCCCCGCCCCCGAGGCGGCCACGGACACCCGCGAGGAGCCGACGACGTGATCCGCTTCGAGAACGTGTCGGTGACGTACGACGGAGCACCCGAACCCGCCGTCCACGGAGTCGACTTCGAGGTCCCCGAGGGCGAACTGGTGCTCCTCGTCGGCCCGTCCGGCGTCGGCAAGTCGACGGTCCTCGGCGCGGTGAGCGGCCTGGTCCCGCACTTCACCGGCGGCACCCTGCACGGCAGGGTCACGGTCGCCGGCCGCGACACCCGCACCCACAAGCCGCGCGAACTCGCCGACGTCGTGGGGACGGTGGGCCAGGACCCGCTCTCCCACTTCGTGACGGACACGGTGGAGGACGAACTCGCCTACGGCATGGAGTCGTTGGGCCTTCCCCCGGCCGTGATGCGCCGCAGGGTGGAGGAGACCCTGGACCTCCTCGGCCTCGCCGGTCTCCGCGACCGCCCCATCGCCACCCTCTCCGGCGGCCAGCGGCAGCGCGTGGCGATCGGCTCGGTCCTCACCCCGCACCCCCGGGTCCTGGTCCTCGACGAACCGACCTCCGCACTCGACCCGGCGGCGGCCGAGGAGGTCCTCGCGGTCCTCCAACGCCTGGTCCACGACCTCGGCACCACCGTCCTCATGGCCGAGCACCGCCTGGAACGCGTCATCCAGTACGCCGACCAGGTGGCCCTGCTGCCGGGCCCCGGCGAGCGGCCGTGGCTCGGCGCCCCGTCGGAGGTGATGGCGGTCTCCCCCGTCCACCCCCCGGTGGTCGGCCTGGGCCGCCTCGCCGGCTGGTCCCCCCTCCCCCTGACGGTCCGCGACGCCCGACGCAGGGCGGGCCCGTTGCGCGACCGCCTCGCCGACGGACAGCCGCCCGCACGGGAACCCGGGCCGAAGCCGGCACCCGCTCCCAGGCGCCTGTTCCCGCGCAAGAAGCCCGACACCCCGGCCCCCGCCCAGGTGGCCGAGGTCCGCTCCCTCGCGGTCCGCCGCGACCGCGTCCAGGCCCTGCGCGGGGTCGACCTGACCGTCGCCCCCGGCGAGACGATCGCCCTCATGGGCCGCAACGGCGCCGGAAAGTCGACGCTGCTCAGCGCGCTCGTGGGCCTGGTCGCCCCCTCCTCGGGCTCGGTCCGCACCGGCGACGCGGTCCCCCACCGCACCCGCCCCCGCGACCTGGTCCGCCGCGTCGGCCTGGTCCCGCAGGAACCCCGCGACCTCCTGTACGCCGACACGGTCGCGGCGGAGTGCGCGGCCGCCGACGAGGACGCGGGCGCCGAGCCGGGCACCTGCCGCGCCCTGCTGACGGAGCTGCTCCCCTCGGTGGCCGACGACACCCACCCCCGCGACCTGTCGGAGGGCCAGCGCCTGACCCTCGCCCTGGCGGTCGTCCTGACCGCGCGCCCGCCCCTGCTCCTCCTCGACGAGCCGACCCGCGGTCTGGACTACGCGGCGAAGGCCCGCCTGGTGACGATCCTGCGCGGGCTGGCCGTCGAGGGCCACGCGATCGTCATGGCCACGCACGACGTGGAACTGGCGGCGGAACTCGCCCACCGGGTGGTCCTGCTCGCCGAGGGAGAGGTGATCGCGGACGGTCCGGCGGCGGAGGTGGTCGTGGCGTCCCCGTCCTTCGCCCCGCAGGTGGCGAAGATCCTCGCCCCGCAGCACTGGCTCACGGTCTCCCAGGTCCGGGAGGCGCTGCGATGACCGACGCCGGAAGCACGCCCACCCAGCGCCAGACCCGGGCCGTCCGCCTGGGCCCCCGCTCCTGGGCGGCCCTCGCCCTGGTGAGCGCGGTGGGCGTGGCAGGCGTCGGCTGGCCCTTCCTCGCCCCGCCCGACTCCTCCGTGAACGCCCACGCCCAGGACGCGCCGTGGCTCTTCGCGGGCCTCCTCGTCCTGCTGGTGGCGGTCGTGGCGGCGACGATCTCGGAATCGGGCCTGGGCCCGAAGTCGGTGGCGATGCTCGGCGTCCTCGCGGCGACGGGCGCGGCTCTGCGCCCCATCGGCGCGGGCACGGCCGGCCTGGAGCCCATGTTCTTCCTCATGGTCCTCAGCGGCCGGGTCCTCGGGCCGGGCTTCGGGTTCGTCCTCGGCTCGGTGACGATGTTCGCGTCCGCCCTGCTCACCGGCGGTGTCGGCCCCTGGCTGCCGTTCCAGATGCTGTCGATGGGCTGGTTCACGACGGGCGCGGCCCTGCTGCCGGGCGCCGACCGCCTGCGCGGACGCGCGGAGCTCTGCCTGCTCGCGGCGTACGGCTTCCTGGCGGCCTTCGCCTACGGCACGGTGATGAACATGGCGGGCTGGCCCTTCATGTCCGCCCTGGCCTCGAACATCTCCTTCGACCCGGACGCGTCGCTCCCCGTCAACCTGGCCCGCTTCCTGGCGTACTGCCTGGCCACGTCCCTCGGCTGGGACCTGGGCAGGGCCCTGGTCACGGTCGCCCTGACCCTCACCCTCGGCACCCCGGTCCTGAAGGCCCTGCGCCGCGCCACCCGCCGGGCGGCCTTCGAGGCGCCGGTCACATTCGAGGAGACCCCTCGGTGAGCAGCCGCTCGCGCCCCGTGAACGAGTGGGTGAAGGGCCCCACATGACCCGGGTCACATACGAGGCAGGGCCGTAGCCGGGCGTCCCGCGGGCACCGCCGCGAACGCCTCCGCGCCTCGCCCCCACTGCGACCGCGCTTAGTAAAAGGGACCTTTGCGGGCAATGCCGGGATTTGTTTCCGTGGAGCGGTCGCCGGGCGCCGACGTCCCTCACGGGTCGCGGCGCCGACGCATGCCCCCGCCGCACGACATCCGTACGGCACCGGGCGTACGGCGACCGCCCAGCTCCCGACCGAAAGGCCGAACGTGTCCGCCGCTTCCCTCCTCCGCACCGTCGCCGCCCCGAAGAAGGCCCTCGCCGGCGCCGCCCTCGCGGCCGCCGCCTGCGGCACCCTGATCGCCGCCGCGCCCGCCCAGGCCGCGACCACGACCAGCGCCTCCTCGGCCCGGGCGACCGCGCAGGAGATGATCGGCGACTCGGCCGAATTCCAGTGCTTCTCGAAGATCGTCCAGCACGAGAGCAGCTGGAACCCCACCGCCACCAACGCCTCCAGCGGCGCCTACGGCCTGGTCCAGGCCCTGCCCGCCTCCAAGATGGCCTCGGCCGGCTCCGACTGGAGGACCAACCCCGCCACCCAGATCAAGTGGGGCCTGGACTACATGAAGGACCGCTACGGCAGCGCCTGTGACGCCTGGTCCTTCTGGCAGGCCAACCACTGGTACTGACAGCCCCGCACCCCCGTACCGAAGGCGGCGGCCCCACGATCCCCGGGGCCGCCGCCTTCGCCGTTCACGAACGGTACTGCGGCCCGTACGCCCCGGCGGTGAACGCCCCGACCGGTGGAGAGGCGTCATTCCGGGCGTGCGCCATGCGGAGAGCCAGGAGGTGCACAGCGGATGCGGAGCGCTTCAGGCGGCCAGGCGTGCCGCGATGCCGTCGAGGACGCAGTCGAGGCCGGTCTCGAACTGCCACTGCAGGTCGTCCTTGCGCGCGGCATCGCCGATGTAGTGCTCGTACCTCGGGTAGCGACCGGTGTTCATGAGCCAGGTCATGTGCGAGGCCAGTCCTGAGCGCGCGTCCTCGCGGCTCGACCAGCCTCGGACCCTCAGCATTCGCGTCAGGCCGATTTCCGAGTCGACCGCTCCGTGCACGTACGCGGTGACGGTGCTGTAGACCGCCATCGCCGTGTCGGTGTCGAGCCCGGAGAGCGCGGCCAATGCCCTCTCCGGCACCGCCAACTGGTTCGGGGTCGGTGCGCACCAGGTCGCGCGGGTCACCCACGAGTGCTTGAGCAGGAGGTCACGGATGCGCAGGGCGAGCGTCCGCATGGCCTCGCGCCAGTCCATCGCCTCCTCGGGGAGTTCCAGCTCCCCATAGACGAAGTCGACCATCAGCTCCAGGAGTTCGTCCTTGCCGGAGACGTAGCGATACGCCGCCATGGGGGCTACGCCCAGTTCGGCGGCCAGGCGCCGCATCGTGACGGCGTCGATGCCCTCGGCGTCGGCGATCCCGACCGCGGCGTCGGCGATCCGCCGCGCGGTGAGGGTCGTCCGAGGAGCGGGAGCAGGGCGTTCGAGGCGTTCCCACAGGGAGACATGGTCCCCGTTCCCGCTTCGCACATGACTCTCCTGGGCGGCCATCGACCGGGCTCCTTCCGCCGAGCGTTCATGTACACCGTATCAGGAGTAGACGTCGTACACTCTGATGTGTACGTTGTACGCAACCGATACGACGTACACATCGAGGTGTTTCTCATGGGCGACCGGAACGACAGTCCTCTGCGGACCGCGGTGATCATCGGCAGCACCAGGGACGGACGATTCGGCCCCGTCGTGGCCGACTGGCTGAAGGACCACATCCAGCGGCACGAGAACATGACCGCGGATCTCGTCGACCTCGTCGAGACGCCCATGCCGACGGTTTTCCCGGCTTTCGGCCAGGCGCCCTCCCAGGAAGTCACGCGGCTGCTCGGCGCAGTGTCGCCGAGGCTGGCGGCAGCCGACGCCTTCGTCGTCGTCACGCCGGAGTACAACCACAGCTTCCCGGCGCCGTTGAAGAACGTCATCGACTGGCACACCGACCAGTGGCACGCCAAGCCGGTCGGCTTCGTGTCCTACGGCGGCCTCGCCGGCGGCCTGCGCGCCGTCGAGCAGCTCCGCGTCGTGCTTGCGGAGCTCCACGCGGTGACGATCCGCAACACCGTCAGCTTCCACAACTACGGCGAGGTCTTCGACGCGGACGGCAAGCCGTCCGACCCGGGATGCGACGTCGCGGCCAAGGCCATGCTCGACCAGCTCAGCTGGTGGGGGCACGCGCTGCGTGAGGCCAAACGCGTCCGTCCGTACGCCGTCTGACGTCTTGCCACGCGCGCATGGGGGGAGAAGCAATGAACGACCGCACAGCGGACAATCCCGCACCCGTCCGACCGGCCCTGCCCCGCCTGGGCGTCTTCGGGCTGATGCTCGGCATCTTCCTGGCCACACTCGACGGGCAGATCGTCAGTACCGCGCTCCCGACGATCGTGGGCGACCTCGGAGGCCTCGACAACTTCTCGTGGTCGGTGACGGCGTATCTGCTCACCATGGCCGCCGCCACCCCGGTCTGGGGCAAACTCGGTGACCTGTACGGCCGCAAGGGCGCCTACATGTCCGCGGTGGTGGTCTTCCTGGTCGGGTCGATGCTGTGCGGCCTGGCTCAGGGCATGGGCCAGCTCATCGCCTTCCGGGCCGTTCAGGGGCTCGGTGCCGGCGGGCTGATGGTCGGGGCGCTTTCGGTCATCGGGGTGCTGGTGCCACAACAGGAGCGGGGCCGCATCCAGTCGATGGTCGGCGTGATGCTGCCCGTCGCCTTTGTCGGCGGGCCACTGCTCGGCGGGTTCATCACCGACTACATGGACTGGCGCTGGACGTTCTACGTGAACGTACCGGTCGGTGTCGTCGCGCTGCTGGCGGTCTCCCAAGGCGTAGTGCTGCACACCGAACGCGTCAAGGTCCGGGTCGACTACCTCGGTGCGGCTCTCCTGACCACCGGCATCCTGGCCCTCACCCTGCTGGCCAGTTGGGCCGGCACCAGCTATGCCTGGGCGTCGCCCCAGATCGCCGGACTCGGCGCGGCGGCCGCGGTGAGCCTGGCGTGGTACGCCCGTGTCGAGCTGCGCGCGGCGCAACCGATCACACCGCCGAGCCTGTTCCGCAGCCGCGAGTTCGCCCTCGCCCAGGTTCTCAGCTTCCTGGTCGGTGCCGTTCTGGTCTCCGTGATCAACTATCTTCCGCAGTACCTGCAGTTCGTGCAGGGCGCCTCGTCCACGGTCAGCGGCATGCTCATCCTTCCCCTGATGCTCGGCTCACTCACGGCCCAGCTGACCACCGGGCGGATGGTGGACCGCGGTGGCCTGGAGCGCGTCCTGCCGCTCACCGGCGGTGCCGTCATGACCGGCGGCGCGCTGCTGCTGCTCCTGCCCGGTACGGACACCCCTGTGGCCGTGGTCTCCGCGCTCACTCTGACCATCGGGGTCGGTGTCGGCATCCTGATGCAGACCACCCTGCTCACCACCATGAACAACGCCGCTCCGCGTGACATGGGAGCCGCCACCGGAACGGTCACCCTCGTGCGCACCCTCGGCGGCTCCCTGGGGGTCGCCGTCCTGGGGGCCGTGCAGAGCAACCGCATGGGCGACGTGCTGGCCGAGCGGCTCGGTTCCGAAGCCGAGGACGGGCTGACGGCCGGGGGCGAACTCACCCCGGCCCTGTTGAAGGACATGTCCGCCGGGGCACGCGACGCCGTCGAAGAAGCCGTCAGCAGCGGTCTGCACGGTGTCGTGGTCGGCGCCGCGGTCCTGTCGGCGATCGCGTTCGCCACGGCGTGGTTCATACGGGCGGCGCCGGCTGCCGACGCGACAGCCCCCGGGACCACGGACCCACCGGACGCCGACGCGGCACAGGCCGCTCTCAGGACACCTACCGCGGACTGAGCCCCATCCTCTCGTCCGATCGCCTGCCGCGGCCGAGGCCAGCCCTCGACCGCCCAGGCCACATCACCCCGACCAGGTACGGATCGCACGGTTCACATGCCCCCTCGCCGTGCGATCGGCCCTCTACCGAAGGCGAACGAACGATGCCCAGCAACTCGGCCGCACGTGCCAGAGACCTACTGGTCCGCCCCTTCTCCCTGGGAAGCCTCACTCTTCCCAACCGCGTCGTCATGGCGCCGATGACGCGCGAGTTCTCCCCCGACGGCGTCCCGGGCGGAGATGTGGCGCGGTATTACGCCCGGCGGGCGGCCGGCGGCGTGGGCCTGATCATCACCGAGGGCACGTACGTCGGCCACGACTCGGCGGGGAGCAGCAGCCGGGTGCCACGCTTTTACGGTGACGACGCGCTCGTCGGCTGGTCCGCGGTGGCGGACGCGGTGCATGAGGCGGGTGGCCGGATCATGCCGCAGTTGTGGCACGTCGGCATGGAACGCGCAGACGGAGCCCCGCCGGTGCCCGACGCCCCGCGGATCGGTCCGTCCGGCATCGCGCTGGACGGTTCGGTGACAGGGGAGGCGATGACGCAGGCGGACATCGATCACGTGATCGCGGCCTACGCCACCGCCGCAGCGGCGGCCGAGGCGCTCGGCTTCGACGGCATCGAGATCCACGGCGGGCACGGCTATCTCATCGACCAGTTCCTCTGGGCCCACACCAACAAGCGCAGCGACGCGTACGGCGGCGATGTCGCCTCCCGCGCCCGCTTCGCCGCAGAGATAGTGGAGGCCTGCCGGGAGTCCGTGTCCGAGGACTTCCCGATCCTCTTCCGGCTCTCCCAGTGGAAGACGAACGGCTTCCAGGCGAAGATCGCCGAGACGCCGCAGGAACTGGAGACCATTCTCAGCCTGCTCGCCGAGGCGGGCACCGACGCTTTCCACTGCTCCACCCGCCGTTTCCACCTGCCCGAGTTCGACGGCTCCGACCTCAACCTCGCGGGCTGGGCGAAGAAGCTCTCCGGCAGACCGTCCATCACCGTGGGAGCGGTGGGCCTCAGCAACGAGTTCCTCCAGGTGTTCCAGGGCGAACAGGCGGGCGTCACCGACATCGACGGCCTGCTCGCCCGTCTGGAACGGGACGAGTTCGACCTCGTGGCGGTCGGCCGGGCCCTCCTGGGTGATCCGGACTGGCTGACCAAGGTACTCAGCGGCCGAGCCGAGGATCTCAACCCCTTCCACGTGGGCCTCGTCGGCACACTCGACTGAGTCTCCCGACAGCGGGAAGTCGACCGCCGGCCCGTGTTCCAGCCCTGTCCGTCGGCCCGCCACGGCGCGTTCACCCGGCTCACGGTGTCCGCACCCGGCGGGTGCCGGCTCAGCTCGGAGTACGGTCCTTCACCGGCGCCGACGGCTCACCGCCGGGCTCGGCCGCGGCCACCGCCGTACGGGAGCGCGGGCCCTGGAGGAGGTACGCCAGGCCGAAGCCGGCGCCGACGACGACCGCGCCGCCGGCCGCGTCCAGGATCCAGTGGTTGCCGGTGGTGACGATCGCGGCGGCCGTGAGCAGGGGGTGGAGGAGGCCGAGGGCCTTCGTCCACGGCCTGGGCGCGATGACCGCGATCACCAGTCCGCACCACAGGGACCAGCCGAAGTGCAGCGACGGCATCGCCGCGTACTGGTTGGTGAGGTGGGTGAGGGTGCCGTAGTCGGGCCGGGTGAAGTCCTGGACGCCGTGGACCGTGTCGATGATGCCGAGGCCGGGCATCAGGCGGGGCGGGGCGAGCGGGTAGAGCCAGAAGCCGACCAGGGCGAGGAGGGTGGCGAAGCCCAGGCTCGCACGGGCCCAGCGGTAGTCGACGGGGCGGCGCCAGTACAGCAGGCCGAGGACGGCCAGCGGGACGGCGAAGTGGAACGACGTGTAGTAGAAGTCGAAGAACTCCCGCAGCGGGCCGATCCTCACCACGGCGTGGTTGACGGCGTACTCGATGTCCATGTGGAGCAGGCGTTCGAGGTCGAGGATCTGCCGTCCGTGTTCCTCGGCGCGGGCGCGGCCCGCCGAGTTGCTGCCGCCGGTCGCGGCGAGGCGGACCTGGGCGTACGCGGTGTAGGCGACGCGGATCAGCAGGAGCTCGAGCAGGAGGTTCGGGCGGATGAGCACCCGGCGCAGGAACGGCAGCAGCGGGACGAACGCGAAGCGGGCCGGGACGGGTGGGGCGTACGGGGTCGGGACCGGTGTGCGGAAGTACGGCGAGCCGCGGGAGAGGAAGGGGACCGCGGTGGCCGCGGCCAGGGCCGCCAGGAGGACGGTGTTGTCGCGCAGCGGGTGCAGGAACGCCATGTTCGGCAGCATCGCCTTCGCCGGCAGTGTCATCACCAGGATGACGGCGACGGGCCACACCAGGCGGTCGCGGGCGCGTCCGCCGACCCGGCCGGCCACGGTGAGCAGCACCCACAGCAGCTGGTGCTGCCACGCGGTGGGGGAGACGGCGATGACGGCGCAGCCGGTGACGGCGACCGCGAGCAGGAGCTGGCCGTCGCGGGTGTAGCGCACCGCGCGGCGCAGGGCGAGGGCCACGACCGCGGCGCCGGTCAGCAGGAAGAGGCCGGTCTCCAGTGGGCCCCGGAGGCCGAGGCGGAGCAGGGCGCCGTGCAGGGACTGGTTGGCGGGATCGTCGGCGGGGCCGCCGAGGCCGGTGCCCGCCAGGTGGTGCACCCAGTAGGTGGGGGAGTCGTGCGGCAGCGCGGCCCAGGCGAGCGCGGTGGCCGCGGCGAAGGTGACGCCCGTGGCGGCGGCGGCCCGGCGGCGGCCGGTGAACCACAGCAGCGGGGTGAAGAGGAGGAGGGTGGGCTGGAGGGCGGCGGCGACGCCGGTCAGTACGCCGCTGACGCGCTGCCCCCGCGCGACGAAGCAGCCCAGCAGGACGAGCAGGACCGGGATGATGCTGGTCTGGCCGAGCCAGAGGGTGTTGCGCACCGGCAGGGACAGCATGAGCAGGCTGACGGCGACGGGCCCGGCGAGGATCGCGGTGCGGCGGCCGACCGGCTGGGGCAGGGCGCGGACGGCGATCAGTCCGAGGGCGACGACCAGGAGCAGGGTGCCGAAGGTCCAGCCCCAGCCGAGGGCTTGTTCGGCGGGGCCGGTGAGGGGTTTGAGGACGAGCCCGCCGAAAGGGGTGCCGGTGAACCGGGTGGAGTCGTAGAGGGAGCCGCTGACGTGCAGGACGCCCCCGGGGCCCACCCAGGTCTCCGGTTCGGTCAGCCGTTCCCCGGGTGACGTGGTGAGGACGGCGGTGACCTGGCGTGCGGCGAGGGCGGCGGCGAGCGTCCAGAGTCCGAGGCGTGCCATGCGCAGCCGTGCCCGGGTGCCACCGGCGGCTGTCGCCCCGTAGGGCTCCGCCGCTCGTCCGCTGCGGTCCGCGTTCCTCACCCTCGCCGGCCTCCCACCCGCCCACCTCACACCACGTCACCGTGTGATACCTCTCCGTGACGAGCATAGGGTTCGCGCCCTCCGGGCAGGCCGCAAGCGACTCCCGCCCCGCCCGACGACCCCGCGGCTTTTGCCCGGACGGTGAGGGATCACACCGATCGCCGTCGCCCGCGAAGGGCGCGAGAAGGGTCACACCGGACGGTCGGCCGAAGCCCTCGGGGGCGGTGCCGCGTGCCTGCACACCCCCCATTTAGGTGCACTGTGCAGCTAAGTCCGTACCGCCCGTAACGGCACCAACGGCGCCTATCGTCGTTTTCTTCGGCCCGCCGACAGCGCCGCCGCGCGGACCCGTCCCTGTTCCCGTCGAAAGGTAGGCGAGCGAAGTTTTGGCCACTGTCACGGTCACCGCTCCCCCGTCCACGCGGAAGGCCTCACAGAAGGCCGGCGCCGCGCACACCCCCGCTCCCACCGTCACCGACCCCGCGCTCGTCCGGCGCGCCGTGAAGGCGGCGGCGCTCGGCAACGCGATGGAATGGTTCGACTTCGGTGTCTACAGCTACATCGCGGTCACGCTGGGCAAGGTCTTCTTCCCCTCGGGCAACCCCACCGCCCAGCTGCTGTCCACGTTCGGCGCCTTCGCCGCGGCCTTCCTGGTCCGCCCGCTCGGCGGCATGGTCTTCGGCCCGCTCGGCGACCGCGTGGGGCGGCAGAAGGTCCTCGCCCTCACGATGATCATGATGGCGGCGGGCACCTTCGCCATCGGCCTCATCCCGTCCTACGCCGCGATCGGCGTCGGCGCCCCGATCCTGCTGCTGGCGGCCCGTCTGGTGCAGGGCTTCTCCACCGGCGGCGAGTACGCCGGCGCCTCCACCTTCATCGCCGAGTACGCCCCCGACAAGCGGCGCGGCTTCCTCGGCAGCTGGCTGGAGTTCGGCACCCTCGCCGGATACATCGGCGGCGCGGGCCTGGTCACGCTGATGACCGCGCTGCTGTCGTCGGACGACCTGCTGTCCTGGGGCTGGCGGATCCCGTTCCTGATCGCGGGCCCGATGGGCATCATCGGCCTGTACCTGCGGATGCGCCTGGAGGAGACCCCGGCGTTCGCGGCCGAGGTCGCCAAGGCCGAGAGCGAGCGCCCTAAGGTGCCGCTGCGGGAGATGGTGACCGGCCAGTGGCGCGCGCTGCTGCTGTGCGTGGGCCTGGTGCTGGTCTTCAACGTCACCGACTACATGCTGCTGTCGTACATGCCGAGCTACCTCACCAGCGAGCTGGGCTACGACGCCACGCACGGCCTGGTCGTCGTGCTCGGCGTGATGGTGCTGATGATGATCGTCCAGCCGTTCGCCGGCGCGCTGACCGACCGGGTCGGCCGCCGTCCGGTGATCGCGGCCGGCTGCGCCGGGTTCCTGGTGCTGTCCGTGCCGGCGCTGCTGCTGATCCGCGACGGCGGTCTGCTCGCGGTCGCCGCCGGCATGGGCGCGCTCGGCCTGCTCCTGGTCTGCTTCACCGCCGCCATGCCGTCCGCGCTGCCCGCGCTGTTCCCGACCCGGGTGCGCTACGGCTCGCTGTCGATCGGCTTCAACGTCTCGGTGTCCCTGTTCGGCGGCACCACCCCGCTGGTGGTCACGGCCCTGATCGGCGCGACCGGCGACATGATGATGCCCGCCTACTACATGATGGCGGCGGCCGTGATCGGCGGTTTCGCGGTGTGGCGCATGGCCGAGTCGGCGGGCCGCCCGCTGCCGGGGTCGGCTCCCTCGCTGGAGGCCGGGGAGGCCGGGACACACCGGGAGAACGCCTGACGGGCGGCGGGGGCACGGCGTATCTTCGTCAACGGCATTAGTTAGACAAGCTAACCAGCCGTACGGAAGGTACAGGTGCATGAGCGAGTCGCAGCTCTGGCAGAAGGTGGACGACTACTTCACCGGCCGTCTCCTGCCCGACGCCCCCGACGACGACGCCCTGGCGGCGGCCCTGCGCGACAGCGACGCCGCCGGGCTCCCGCCGATCGCCGTGTCGCCCCTGCAGGGCAAGCTGCTCCAGCTCCTCGCCCAGCTGCAGGGGGCCAGGAACATCCTGGAGATCGGCACGCTCGGTGGTTACAGCACCATCTGGCTGGGCCGCGCCCTCCCCGCCGACGGACGGCTGATCTCCCTGGAGTACGACCCCGGCCACGCCGAGGTCGCCGTCCGCAACATCGCCCGCGCGGGGCTCGACAAGCAGGTCGAGGTGCGGGTGGGCGCGGCGCTGGAGTCGCTGCCCCGGCTGGCCGACGAGAACCCGCCGCCGTTCGACGTGGTCTTCATCGACGCCGACAAGGTGAACAACCCGCACTACATGGAGTGGGCGCTCAGGCTGACCAGCACGGGCAGCCTGATCATCCTCGACAACGTGGTGCGCGGCGGCCGGGTGGCCGACCCGGACAACACCGACCCGGACGTGCTGGGCACCCGCGCCGCCCTCGACCTGATCGGCGGCCACCCCCGGCTGAGCGGTACGGCGGTCCAGACGGTCGGCGCCAAGGACTACGACGGCTTCGCGCTGGCCCGGGTGCTGGCCTGAGCCCTGTGCCCTACACCTCGTGGTAGAAGCCCACGTTGACGCTGCGCGGGGCGGTGCGGTCCTGGACGACGACCTCGCCGCTGCCGCCCCGGGGCAGCGCGACGGTGCCGCCGTAGGCGACCGGGTGCTCGTACCCGCCGACGGTCAGCCGCACCTCGGAGGACGGCTCGGGCAGCGAGCCTCGCAGCCAGGCCAGCTGCCAGGTGCCGTCCGGCGCGCACTGGAACTCCAGGTGGACCCGCGAGACGAACAGCCAGTCGTCCGGCGTGGAGAGCCGGCACAGCGACTTGTCCCGGCCCACCCGCAGCACGGTGCCCGGCTCGCTGGGCGCGTCGGCCATGAGCATGCCGGCCGTGGCGCCCGCTTCCGCCGCGGACACCGCGGCCATGGTGAGTTCGAGCACGTGGGCTCCTCCTGAGACGTCCTGGCGGACCGGAGGGGCCCGGACCCGCTGCCGCCGAATGATAAAACGCCCGGCTCCACGGCGTCCGGCACAATGGCCTCATGACCGAGCGAAAGCCACCTGGCGTCGATTTCGAGAGCTGGGTCGACAAGCAGATCCGTGATGCCGAGGCGCGCGGCGAGTTCGAGCAGCTGGCGGGGGTGGGCAAGCCACTCCCCCGCGAGGTCGAGACCACCTACGACGAACTGTGGTGGGTCAAGCGGAAGATGGCCCGTGAGGGCTTCTCGGTGCTGCCGCCGACGCTGGCCCTGCGCAAGGAGGCCGAGGACGCGCTGGAGGCGGCCCTCGCGGCACCCTCGGAGCGGATCGTCCGGAAGATCCTCACGGAGATCAACGCGAAGATCAGCGACATGATGTTCAAGCCGCCGCCCGGCCCCCCGCTGGGCAAGAAGCCCTACGACGTCGAGGACGTCGTAGGGCAGTGGCGGGAGCGCCGGGCGGCGACGGGCGGGTCGGACGGCTCAGGCGTGTAGCAGCCGTTCCGCCAGTTCGCGGTAGTCCCGCAGGGCGAGCCGCAGTTGCTCGGTGTCGGTCGCCGCCGCGGCCCCGCTCGTTTCGGCGCCGTCGGTGTGCCAGGACCGCCGCAGGGTACGGCGCCGCTCGGTCACCGCGTCCGTGAAGCGCGCGGTGAGTTCCTCCAGTGCGCGATCCGCCTCCTGCACGGCGTCCCGCGGCGCGTCGACGAACCCGGCCACGGCGTGCTGCAACCGCGCCGTGAGCTTGTCGGTGTCGTCGAGCCGGAGAAGACGGGCGACGGGGGTCCGGTCGGCGTCGTGGTGCGTACCGGTGCCGGCAGGGGCGGTGGCGTCGGGCTTCGGGTGTGCGGCGGCCGGCGGGCTCTCGCCGCCGGGGGTGGTGCGGCCGGTTTCCTCACGGGTGCCGAGGCCGCTGCCGCGGGCTCCCGCGTCAGGGGCGTCCCCCCAGGCACCGGGAGCGGTGCGGCCGGTTTCCTCGCGGGTGCCGAAGCCGCGTGTGCCCGCGTCCGGGGCGCCGCCCCGGGCACCGGGAACCGAGGCCTCGCCCAGGGGGCCGGGGGCCGTACGGCCGGCCCCTCCACGGGTGCCGAAGCCGCGGGCGCCCGGGTCCGGGGCGTCGCTCCGGGCATCGGGGGCCGAGGCGTCGCTCCGGACGTCGGGTGTGGTGCGGTGCCCCTCGACAGGCGGGGTGTCGCCGGGGCGTCGGGTGGCGTCGGTCATCGGTCAGCTCTCCTTCGCCTGGTGCCGGTGGAACAACGACGGTGTGTGGTGGCCGCGGCCGGCGGCCGGGGACGTACGGTCGCCGTCCGCGCCGGCGCGGTGGCGTCCGGCCTCGTGCCGGGACGGCCGCACCAGTTCCTCGAACAGCGCGCGGGCCTCGACGAGGGCCTCGCGCATCTCCTCGGTGCCCGCGCCACCGTCGTTCGCGCGGGCCTGCGCCACCCGGTGCACGCGCCGGTAGCCCTCGACATGGTGGGCGTGGTGCACGGACAGCGCGGCGAGCTGGTCCTCGTAGTGCCCGTCGGCGGGGAAGCCGCGGGCGGCGGCGAGTTCGGCGATCAGCCGGTCCGCCTCGGCGACCGCCTCCCGCGGCGCGTCGACGAACCGCTCCTGGACGGCCGTCCAGCGCACCTCGTACCTCTCCCGCTCGGTGGACTCCAACGGCCGTACGCGCAGGTCGCCGTGGCGCTCCACGCGCTCGGCGAGCTCCCGCTCGGCGGCCTTGGTGTCCCCGTCGTGCCGGGCGACGGCACGGTCGTACTCGGGTCCGAAGCGCCGCTTCAGACCGGCGCCGTGCCGCGGGCCGCGGGCGCGCGAAATCAGTACGGCCGCGACGACGGCGACCGCGACAATCACGATCAACGCAATGATCAGGCCAGTGGACATGGATGCCTTCCGGGTTATCGGCCCAACCGGCACTCCTCGCGAGCCGGTTCGTCTTCCGGGTTGCCCGAAGGTTCACCCACAAACAGTTCGGGGCCGTCACGGTCCGCCACGGCTTATTCGCTTGCGGGCCGGCCGGAGGGCCCGCCGAGAATGCGGGCATGGTGTGGACCGTGGCCCCGGAACCGTACGACTCCCCCGTCGCCGCCGCGCTGTGGCGGGCGTACTACACGGAGGTCAGCGACCGCTGGTACCTGCTGCACGAGGGGCGGCGGACCGGCCCCGAGGAGCTGGAGCGGGAGATCGCCGCCGTGTCGGGGGCCGACCTCGCACCGCCGGAGGGCCTGCTGCTGGTCGCGCGGTACGCGGGCGAGCCGGCCGGCAGCGCGGGCGTCCGGCTGCCGGCCGGTACGACCGCCGAGCTGACCCGGGTGTTCCTGTACGAGGGGATGCGGGGCAGGGGCGGGGCGGCGCTGCTGGTGCGGGCCGCCGAGGACGCGGCCCGTGCCTCGGGCGCCACCCGGATGATCCTGGACACGCGCGGGGACCTCGTCGAGGCGCGGGCGCTGTACGCCCGGCTCGGCTACACGGAGACCGGGCCGCACAACACCGACCCGTACGCCGAGCACTGGTTCGCCAAGGAGCTGGGCTGAGGAGCCGGGCCGAGGAGGCGCCTCAGCGGGCCCGTGCCACCGTCCGTTCGTCGTGCGGGCGTTCGCTCCGGGAGCCGCACAGCTCGTCGTTCAGTTCGTGCACCAGCCGCACCAGGTCGGTCGGGCGGTCCGGCCCCCACCAGTCGCCGAGCAGCTCGGCCAGCGACTCCTCGCGGGCCCGCGCCAGCCGCTCCGTCACCTGGCGCCCCTCGTCGGTGAGCACCATGTCGAGGCCCCGGCGCACGGCGAGGTGCCGTATCTCGGCCTGGCGGGCGGCTTCGAGGACGACGTTCAGCGGGACGGGGCTGCGTTCGGCGAGCCGGGCCGGTTCCACCGAGCCGTGCTTCCTGATGCGCAGGAGCATCCAGCTCGTCGCGGGCAGCAGGTCGTAGCCCGCGCGGTCGGTGATCCTCCGGTAGATCTCACGGCGTCCCTCGCGGGTGCCGAGCACCGACAGCGCACGGCACACCTCGTCGTACGAGGACCGCTCCACGGGGTTGCTGGCGAGCGTCTCGGTGACGTCGGGCGCGGTGACCGAGGCGCGCAGCCGGTCCTCCTTGAGGAACCAGGCCAGCGCGAATCCGAGGAGGGCGATGGGTACGGCGTACAGGAAGACGTCGGTGATGGCGGTGGCGTACGCGTCGAGCGCCGGCGGGCGCAGGGCCGGCGGCAGGGCGGCGATGCCGCGCGGGTCGGCCTCCAGGGAGTCGGCGGAGACGCCGGGCGGCAGCCGCGTTCCCCTGAAGGCGTCGGTGAGCTCGCTGCCGAGGCGGCTCGCGAAGATCGTGCCGAAGATGGCGACGCCGAACGAGGCGCCGATGGAGCGGAAGAAGGTCGCGCCGGAGGTGGCGACGCCGAGGTCCTCGTAGGGGACGGCGTTCTGCACGATCAGCACCAGGACCTGCATCACCAGGCCGAGTCCGAGGCCGAAGACGAAGAAGTACGCGCTCATCTCGGCGGTGGAGCTGTCCGCGTCGAGCTGGTGGAGCAGCAGCAGTCCGAGGGTGGTGACGGCGGTGCCGGCGATGGGGAAGACCTTCCAGCGGCCGGTGCGGCTGACGATCTGGCCGGAGCCGGTGGAGGACAGCAGCATGCCGGCCACCATCGGCAGCATGTGCACGCCGGACATGGTGGGGGTGACGCCCTGGACCACCTGGAGGAAGGTCGGCAGATAGGTCATCGCGCCGAACATGGCGAAGCCGATGATGAAGCTGATCACGGCGGAGAGCGTGAAGGTGCGCACCCGGAACAGCTTCAGCGGCAGCACCGGCTCGGCGGCCCGCCGTTCCACGGCCACGAAGGCCACGGCGAGGAGCGCGCCGAGCACCGCGAGCCCGATGATCTGCGGTGAGGCCCACTCCCAGGTGGTGCCGCCGAGGGAGGCGACCAGCACCAGGCAGGTGGCGACGGAGGCGATGAGGAAGGTGCCGAGGTAGTCGATGACGTGCTTGGTCCGCCGGCGCGGGATGTGCAGCACCGCCGCGATCACGGCGAGGGCGACGACCCCGACGGGCAGGTTGATGTAGAACACCCAGCGCCAGCTCAGGTGCTCGGTGAACAGTCCGCCGAGCAGGGGTCCGAGGACGCTCGTCGCGCCGAACACCGCCCCGAACATGCCCTGGTAGCGGCCGCGTTCGCGG
The DNA here is from genome assembly GCF_044453165.1 of Streptomyces sp. NPDC051740. Classification (NCBI taxonomy): domain Bacteria; kingdom Bacillati; phylum Actinomycetota; class Actinomycetes; order Kitasatosporales; family Streptomycetaceae; genus Streptomyces; species Streptomyces sp. NPDC051740. The sequence goes on along the minus strand of NZ_JBITCL010000002.1, from coordinate 564,561 downwards.
GGCGGGACGAGGTCGCCGACGATCGCCATCGACAGCACGATCAGCCCGCCGCCGCCCAGGCCCTGGAGCGCGCGGAACGCGATCAGCTGGGACATGTCCTGCGCCGCGCCGCACAGCGCGGAGCCCACCAGGAAGATCACGATGGCGGTCTGGAAGAGCTTCTTGCGCCCGTACTGGTCGCCGAGCTTGCCCCACAGCGGGGTCGCGGCGGTGGAGGCCAGCAGATACGCGGTGACCACCCAGGACAGGTGTTCCAGGCCGCCCAGTTCGCTGACGATGGTGGGCAGCGCGGTGGCGACGATGGTCTGGTCGAGGGCGGCGAGCAGCAGGCCGAGCAGCAGGGCGCCGATCGAGACCACGACGTTCCCGGACACGTGCTCCCGGTCGCCGGCGGCACGGTCGCCGGTGGCACGGCCCGGTGGTCCGGCGCCGGGTACGGGCCCCGCGTTGCTCACCTTCGGCGTCGTACGGCGCGCGTCCCCGGCCATGAAGACCTCCACAGAGAACTGGTTCCACCGTCCATCGTGATCGGTGTGTCCTGTTATGGCCTGTTGAGCCCTTCCGGAAGTCCACATTCCGGGGGCGCGCGGACAGGACTGTGAAGAAGATCTGCATAATCTCTGGAGTTCGCGAGGGGAGGGACGAACACGTGGAACAGCCGAACGGACACCCGTGCCCGGAGTGCGGTGCGCCCAGAAACAGCGACAACACGCCGTCATGCGCCTGCACCGTCCGCGCGTCCGACGCCCTGCGCGACGCCCGTACGGCGGAGGCCGCAGCCGCGGAGGACTTCGATCCGCTGCGCATACGGCCGTACGTCGAGCTGGACGGCGGGGCCGGGCGGAGTACGCCGGACGGGCCCGCGGAGGCCACCGGTGCGGCGGGTGCGCCCGCTCCGTCCGCGGGAGAGCCCGGCGCCCCGGGGGCGGCCGACGAGACCATGACCCTGCGCGCCGTCCCGGCGGAGGCGGCGCCCGGCGCGACGGACCCGACGTCCGTCCTGCCGACGCCGCTGGCGCCCGGGGCCGCCCGGCCGAACGCCACCGATCTGCACCTGTTCGACACCACGCGGCCCCTCGCGGCCGTCCCCGCCGCGCCCGGCCCGGCGCACTCCGACGAGGCACCGCCGCGCCGGCGCCGGCGCGGGATGCTGCTCGCGGTCGCCGGGGCCGTGGTCGCCGTGGTGGGGGCGGCGGGGTGGGCGAGCGGAGTGTTCTCCTACGAGACGCCGTCCCGGGACGGCGCGGCGCCGGAGGACGTCAGGGCGAGCGTCCCGGACCCGTCGTCCTCCTCGCCCTCCGCGGAACCGTCGGCCGACGCGTCCTCCGCCGCGCCGTCGTCGTCCGCCTCCCCGTCGGCCTCCCCGTCGGCGAGCGCGAGCGCGTCGGCCTCGCCGTCACCGTCGGCGTCCACCACGTCGGCGAGCCCGTCGGAGTCCGCCGAACCGGCCTCGACCCCGACGACCACGGCACCGGCCGACTCCGCCGAGGACACGGAGGAGGCCGAAGGCGGCAGCACCGGCCCGGTACTGCGCCACGGCGACCGGGGCGCGGAGGTCACGGAACTCCAGCAGCGCCTGCGCCAGCTGTACCTCTACAACGACGAGATCAACGGCCAGTTCAACCGCCGCGTGGAGGAAGCCCTGCGCAACTACCAGTGGCCCCGGGGCCTCCAGTCCGAACTGAGCGTCTACGGCCCGGAAACCCGGACCCGCCTGGAGACGGAGACCCAGGAGCCGTGACACCCCGGCCCCACACGGGGCCACACACCGGACCGCCCGGTGTCCGTGACGAGCGGGAGGGCACCCGGCCCGCCGCCCCGCAAGCCGCTGCGCACAGAGCCCACGCGGGGCCACGACCGGACCGCCCGGCGTCCACGGCAACCGGGAGAGCACCCGGCCCGCCGCCCCGCAAAGCCCCGGAAGCCGCTACGGGCGAGGCCCGCGCGGGCCGCAGCCGGCCCAGCGCCACACACCGGACCGCACGACGCCCTCGGCGACCGGGGGAGGCTTCACGAAACCTCGGGAGCCGTCGCGGACGGGGCCCGCGCGAGTCGCGGGCGCCCGCGTCCCGGGCCGTGTGGCGACCGCGGCACGTCGGGCGGGTCGGGTACGGGCCGCCCACGGACGCGCCTGGCGCCGGAAGCGCGAGCCGTAAGGGCGCGGCCCTCTGGGGAGGGCTACTCCGTGATGTGCAACCGGATCGTGCCGTCGGCCGCCGCCTCCACCCGTACCCGGGTCAGGTCGCGTACGAGTGCGTCCGGAGCGTGGAAGCCGGCCCGCGGGCCGATGCCCACGACCCGCATCCCGGCCGCGCGGCCCGCGGCGATACCCGCGCCGGAGTCCTCGAAGACCACGCAGTCGGCCGGGTCGACGCCCAGTTCCGCCGCGCCCTTCAGGAAGCCCTCGGGGTCGGGCTTGCTCGCGCCGACGGACTCCGCCGTCACCCGCACGCCGGGCTGCTCAAGGCCGGCGGCGGCCATCCGCGCCGTCGACAGGGCGACGTCGGCGGAGGTCACGAGCGCGTGCGGCAGCCCCTTCAGGGAGGCGAGGAACGCGCGGGCGCCCGGCACCTCGACGACGCCCTCGGTGTCCGCGGTCTCCTCGGCGAGCATGCGGGCGTTGTCGGCGTGGTTCCGTTCCATCGGGCGGCCGGGCAGCAGCAGGGCCATCGAGGCGTATCCCTGGCGCCCGTGCACGACCTTCATGACCTCGTCGCCGTCGAGCCCGTTCCGGCCGGCCCAGCGCCGCCAGACGCGTTCGACGGAGGCGTCGGAGTTGACGAGGGTGCCGTCCATGTCCAGCAGGAGGGCGCGGGCGGTGAGTACGGCGGTGGCCGTCATCGGCAGCTCCAAGACGCGGCGGAGGAGGCGTCGGGCGGGGTGGCCCGGGGGACAGAGTGACCCCGCCCGCCGGTCAGGGAAAACGGGCGGGAGCCACTTTGTTCACCCACGGTACAAAACAAACCCGGCATCCCGCCACCTCCTTCGCCGACCGTTCACCGACGCTTCGGCCCGCCGTCACCGCGAGGGGCCCGCGCGGCCGGGCGTCACCCGGCGATCGCCTCCCACAGGCTCCACACGCCCAGACCCAGCATCAGCAGCGCCGCGATCTGCGTGATCAGCTTGAGCGGCACCCGCTTCATCAGCGCCTTTCCGCCGACGATGCCGAGCCCGGCGACCGACCACAGCGCGAGCACCGCACCCAGGCCGACGGAGAGCGGGTCGTCGTAGCGGGCGGCGAGGTTGGCCGTCATGATCTGCGTCAGATCGCCGAACTCGGCGACCAGGATCAGCATGAACCCGGCCCCGGAGACCTTCCAGAAGGACTGGTTCTCCGGCCTGCGGACCTCCTCCTCGTCCTCGTCCTTCCTCATCAGCAGCACCGCCGCGCCGCCCAGGAAGAGCACACCCGTGATCGCGTGCACGATCTGCTGCGGCAGCAGCGTGAGCACACTTCCGGCCGCCACCGCGAGCGCGACGTGCAGCGCGAAGGCGGCGGCGACACCGGCGAAGACGTAGGAGGCGCGGTAGCGGGTGCCGAGGACGAGGCCGGCGAGCGCGGTCTTGTCCGGCAGTTCGGCGAGGAAGACGACGCCGAAGACGACGGCCGTCACGGTCAGGCTGATCAACGGTTCCTCAATCGGTCGGGACTGCCCCGCCGAGAGTGCTGTGCGATTCCACGGGACACCTCGGCACGGCAGCACACGTGGCGCCCGTGCCGTACGGCACGGGCGTGCACTGCTTGCCGAAGGTCTCGCTGGCCGGCCTCGCGTCACGAGGCCCGCCTCCGGGCGCCGGCTCAGACGAGCTGAGCAGTATGTCGACGGTCCGGCGAAGAGCTACTCCCCTTCTGCGCCGCCCATGGTACGCGACGTCCGCGCCGGACCTCGTACGCGGAAATTTCACGCCTGAACCATAGACGTGTCATGCACGCGTCATTACCTTCTTACCGGATCCACCCCTCCCGGCCACCCGGCGTCGCGAGCATTCCCCTGCCCGCACGCCAACGGCCCCACCCCACAAGGGAGTTCGCATGTCGAAGTTCTACGCGCGTCGACGGCTCAGCATAGTCGCGGCGTTCACCGGACTCATAGCCTCCGTCGGCCTGTTCAACGGACCGAACGCCTCCGCCGCCCTCCCCACCCCGGTCAGCGCCGCCACCGCCCGCGGCTACCTCGCCACCCTCGACGTCCGCACCGAGAACCGCACCGGCTACGACCGTGACCTCTTCCCGCACTGGATCACCCAGTCCGGCACCTGCAACACCCGCGAGACCGTCCTCAAGCGCGACGGCTCGGGCGTCGTCACCGACTCCTCCTGCGCCGCCACCAGCGGCAGCTGGTACTCCCCGTACGACGGCGCCACCTGGTCCGCCGCCTCCGACGTCGACATCGACCACCTCGTATCCGTAGCCGCGACGATCTGAATCGGTATTTCTACAGTTCAATACGTCAGCGGCATATCGCTGACAACTGGCGGCTGCGAGATGATCAGCGCATGAGCTTCCGTGTGTATGCCAGGCACGTCCGTGGTCGCGATCTCCCTTTGAGCAGGCGCCACCTGGCTCTGAGAAGTGCTGTGAGTTGCTGCTGCCCGCTCGGATTCCACGGAACGTTGTCGTATCTGAGCACGGCGGGTGACCTCAGAAACGATGAGGCAGCACTACTTCACGCCCTAGAGAAGCTGGAGGCCAGCCGCACGGTATGGCTGATGGAAATGGAGTCGTTCGCCGATCGCCGCCGCGTCTGCAAGGCCCGGCACCGGCGGACTCCACGCCGGGCGGAGGTTCGCTACCTGCTCGGGTGGAGATGGCCCGGTCCCGACGGGAAACAGGCGACACTCGGTGAGGTCGGGCGGCTCTGGGAAACCCACTGCCGATCCCCCTTCCCCGACGTTCCGGCCGACAACAAGGGTGCCCTGGTCGAGCTGGACACATGGCTGGCCGACTGCGTCTCGACCTACCTCGCGAACAACGCGGAGCTTGATGCCGACCGACAGACCGTCATCGAGAAGTGCCTGCCGGAGCTACGCCGACACCTCGCCCACCTGGGCTGTCCACGGGACTTTCCCCAGGCATTTCAGTACTTCCGTCTCCTGCTGAAGATGACCGAGCTGGTCCACCACGACAAAGCCCGGGAGACCGGGGGATGATTGAATCTCCTCAGCGGAATCAGTCCGTGTCCGTGGCTGCCAGGACGGAGATTCGTCGAGCCCCCGGGGCGACGGAGACCAGTCCTATGTCCCACGCCACGCGCTCGAACCACTTCGTGGCGGCCCCGAAGCTGTACCAGTCGCACGCCTGAGCGTTTCGTTCCACTTCGCTGACCGGTACTACCGTGGATGCTCCGGACAAGGCGGCGAGGGAACGCCAAGCGGCCAGTCGCCCGTAAGCGCCGTAGTCGCCGTTGTTATACGCGCCACCTGTCGATGCCGCCGCGAAAAGCATGCGCCAGGCGTGCTCCGGTCGGCAGGAGGACAGGGCGAGGCGTTTGCGCGGACCTACCCCGTTCAGGCACTCCAGGCCCAGTGTCACCAACAGGCCAGGAAGGGCCTCCGTCTCGACCGGCTCCGCCAGGTCGTACGTTCCGGCCTCGCTGCGGCCGTTGGACTCCTCGGCCCAGTTGGCCACCGCTGCAGCAGCGGCCTCACTGAACTTTTCCGTCGTTGTATCCGTCACTTGCGGCAGGTGCGTAACGCGGCCCAGTACGACACCAGGGCCGCCCTGCGGCCCGTAAGGCATCGAATAGCTGCCCCCACCCACTGAGTAACTCGGGAGGGGCGGCGTCTCCTCGATCGCGAACAGTTCCAACGGCAGCCGGGCAAGCGGATGATGGCGCCAGTGCGGTGACGTCGCCCACGCCTCGATCGCCGGCGACTCCGCGATCGTGACGCCTCTGAGCACCAACTCGTGCACGAGACAGACCCGAAGCTCCTCCGAGGCTGCGGCGCGTGAGCTGCCGCCTGCGAAGACGAAGGTCAGGTCCTGCGAAGTCTGGCCATCGGCGAGCAGTGAAGCCGTGTAACGGGCCAGCTTCCGATTGCCGGGCGAGGCGGCCGACACGAGCCGCAACGTCTGCTCGACGTACTCCTGACCCGAGGTCGTGGTCAGCAGGCGGAGGAGACGGTCGAAAACACTGCGGTACTGCCAGACCTGAGCGGCGGAGGAACCGTATCGGTCGGCCAGGGCGATGCCGAGATCGGCCACGAACGCGACATCACCTTGGCCGAGCCTGCGCTCGGCCATGTCCCACACCTCGGTCACGCTCTTCAGGTCGGGCAGTCGCATCACGATCTTCTGTATCCGGTCGCTCACGCCGTGAGCCTATGAGAGGGCTGGTCGGAAGGACACGCCGTTTTCTGCTGCCTCAGTCGGCCTCGTAGCGAGCCAGGCGCCTGCGCAGGTCGAGGTTCTCACCTTGCGCAATTGCAAGGGCCTGGCGGAGTTTCGCCACCTCCTCACGGTGAGCCTCCTGCTGCCGCGTGAGGCGGGCGCTCAGTGCCCTCACTGCGGCGGAGGTCGAGGAGTCGCCCGGAGGATCCGCGGGCCCCGCCGGAACCGGTCCGGCCTTGGCTCGGTGCCGCTCGATCTGCGTCCGAAGCTCCGGGCTCCGATAGAGGAAGTCCGTGCTCACCCCGGCCTGGCGGGCCACGGCGGTGAAGCTGATGGGCTTGCCCGCCTTGGCCAGCTCGGCGAGGGCAGTGCGCGCCCGCTTCTCAGCTTCCTGGGTACGGGCACGGGTGGCCTGGCGAAGGTGCTTGGGCAGCAGCGTCATGTGGTCGGCTCCTGTTGTCGGGCAGCGGGCGACGGTTCGGGGCGGTCGGCAGCGCCTGCCCCGCGAACCGCCCGGAGGTGGCCGTCCTCGTGGACGCTGACCTGGTCCAGGGCGACGAGGACCTTGGTCAGTGCGCGGGTCTCGGCGAGGCGGCCGGCGAGCCAGATGTTGTCCTCACCCATCGGCTCCCCGTGCCGGGCGGTGAACTGGGCCTGGCGGCGCGCGATCAACGCTTCGGTCTGCTGGAGCTGGTGCTGGAGTTCGTCGCGGTGGCTGGCGTCGGTGACGAACTTGTCGCAGGTGAGGCAGGCGTTGCCCTTGGAGCAGACCTGCCGGGGCGGCAGCATGCACCAGCCGTTGGGCAGTACTCGGTCGGCCCGCTGGTCCAGGTGGAGGAGGTCATAGAGGTCGCTGGGGTTCACCTCGGCGGTCCGGCCGTCGGCCGTCACCTTCTTGTAGCGGAGGAACTCGCGCTCGGCCGTCACAGTCAGGGTCTTGGCGTAGTGCATGGTCATGGCCGGTGTGACATGCCCCAGGTAGCGCATGACGACGTGAATCGGGACCCCGGCGTTGATCAGGTCGGTTGCTCGCGTGTGCCGGAAAGTGTGAGTTTTCGAGATCTTGACTGGGCGGCCGACGCTGTCGGTGATCGCCAGTTTCTCGGTCAGCGCGCCGAGTCGGCTGTGGAAGGTCGCCGAGGCATACGGCCTCTTCCCGAGCCGGTTGTTCCTCGTCTGCAGGAAGAGGTAGCGCGGGTCCGTTCCCTCCGGGGCGCCCTGGGTGGCGATGAATTCCCGAGCCCACTCCTGCTGGCGGCGGACGATGTCGACGATCTCCTGGTCGACGGGGATCGTTGGTGGATCCCCGCCAGTGATCTTCGTCTGCTGATAGGCGAGCCGGGCCACGAATCCGTCCGGCTCCTTGCCCTCCCGCCCACCCGCCGTCAGGAGCGGAAGCAGTGGTTCGAAGTCCATCATCAGGATCTCGTTCATGCGTCGGCCGGTCCGGATCAGCAACATGAGCGCATGGAAAGCCTGCCGGTCGTCGAGGCCACTCTCGCCCTTGGGAGCCGCGAGGACTCCGGAGCCTGCGGCGATCTTGCTGATCACCTCGTCCTCCAGGGCCATGTCGTCCGGCGGCTGGTTGGTGAGCCGCGGCTTGTCCTCCAGCCGGAACAACACGGAGTGGTGCCCGCCGAGGGCGCCCCAGCGGCGGTCACCGAGCACTCTGACGGCCTCGGCGCGGTTGTCGTACATCCAGCGGTAGAACGCCTCGATGGTCACCAGCGGACCCCGCCGGCTGTTCTTCGCGAGCCGGCCGCCCTTGTTCGCGCCGGTCATCGCCGTATGGTTGTTGAGCAGGTCCACGAACCCCCGTAGCCAGGTCCGCAGTTCCTCCGGGCTGTCCACGAGGTGCGGGCCGGCGCATCCCACCTGGTCGATGTACCACTGGAACCACTTCAGATGGTCCAGGCGGCTCTTGACCGACGACCACACGTACCGTTCCGTCGACAACTGCACCGACAACCACCATTTCGCGGCCTCCCGGAACCAGTCCGTGGTCAGCTGGCTGAAGTTCGCGACCGTCCGGCCGTACGGTTCGTGCTCCCTCTGCGGAATGCGCCGGTCCAACGCCGGATTCCAGACGTTCAGACGCCACCACTCGCCGTCGTGGTAGGCGTGGGCAAGGCGGTCCTGGAGATGCTTCAGGCCGTTCTCGACGAACACCGGCAGGTGGGAATTGGCCGAGGCGTTCGTGCGCATCAAGGCCCCACGGACCTCCCGCCCCCACTCCTCGTGGGTCAGAGCCGTGAGCGAACGCGCTGATCGCGCAGCCGGGCTCCCGTGCTCCACCGCGAGAACGAGCCCGCGACGCAACTCCCCCATGCGCATGGTGTTGATGCTGTATCCGTCGGCGACCTGCTGGTGCACGCACCAGGTCAGCTCCCACAGCATCGGTTCCGGCAGCCCTCGCAGACTCAGGGACTGCGTGAACCAGCCGCGTTCCTTGTCGATCGTCCGCCTGCTGAACGCGGAGAGGTAGTCCTCAGGCATGTTGGCGGCATCGAAGTGATCCTGCCGGTGCTCCTCCGGCAGGCTCTCCCAGAGCCGCCTCGCCCGCTCCTCGCTGAACAGCTCGGCGATCGGCAGCCGTGGATCCCGCTTGTCCCGCCGGTTTCGTTCCCGTACCCGTGGTGCCGTGTCCCGCTGCTGCGGCAGGGTCGTGGTCTTGGCCGGATCAGGAGTCATGGTCGGTCCCCCATGCCTGCGTGATCTTCTGCCAGTCGGCGCACGCCCTCAGTTCGGCATCCTCCGTGACATGGGCGTACGTGTTGATCGTGGTCTGGACGTCCGCGTGGCCGAGTCTCCGGCTGACCACGTGCATCGGCACGCCGGACAGCAGCAGGGCCGTGGCGTGGGTGTGCCGGTACCAGTGCGGCGTCATGGCCGGCGACAAAACGGGCACATCCTTCTTCCGCGCGGCCAGATGCTTGTAGACGCTCTCCGACCGGAGCGGGGCGAAGCGGCGCCCGCGGTGGAGGTTGCAGAAGATGTACGTGTTGTCCCAGTCGTCCAGCTCTACGTCGGCGCCTGCCTCGCACAGCGTCCAGACCCAGTCCCCGTACAGGCGGTCCAGGGCGGAACCGACGAAGACGCGACGGTGGCCGCTCTTGGCCCGCAGGCCGTGCGGGTGATCCTCGCGGTGGACGACCTCGACCTGCGCGGTCGTGCCCGTGCCGGTCTTCCAGTCGCGGTGGCGCAGGCCGAGCGCCTCGCCGAGCCTCAGCCCGGTCTCCTCCAGCAGCGCCCAGAGCAGGCGATACCGCAGCTCGCCCGACCAGACCGCACCCGCCGGGTCCCAGGACGCCTCCGCGTCACGGATCGCTGCCATCTGATCGGGCAGCAGCACCGGCACCGGCTTCGTCCGTACACGAACCTTGACCACACTCGAACGACGTCCCGTCCTGCGCGCCACGTGCTCCAGGAACGGCAGATAGCTGCCCGGCCTGGCCTGCACCGTCTCGTACAGCCGGCCGGCGACCTCGACTCCGCGCGCGGCGTGGTAGCGGTAGAACCCCATGACCGCGCGGGCCCGGCTCGCCACGGTCGCGTCGGCCGCCCTCGCCCTGTCGTGGAGCGGCACCACCTCCTCAGCCACACTCCCTCGGCGCAACTGCCCGACAAAGGTTCCGAGTTCACTCACTCCGATCGCGTCCCACGACTGTGCTCGCCGCTCCAGGAACGTCCACCACAGGGCAAGTCCCCTCGCGTAGCTCTTGATGGTGTTGGGCGAGCAGTCCCTCGATCTCAGGAACTCCAGGTACTGCTCGACCGGCTCAGCGACGCGGAAATCCTCGCCGACGACCGTCCACGTCGCCCCTTCCTCCGTGGCAACCCGCTGCGTACTCGCCACCACACCCCACTGTCATCTCTGTGAGCGGCACCTCACCGCTGTACCGGATAACGCACCGCTCACAGAGAAGACACGGCCCACCACGCCACGTCACAGACGTCAGCGGCACCAAAAACAAGGTGCGGATAACACCTCGTCCCGCTCGCCGAGGCCTGGGACTCCGGCGCGAGCGCCTGGACCACCTCCCGGCGCCAGTCCTTCGCCAACGACCTGACCCGCCCGCAGCTCCTCGCCGTCACGGACAACGTCAACCAGTCCAAGGGCGACCAGGACCCCGCCACCTGGATGCCGTCCCGCACGGCCTACCGCTGCACCTACGTCCGCGCCTGGGTCCAGGTGAAGTACTACTACGACCTGTCGGTCGACTCCGCCGAGAAGACCGCCCTGCAGAACCACCTCGCGAGCTGCTGAGACGAATTGCCGGGTGCGCAAATCTCCCCGGTGGCCTCCGTCGCTGCGTACCGTACGGGGCGACGGAGGAAGGGGTCACCATGGCCGGACTGCGGCTCGGACCACTGCTGAGGTACATCGACGGCTCGGCCGCCACCATCTGGGTCGAGACCGGCCATCCGGGCACCGTCGAGGTGCGCTGCGCGGACGGGACCGGCGGGACGGCCGGCACCTTCCGCATCGCGGATCACCATTACGCGCTCGTCCACGTCACCGGTCTCACGCCGGGGACGGCCACCCCGTACGAGGTCTTCCTGGACGACACCCGGGTGTGGCCGCCGGCCGAGGACCCCTTCCCGTCGCTCCCGCCGTCCGTCATCCCCACCCCGGGCCCGGACGGCCGTGTGCGCGTCGCGTTCGGCTCCTGCCGCTGGGCCTCGCCGCCCACCGGGGAGCCCGACCCGGTCGGCCCGGACGCCCTGGACGCCCTGGCGAAACGCATCGCCGCCGACCCGGACGGCGAACGCCCCGACGTCCTGCTGCTCCTCGGCGACCAGGTGTACGCCGACGAGACCTCCGACGCCACCCGCGAGTGGCTCGCCACCCGCCGCGACCTGGACGACCCCCCGGGCGGCCAGGTCGCGGACTACGAGGAGTACACCCACCTCTACTACGAGTCCTGGCTCGACCCTCAGGTGCGCTGGCTGCTGTCCACCGTGCCCACCTGCATGATCTTCGACGACCACGACGTGATCGACGACTGGAACACCTCCGCCTCCTGGGTCGCCGACATGCGTGCCACGTCGTGGTGGCACGAGCGGGTGCTCAGCGGCCTGATGTCGTACTGGGTGTACCAGCACCTGGGCAACCTCTCCCCCACCGAGCTGGAGGCCGACCCGCTGTACGCGTCCGTCCGGGCGGCCGACGACGGCACCGACGCGCTGCGCGCCTTCGCCTCCCGGGCCGAGGCGGACGCGGCCACCGTGCGCTGGAGCTACCGGCGCGACTTCGGCCGGGTGCGCCTGGTGATGGTGGACAGCCGCGCGGCCCGCGTCCTGGAGGAGGGCCGGCGCTCCATGCTCGACGCGGCCGAGGCCGACTGGCTGCGCGAACAGGCCCTGGACGGGCGCGGTTCCTACGACCACCTGCTCATCGGCACGTCCCTGCCCTGGCTGCTGCCCCACCTGGTGCACGACGTCGAGGCGTGGAGTTCCGCGCTGTGCCGGGGCGACAGGGGCACCCGCTGGGCGCGGCTCGGGGAGAAACTGCGGCGCGGGGCGGACCTGGAGCACTGGGCGGCCTTCCCGGAGTCGTTCGGCGAACTGGCCGGGCTGATCGCCGAGACCGGTACGGGGCCGGAGGCGCCGGCGACGGTGTGCGTGCTCTCCGGGGACGTCCACCACGCCTATGTCGCCGAGCCGAGCTGGCCGGACGGCACCGGTCCCGACTCCCGGGTGGTGCAGCTGACCTGCTCGCCGGTCCACAACTCCATCCCGCTGTCGATGAGGCTCGGCTTCCGCGTGGGCTGGGGCGGGGCCGCCCGGCTCCTCGGCCGCCTGTTCGCGCGGCACGGCCGCCTCGACCCGCCGCCGGTCACCTGGCGCAAGACGGGCGGGCCCTGGTTCGGCAACCAGCTCATGACGCTGACGACCGAGGGGCGTTCGGCGGTGCTGCGCCTTGAGCACGCGCAGCGGGAGGAGACCGGGACGCGTCTCAGGAGCGTGACGGAGACCCGGCTGAGCCGGTGAGATCCGAAGCCTGTGAGTCGTCTGTGAACCGTGGTGTGGATTCGGTCACGCCGATGGTCATGACGGCGGGGCGAACGCCGTATTGACCGGCGGGAGCGAGCGCCCGAACAGCCGAATCAGGGCAAACCCAAGGGCTAAATGTTGAACTTGCAAGTATTAGTCAGGGACACCTAACGTGGGGAGTCGACTCGGTTCCGTCCCCCGGACCGGCCCCACCCGGGAGCCGGCCTGACCGAAGGAGACCCCCCACATGACCGGACGCCTCAACAGTGCCCAGCCATATGCCCTGGGCATGTTCCGCATCGTCATCGGACTGCTCTTCGCCTGCCACGGCGCCGTGGACCTGCTCGGCCTGTTCGGCGGTGCGGACGGCAGCGGCGGCACCGTCGAGACCGGCACCTGGCCCGGCTGGTACGCGGCCCTGATCGAACTCGTCGGCGGCACCCTGGTCCTGCTCGGCCTCGGCACCCGCGCCGCCGCGTTCGTCTCGTCCGGCGCGATGGCCTACGCGTACTTCAAGGTCCACCAGCCCCAGGCCCTGTGGCCGATAGAGAACAGCGGCGAGAGCGCGGCCATGTACTGCTGGGCCATGTTCCTGCTGGTCTTCACCGGCTCCGGAGCCCTCGGCCTGGACCGCCTGTTCACCAAGGACTCGTCGGCGAACGGCGAACGGGAGGCGGAGCGGACCCCGGTGACGGCCTGACCGCCCTCCCCACGGGACCGCACGGGACCACGGGACCGCACGGAACCACGGGACCGCACGGGACCACGGGACCACACGGAACCACGGGACCACGGGACCGCACGGGACCACGGGACCCCACGGGACCCCACGGGACCGCACGGGACCGCACGGGTGCCCTCCCTCGTACGACGGGGAGGGCACCCTTCCCCTTTGCACGGGGAAAGGGAAGAGGAACGCCAGGCACCGCACACGCGAACCCCCCGTGACCTTTCTGTCACTCGCCGGGCGTACGCTGTATGGCTGTCATCGGCCACTCCTGCCACTCCTGCCGCTCCGCGCGTCAGCGCGGCACGGCGCGGCCCTGCGGGGGAGCCACGGGGAGTTCGGGTGGAGAGTCTGGGGTCGCTGGTCGGCAGCCCGTGGATCTATGCGGTGGTGGCCCTCTCGGTCCTGCTCGACGTGTTCCTCCCGGTCCTGCCGAGCGGAGTACTGGTGATCACCGCGGCCACGGCGGCGGCCGCGGGCACGGCGACCGACGTGCCCGACATCCTGGTGCTGACGCTGTGCGCCGCCACCGCCTCCGTCCTGGGCGACCTGGTGGCCTACCGCCTCGCCTGGCGCGGCGGCGCCCGGCTGGACAGGGCGATCGCCCGTTCGCGGCGACTGAAGAGCGCGCAGGAACGTCTCGGCGCGACGCTCGCCCGGGGCGGCGGCGCGCTGGTCGTCCTCGCCCGCTTCGCCCCGGCCGGACGCTCGGTGGTCTCCCTCGGCGCCGGCGCCGCACGCCACCGCGCCCGCGACTTCCTCCCCTGGTCCGCCCTGGCCGGGCTGTCCTGGGCCGCGTACAGCGTGGCCCTCGGCTACTTCGGCGCCCACTGGCTGGGCGCGACCTGGCTGGCCACGGCGGTATCGGTGGGCGCACTGTTCGCAGCGGGCGCAGGCGCGGGCTACCTGATGCGCCGCCACCCACGCCCTTCATGAACCACCCCGGCCACAGACACCCGCACCACTGAGCCGACGCCCCCCCAACTGCGGTCAGTCGTGCCACCGGCCCGACGCCCACCCCCCAGCTGCGGGCAGTCGTGCCGCTGGGGCGGCACGGGTGGGCGCAGCGGCACCCCGCAAACGCCGGGCCGCGCAACACCCCCCGCCCAGCCCTGGCACCGGTACCGACACATCGGCACCGGCACCGGCACCGGCACCGGCACCGGCACCGGCGTCCCTACCCCGCCGCCCGCCGCGCCGCGCCCCCACGCACCTCCAGCCCGTCCAGCAACTCGGCCGTCGCCAGGGCAACCGCCTCCACCGCCCGTTCGAACACCTCGCGATTATGAGCGGCCGGCGCCCGGAACCCGGACACCTTCCTCACGTACTGCAGGGCGGCAGCCCGGATCTCCTCTTCCGTGGCCTCCTCCGGCTGCACGGGCGGACGCAGGGTCTTGATACTCCGGCACATGCCCTCAGTCTGACGCGCCCCCTCGGCAACTCGCCACCCAAAATCGAACAGGCGTATCATTGGGTCGTGGCTGCGACCTACGATTTTCCGAGTGACCTCCTCGCCGGTCAGGAGGAACTGCAACAGGTCCGGGGCGAGTTGTCCGCCCTGCTGAAGCGGCTCCCCTGGTCGGTCGAGCCCCTCGACGGCTTCAGCGACGACAACGGCTGGCGCAAGATCGAGCGCCCCGCCTCACCCGGCTGGACCGCCGACGAACAGGCCGAGGTGGAGAAGCTCCGGCAGCGGGAGCACGAGCTCGCGGTGTTCGTCAGCACCCACCGCTACTGGGCCGAACTCACCGGCGCCGACCGCATGCACGCCCGCTCCCGGCTCAAGCACACCCCCGAGGAGACGGAGGGGCCCTCGTAGAGCCACAGGACAAGGGCGGCGGGACGAGGGGGCACAACGACAAGGACCCCCGGAGCAACTCCGGAGGCCCTGTGTCCCGGTGGGCGCGGACGGTTTCGAACCGCCGACATCCTGCTTGTAAGGCAGGCGCTCTACCCCTGAGCTACGCACCCGGGACCCGGGCCGTGCGCCCAGGTCGAGTCGACAGCCTACATGGCCGGGGCATGGACCGGCACACCCCTACCGGTCACCGAGGGTGAACAATAGTCTCATTCCTTATCAGTGGTTATCTGCCTTCATCAGTCTTTATCTTGATGATGTGAAGCTTTCCGAGTGGGCGGCGCGTAATGGCGTGCACTACCAGACCGCGTGGACGTGGGCGAAAGAGGGCCGTATGCCGGTCCCTGTCGTGCAGACGCCGTCCGGTATGTGGCTGGTCGAAGAGTCCTCGCCCGAGGCCGCCGGGCGGACGGTGGCGTATTGCCGTGTCTCGTCCGGTGACCAGAGGGCGGATTTCGACCGGCAGGTCTCCCGCGTCGTGCGGGGCGCCAACGGGCTGGGGCTCTCCGTCGCCGAGGTGGTGACCGAGGTCGGATCCGGGCTGGACGGGAAGCGGCAAAAGCTGCACCGCGTCCTGTCGGATCCGGCCGTTGCCGTCATCGTCGTGGAGCATCGTGACCGGCTGGCCCGCTTCGGCGTCGAGTATCTGGAATCGGTCTTGTCGGCTTCCGGCCGGCGCCTGGTGGTGCTCGATCCGCAGGAGTCGACCAGCGATCTGGTCCGGGACATCACCGAAGTCCTCATGTCGGTGTGCGCCCGGCTGTACGGGCAGCGGGCGGCGAAGGACCGTGCCGCTCGCGCTGTCGCCGAGGCCACCGCCCCGGCGGCGGAGACGACCAGGTGAGCAGGGCGGAGTCCGCCGGGAGCGGGAAGAAGAAGCGCCGGGGGTTCGAGGCGCGGCCCGGCTTCCACGTCGTGGGCCACAGGCTCGCCCTCGACCCCAACGCGTCCGTCTTGCGGGCTCTGGCCTCGCATTGCGGAGCGGCGCGGGTCGCCTACAACTGGGCGGTGCGGCATGTACTGGCAAGTTGGTCGCAGCGTGCGGCGGAGGAGACCTACGGCATCTGCGAAGCAGAGCGTGTTCCGTGGCGGTCGTGGTCGCTGCCTTCGTTGCGGAAGGCGTTCAACGAGGCCAAACACACCGACCCGTTCCTGCGGGAGTGGTGGGCGCAGAACTCCAAGGAGGCCTACAACACCGGCCTCGCGAACGCTGCCGCCGCGTTCGACAACTACGCCAGGTCCCGGCGCGGCGAGCGCAAGGGCGTGGCGATGGGCAGACCTCGTTTGAAGTCGAAGCGGAAGGCCCGTTTGGCGTGCAGGTTCACCACCGGCACCATCCGTCTCGATGATCGGCGGCATATCGTCCTGCCCCGCCTCGGCCGGATCCGCCTCCACGAGGACGCCCAGCCTCTCGTGGACGCGATCACCGACGGCGGGATGCGGATTCTGTCGGTGACGGTGCGGTTCGAACGGGGCCGCTGGTTCGCGGTCCTGCAGACCGAGGAACGCCGCACCATCACCCCTGCCACCCGGTCCGGCACGGCGGTCGGGATCGACCTCGGCGTGAAGACGCTCCTCGTCATGGCGGACTCGACCGGCAAAGTCCGCGAAGTCGCCAACCCCAAGTACTACGACCAGGCTCTCACGCAGCTCCGGAAGGCATCCCGGGCCGTTTCCTGCCGACGCGGCCCGGACCGGCGCACCGGGCAGGCTCCGTCCCGCCGCTGGGAGAAAGCCGACGCGGTCCGCAACCGGGTGCACCACCGGGTGGCGAACCTGCGGGAGAACCATCTCCACCAGGCCACCGCGCGTATCCCCGCCGAGTACGGCACCGTCGTGGTCGAGGACCTCAACGTCAAAGGCATGGTCCGCAACCGGTGTCTGTCCCGCCGTGTCTCCGACGCGGCGTTCGGGGAACTGCGGCGCCAGCTCACCTACAAGACCCAGCGCCACGGTGGACGTCTGATCGTCGCCGACCGCTGGATGCCCTCCTCGAAGACCTGCTCCCGCTGCGGTGTGGTGAAAGCCAAGCTGCCCCTCGGCGTGCGTGTCTTCGAGTGCGACGCCTGCGGATTCGTCCTGGACCGGGACGCGAACGCGGGCCACAACCTGGCCGCCCTCGCGGCGGCCAACCGTGAAACGGGTACCGGAGTGGCCGGAGACCCGGGCCCCGCCCTGGCGGTGGTGCCGAAGCCTCGTGGAGCCAAGCAGAAGACCCGCACCGCCCGAACCCGCAAGGGGACGGGCACGCGGGCGGCTGGCGCAACACCCCGCCAGGGGACGGAAACGAGAGATCGTCGACAGGACACCGGACACGAGCAACTCGCGCTCTGGCGAAACCGTCACGAACCTTCCGGGCGGAAACACCCGGAATGCTGAGAGTCACTGAGACCCAAAGCAACGGATATCCCCACCCCGGATCCACCAGCCACCCGGATCCCCCTGCGGGCTCCCCGTCCGTACGGTCGAAGAGCGCTCGGACACCGCCGGTGAGCGCCACCGTCCGTCCCAGGGGGAGACCGTCATGACCCGTACCACCACCCGTACCGCCACCCGTACCGCCCGGAGCACCGGCCCCGCCTCCGACCGCCGTGCCGCGTGGACACGCGCCCTCGCCCTCGCCGGGTCCACCGTGGTGATCGTCGCGGGTGTGAGCGCCTGCGGGGCCTCGGCCGCCGACGACGACGATCCCGACCACCGGTCCTTCGACCTGCCCGGCAGGACCCTCACCATCGACTCCGACGACTCCGCCCTCGAGATCGTCGCCTCGGACGAGAGCCCCTCGGGCAAGGTCGGGGTCACCCGCTGGTTCCAGGGCACCGTCGCCCTCGGCACGGACCCGGAGGTCACCTGGTCCATGGACGGCGACCGGCTGGTGCTGCGGGAGAAGTGCTCCGGGCTCGTCGCCGACTGCTCCGCCAAGCACCGCATCGAGGTGCCCCGCGGCGTCTCCGTCAAGGTCGAGGAGAAGGACGGCAGCGTACGGGCGCGGGGCTTCCGCGACGCGCTGAGCATCCGCACGACGGACGGCTCGGTCCGTGTCACGGACTCCACCGGGCCGCTGGAACTGCGCACTGGTGACGGGTCCGTGCGCGCGGAGGTCTCCTCCCGTACGGTGCGCACCCACAGCGGTGACGGCTCGGTCCACCTCGAACTGGCCGCCGTACCCGACCTGGTGGACTCCCGCAGCGGCGACGGTTCCCTGACGATCGACCTGCCGCGGGCCTCCTACCGCGTGGACACCGGGACCGGTGACGGCGCCGAGGACGTGTCCGTGACCCGCGACGACTCCAGCTCCCACGTGGTGACCGCGCGCACCGGTGACGGCAAACTCACCGTCCGCACGGCGAACTGACCGACCCGTGTCTTCGTCCTTCACCGGTGGGAGAATGACATCGGGCAGGGCGAACGACAGTACGGGAGAGGGATGTGACGGCGACACCAGCGCGGCCGTACTCGCCGTCGGAGCCGCGCGTGCCTCGCGTGCCTCGTGCCGTACCTCCTCTTCCTCTCCGGCTTCGTCCTCGGCCGGGTGTCCGCCGGGCCCGCGGCGCGCTGCGGGACGTGCTCGCGCTCGTGGGGATGCCGCTGGTCGCGGCGCTGGTGCTGCCCGCCGCGTTCGCCGGGGGCGGGACGCGGCGCTGGTTCGGCGGACGGGCCGAGAACCAGCGGGCCGAGGCGCAGGCCGCCAAGGACGCGGCGGCCGCCGCCTTCTACGAACTCGACACCGCCCAGCGCGACCTGCGGATCTCCATCGAGACGATCACCGCGGTCGACGACTCCCCCGCCGCCCGCCGAGCCGTCGCCGACTTCGAGGCGCTCGGCCGGCGCATCGACGAGGCCAGCCACCGGTACATCAGCGCCGTCGACGCCCATGACCTGGACCGCGACGACCTGGAGGCCTCGGCCGCCGCCCAGGCCCGCGACCGGCTGACCGCCGCCAAGGACGAGCTCGACCGGGTCAGACAGGAGCTGGACCGGTTCACCGACGGGCTCGGCTCCCTCCTCGGCAAGGCCGAGACCCAGCTCGCCCGGCTCGCGCCCGCCGTCGAACGCGCCCGGCAGGCGCTGCTCGCCGCCTCGAACGCCCTCGACACCGCACGCGGATCGGGCCTGAGGGCCGACGACCTCGCCGCCCGGCTCGCCGCGCTCTCCCCGGAACTGACCAAGCTGAACCAGGGCGCGGGACAGCACGGCGTGCCGGGGACCCTGGAGCGGGCCGAGCGGGTCACGCGCGAGGCCGAGGCGGTCCGCGCCGAAGCCGACCGGCTGCCGGAACGGGCCGCCGAGATCGACCACCGGCTGGTCTCCCTGCGCACCCGCGCCCAGGCCCTCACCACCCGCTCCGAACAGGTCGAACCGGTCCTCAGCGAACTGCGCCGCCGCTTCACCGCCGCCTGCTGGCAGGACCTGCAGCACGTCCCCGACGTCGCCTCGGAGAACGTGGGCCAGGCGGAGGCGAGACTCGCCGAGGCCCGGGCGGCCCGCGAGGAGCAGCGCTGGGCGGACGCGACCGCTCTGCTGTCGACCGCGCGGGCGCTGCTGAACACGACCGACGAGGCGGTGTCGGCCGCCGGTGACCGGCTGCGGCGGCTGAACGCGGTGCAGAAGGACCCCGGGCAGGAGATCGAACGCACCCGGTTCGCCATCCGGGACGCCCAACGTCTGGCCATGGCCGGCCGCAACACACCCGACCCTCGCCACGCCCGCCCCCTGGACGACTCCGTGGCCCGTCTGGAGCGGGCCGTCGCCGGACTGGAGGGCCGCCATCCCGACTACTGGCACTTCCTGACGGAGACGGAGGAGGTACGGGCGACGGTGAGCCGTGTGGTGGTTCGGATCCGGGAGGAACGCGGCGGCGCCGCCCACTGACCGCCACTGGTACTGACCGCCACTGGTCCGGCCGAGCCGGTTAACCTGTGCCCATGCCTCGCTACGAGTACCGCTGCCGGACCTGCGGCGACACCTTCGAACTGAGCCGTCCCATGGCGGAGTCCTCCGCGCCCGCGGCCTGCCCCGCGGGTCACGACGACACGGTCAAGCTCCTCTCCACGGTCGCGGTGGCCGGTACCGCCGCGGCCCCGGCTCCCCGCGCGGGCGGCGGTGGCGGTGGCGGCTGCTGCGGTGGCGGCTGCTGCGGCTGATCCCCGCCGGAGGACACGGCACTGGGCGTCAGCCGCACATCGGCTGCCCGGACAGCGCAGCATCAGCTGCCGAGGTAGCGCAGCACCGCCAGCACCCTGCGCGAATAGCCCTCACCCCCCGTCAGCCCGAGCTTGTCGAAGATCGCGTTGGTGTGTTTCTCCACCGCGCTCTGCGAGATGTGCAGCCGCCGCGCGATGGCGGCGTTGGTGTGCCCCTGCGCCATCTCGGCCAGCACCGCCTGCTCCCGCGCGGTGAGGCGGGCGAGCGGGTCGGTGTGGGTCGTACGGCCGAGCAGCTGCCGTACGACCTCCGGGTCGAAGGCGGCGCGTCCCTGCGCCACCCGCTCCAGGGCGTCCAGGAACTCGTCGACCTGGACGACACGGTCCTTGAGCAGATAGCCGACTCCTTCCGACTCACCGGTCAGCAACTCGGTCGCGTACCGCTTCTCCACGTACTGCGAGAGCACCAGCACCCCCACGGACGGCCAGCGCCGGCGGATCTCCAGGGCCGCGCGCAGTCCCTCGTCGGTGTGCGTGGGCGGCATCCGCACATCGGCGACCACCACGTCCGGCGGGTCCTCGGCGACCGCCCGCAGCAGCAGTTCCGCGTTGCCGACGGCGGCCAGCACCTGATGTCCCTCCTCCGCCAGCAGCCGCACCAGGCCCTCTCTGAGCAGGGTGGAGTCCTCGGCCAGGATCAGGCGCATGGCAGCTCCGCGGTCACCAGGGTCGGTCCGCCCGGCGGACTGCGCACCTCCAGACGCCCGTCGAGTGCGGCAACCCGCCGGGCGAGGCCGAACAGTCCGCTGCCCGTCGCGTTCGCGCCGCCCTTGCCGTCGTCCTCGACACTCACGTACAACGCTCCTTCCTTCGATCCGACCTCGACCACTATCCGGGTCGGTGTCGCGTGCTTCACCGCGTTGGTGACGGCCTCGCAGACGACGAAGTAGACGACCGTCCCCACCGCCCGCTCGGGCTCCCCGGTGAGCCCGTACTCCACCCGTACCGGGACGGAGGCCCGCTCGGCGACCGTCTCCAGCGCCGCCCGCAGCCCTGCCTCGTCCAGCGTGGTGGGATAGATCCGCCACGCCACCTCGCGCAGGTCGTCCAGGGCGTGCCGGCTCTCCCCGTGGGCCTGGCGCAGCAGCCGGTCGGTGCGGGCCGGGTCCTCGCTGCGCAGGGCGCGGCCGAGCAGCATGCCGAGCGCGACCAGACGCTGCTGCACTCCGTCGTGCAGGTCCCGCTCGATGCGCCGCCGCTCGTCGTTCACCGCGTCGACCACGGCCGCGCGGCTCGCGGACAGCTCGGCGATGCGCCGCTCCAGCGCGTCCTGGTGGCGGGGGCCCAGCAGACGGCGGGCCAGCTTCCCCTCCAGTTCGGCCACGCCGACTATCCCCTGGACGGCGAGGAAGAGCAGGAAGAGCCCTCCGAGGGAGGTGAGGGTGACCGCTCCGGGCGTGCGTATCTCGTCGACCAGCAGCCAGAGGTACAGCCACGACGTGCCGTACCCGAGGCCGATCGCCACCGAGAGCATCACCACCGCGCCCAGGACACCCAGGGTCCAGCGGCAGGCCAGGTATCCCAGGGCCTGCGTGTCCTCGTACGCGGGTGAGGTGTGTGCTCCCAGCCATGTCCGCAGCCGGGTGCGGTTCAGTTCCGTCAGTCCTCGCGCGCCCGCGAGGACCGGGCGGAGCACGGCGCGACGGCCGCGCGGCCAGGCCACGACGAGCAGGAGGAGCAGGCCGGCCAGGACGGTGTAGAGCAGCTCGACGACGGCCGCGGCGGCGCCCCAGATCAGCCCCACCGCGCACCGCGTCACGCGCCGCACCATGTCTCGCATGATCGCGAGGCTAGTCGGACGCGGCATGGGGGCACACTGCGGAAAACCGCAATTGCGGCTGTGGAGTACCGCAAGGCGTCGTGCGGCTTTCCTCAGCGTTCCTTCAGCTCCGGTTCTCTAGCGTGGCAGGCATGACAGCCATCGCAGCGCACACGATCACAGCGGCCGCGGACGGGAGTGCCGGACCGCAGTGGGTCAACGACCTCATGGACGCCATGGGCGCTCCCGGGGCCGGCCTCGCCATCGCGCTGGAGAACCTCTTCCCTCCCATCCCCAGCGAGGTGATCCTGCCGCTGGCGGGGTTCGCCGCGAGCAGTGGGCGGATGGGTCTGCTCGCCGTGCTGCTGTGGACGACCGCCGGCTCGGTGATCGGCGCGCTCGCGTTGTACGGAGTGGGCGCGCTGCTCGGCCGGGACCGGACGGTGGCGATAGCGGGGCGGCTGCCGTTGGTGAAGGTCGCGGACATCGAGAGGACGGAGGCCTGGTTCCTGCGGCACGGGCCGAAGGCGGTGTTCTTCGGCCGGATGATTCCGCTCTTCCGCAGTTTCATATCGGTGCCGGCCGGTGTGGAGCGCATGCGGCTGCCGATGTTCCTCGGTCTGACCACGCTGGGCAGCGCGATCTGGAACACCGCGTTCGTGCTCGCGGGGTACGCGCTGGGGGACAACTGGGAGCAGGTGTCGACCATCGTGTCGGCGTACTCGAAGGTGGTCCTCGGCGTGGCCGCGCTGGCCTTGGTGGCGTTCGTGGTGCTGCGGCTGCTGCGCTCGGGCGACGGCCGCCGGCGGCGGGACGGGCGAGCGGGCACGGATCACATACGCCCGTCGCACCCGGCCGCCGGTGCCGAGTACGCCGGCGGGGACGTACCCGCCCACGGGTACGACTCCGCCGACACGATGAGCCTGCGACGCCACCGCTGACGCCCCGGCCTCCCGGCCTCCCGGCCTCACGGTCTCACCGAGGTGAGCGCACCGTCTGCAGGAATTCGCGCAGGATGCGCTCGCCGGCCAGGACGCCCCGCTCGGGGAGGGCCCTGATCGCGGGGGCCGTCCAGTCGTCGTCGGCGAGTTCGCCGTGACCGGGGCGCCAGCCCTGGTCGGCGGCGAGGAGCAGGTCGGCGTCGAGGAGGGAGTCGCCGGCGGCGAGGGTGAGATCGGCTCCGGTACGGCGGGCGACCTCGTGCATGGCCGCGCTCTTGGTGAGGGGCTTGGGCACGGCGTAGATCTTGCGCCCCTGGAGGGACACGGTCCAACCGCGGTTCTCCGCCCACTCCCCGAGTTCCTTCACCCACTCCTCGCGCAGCAGTTCCCGCTCGACGACGAGGTAGGCGAAGAGGTCCTCGGCGACCCGGTGCTTGCGCACCCAGACCGGGTCGGCGGTCCGCAGCAGATGTTCCTGGACCTCGGACAGCGGGGCGCACTCGTCGGCCAGCCGGGCGAGCACCCGGGTGTGCCAGTCCTGGTCGGACACGCCGTCGACGAGGAGGTGTCCGCCGTTGGCGCAGATCGCGTAGGTCGGCGGCGGGCCGGGGAGGTTGATGCGCTGGTACTGCTTGCGGGTGCGGGTCGTCGTGGGGACGAACACGGCCTCGTCGCCGAGGTCGGTGAGGAGTTGGGCCGCCGTCTCCGTCATATAGGACAGGGGTTTGCTCTCGTGGACCTCCACGCACAGCAGCCGGGGTGCCCGTGCGTCCGGCATGGTCAGGGCGAGGGCGGCGGCGGAGTAGATGAGTGTGCGGTCGAGGTCGCTGGCGACGATGACGGGCATCAGCGGGTCACCGCCTTGCCGTCGGCGCCGGTGGCGCCACGGGTGTAGCGGGGGTGGATCAGTCCGACGCAGGTGTAGGGGAGTCCGTCGACCTCTTCGACGGGGGCGCCCCGCTGCTGAGCGAGGAGGCGTACATGGTCGAGGTCGCTGCCGGCTCCGGCCCGGGCGAGCACCTTCCAGGGCACCCGGCGCAGCAGCACCCGGGTGGTCTCGCCGACGCCGGGCTTGACGAGGTTCACGTCGTGGATGCCGTACTCCTCGCTGATGCGTTCGACCGCCGCCCAGCCCTCCCAGGTGGGGGTGCGGTCGGTGGAGAGGAGTTCCTTGGCCTGGGCGCAGGCGGCGTCGGTGACCTCCGGGAAGCGGGCGGAGACGGCGTCCAGGAAGGCCACCGAGAGGTCCGCGCCGGCGAGTTCGCGGTAGAACTTGGCGCCGTGGAAGTCGTGCGGGCCGACCAGGTCGGCGCGGAGCACGGTGCGTGAGATCAGGCCGGACACCGTGGAGTTGAGGCAGGCGGAGGGGATCAGATAGTCCTCGCGGGTGCCGTAGGTGCGGACGCAGGAGCCGGGGTCGGCCAGGACCGCGATCTCCGGGTCGAAGCCGGTGACACCCTCGGCCTTCTCGAACTCCTCGATTGCCTGGGCGAGTTCGCGGGTGATGGCGCCCTTGCCGGTCCAGCCGTCGACGAAGACCACGTCCCGGGGGTCGTGGTGGGCGGCCAGCCAGCGCAGCGCGTTGGCGTCGATGCCCCGGCCGCGGACGATCGAAACAGCGTAGTGAGGGAGGTCGAGATGGTGGCGGTACTGCGCCCAGCGGCGCATCAGGATGCCCACGGGAGTGCCCGCACGGGCCAGGGAGACGAGTACCGGCCGGGGCGACCGCTCGGCGAGCACGGTCTCGGTGACCACGCCCACCGCGTGGGCCAGACGGGCCGCCGACTCGTTCAGGGCCGCGTGGAACAGTTCCTGATACTGCTCGCTCGGCTGGTACTCCACGGGCAGCGACTCCGCGTAGTGGGCGCCGCCGCTCTGGATGGCCTCCTCGCGCTCCTCGGTCGGCGCCTCCAGCGTCACGTCCGAGAGGTCCTGGAGCAGCCAGCCGACCTCCTCGGGCGCGTACGAGGAGAAGGCGGGGCCTCTGAGGGGCTCGGGCAGCATGGTGGCGGGCCTTTCGGGGGCGTCCGGTCGGGCGTCCTTGGGAACGTCCTGGGGTGCGGGCACGTAGGACGGTACGACCGCGAGGAGGACCTGCGGGGTGTGCGCGGCGAGCCGGGCGAGCAGGCCGCCGGGCGCGTGCAGCGCGGGGGTGTCGGCGGCCGAGTCGACGACGGCGACGACGGTGTCGAAGCCGCCGCCGGCGACGTTGTAGGCGTAGCGCTCGCCGGGGCCGTCGGCGGGGTCGTCGTGGGCGGGGAAGACCAGGCGGGTGCGTATCGCGTAGCCGGGGTCGTCGACGGCGAGGACGGGCGAGCGGGTGGTGGTGGAGAAGCGTACGTCGGCGCGGATGGTCCGCTCCAGCTCGCCTGCCAGGCGCAGCGGGGTGTACATCAGTTCCTCGAAGCCGAGGACGAGGACGCGGTGCGTCTTGGCGGGGAGTGCCTTCGCGAGGCGGGCGGCCATGCCGGGGAGTGCGTGTTCGAGGCGGGCTCGGTGTGCGGGGGTGAAGCCGTGGCGGCCGCCGTCGGGGAGGCCGTCCGGCCAGCTCAGGTCCACTCGCGTGGCGCGGCCGGGCTCGTCGGCCGGGTGCGGGCCGGATGCGGCTGGTCGCGCCCACGCTGCGGTAGCCGCAGATTCGACTACGTCCCGCGCCCCCGGAGGGTGAGTCCGGGCACCGGCTTCCAGGCCCGGGGTACGGGCATCTCCCTCAAGGGGCGCGGGGAACTGCGCGACCGGCCCCGACGCAGCCGCAGACGACCGATCACCCTTCGTGGCACCCTCGTACCGCGCCACCAGCTCCTGCCCCTTCTCAAGGACGCCGTCAGGCAGCCGCACCGTGCCCGACGCGGTCGTCACCAGGTCGATGCGTGCCCCGATCTCGCGGGCGAACTCGTCCAGGCGGCCGGTGTCGGCGGGCGACCGCATGTCGACGAGGGCGACCACGACGTACCGCCCCCGCGGATACCGCGCATGAAGATCCCGAACGGTGTTCAACACCGTGTTCCCCGTGGAGAACTCGTCGTCGACCAGGACCAGCGGGCCGTCCCCGGCCAGCAGGGACGGGTCCTCCGGGAGCAGCAGGTGGGACGTGGCGTGGGAGTGGGATTCCTCGAAGCCGCCGGCCGTGGCGGTTCCCACGACCGGGCGGCGGGTGGAGTGCAGGTAGGGGGCGACGCCCAGGCCGTCGGCGACGGAGTGGCCGAGGCCGGTCGCGGTCTCCGCATACCCCAGGACGACCGCGTCCTCCGCCGAGTCACCCAGCAGCTCGCGCACCCGGCGGCCGAGCGTGACGCCGTGGCCGTACACGACGGACGGGGACTGGGGGACGTGCTTGCCGAGGACGTTGGAGACCAGCAGGTGGGCCCGCTTGGGATTGCGGCGCAGCGCCAGCCCCAGCAGTCCGGGCAGGCTCTCGTCCCCGGCCAGCTCGACGCCGAGCCGCTCCGTGACCCAGCTGCCGGACCACATGTCCTCGCCGACCCGGGTTCCGTGACGCGCCGGGTGGCGCATCCCCTCGTTCACAGTCTTCTCCGTCCCGGTCACTCGGCCAGGCCCGCCGCGAGCAGTTCCACGAAGCCGATGTCCTCGTTGGTGACGCCGAAGACCTCGGCGCGCAGCAGGGTCCGCTCGGCCCAGGCGCGGTGGGGTTTCACCTCGTTCATCTTGTTCGTGTAGGCCGACCTGAGTACACCCCCGCCGCCGCGTTCCGGCCGGAGGATGTCCTGGGCGTCGCTGAACTCCTCGTGGCTGACGACGGACAGCGCGTGCACGGGGAGTACGTGCGAGGGGTGGATGCAGGTCTTGCCCAGCAGGCCGTTGGCCCGGTCGAGGGAGATCTCGCGCAGCAGGCCGTCCATGGCGTGTTCGATCAGCTTCTCGCGCAGTGCCACGGCCTGCACCTCGTGGAAGGGGCTCTGCCGCAGGAGTGGCTTGAACATGCGCTCCTGGACCCGGAAGTACTCCCAGACCGGCCCCGTCACGGTGAATCCGGTGCCGTCGGCCCGGGCCAGCATGTTCACCACGTCGGAGATCACGGAGGCGACGACCTGGATGTCGTACGCCGTCATGTCGGGGCCTCTGCGCAGCCCGTAGGAGGAGCAGAAGTCGGTCACGCCGAGGCGCAGTGCGAGCACGCGGTCGCGGTACTTGTCGACGGCGCGGAAGATTCCTTCGAGGGTCTCGACGCGGGATTCGCGGTAGAGCAGCTCGGGCGACTCCAGCACGGGCATGGCGAAGAGCCGGTGGCCGCTTTCGGCCTCGGCGGTGGTCAGCGCCTCCAGGAACGGCAGGCCGCGTTCCGCGGTGAACTTCGGCAGTACGAATCCGGACAGCAGCGCGACGGAGGGACCGAGGCGGCGGACGAGGTCGGGGATCTGTTCGGGGGTGCGGACCCGGATGAACAGCAGCGGAAGATCCGCCCCGGGCCGGCCGGCCAGGTCCGTGAACTGCCGTACGAGGTTCTCCTCACCGGCGGGTACGTCGGCGTCGTTGATGGAGTCCTCCAGGCACAGCACCATGGAGACCACACCGTTTCCGCCCTGCTTGACGACGTCGTCGGCGAGCCGGGGCCGGGTCGCGGGGCTGTAGAGAGTGGCGCCGAGGGCCGCGGAGAGCAGCCGGGCCGGGGAGTCCGGCGTGAACTCGCCGGGCTCCCGGTAGAAGAGACGTTTCCGCACCGCAGGGGCAAGGTGCCCGAAATGCTGCATTGAACTCCCCCGTGGCCTCTCTGGAATCTATGGAAGCTATGGAATGTCGGAAGGTGGCCGGTAATAGTACGTAGGGATCCATGTCGGCGGTTCCCTCGGGGCGTGAACTTCAGGTAACCCCGCCGTGTCGACCCCAACCCCCGCGTTGTCGTGACCAGGACGGAGAAGGCAGGATGACCGCATGACGCACGCGATGCTCAAGGGGTCGAACGTCCCTCTCGAGACCACCACGGTACGTGCCGTGCTGCGCTGGCCGTCCGGGCAGGGGGTGCCGGACATCGACGCCTCCGCGCTGCTCCTCGGCCCCGACGGTCGTGTGCGCTCCGACGAGGACTTCGTCTTCTACAACCAGCCACGGCATCCTGCCGGGCAGGTGTGGCGGCTCGGCAAGAAGCGCGTCGCCGAGGGCCTGACCGACACGATCCAGACGGATCTCGCCGGTGTCGAGCCCGGTGTCGGCCGGATTCTGCTCGTCGCGTCGGCGGACGGCGTCGCCTTCGACCGCGTACGGGACCTGCGCATCCTGCTGTACGACGCGCAGGCCGCCGACGGGGACGCGCTGGCGTACTTCGACATCAAGCCGGAGACCGGCGAGGAGACCGCGCTGATCTGCGGTGAGCTGTACCGGCGCGGTGAGGGCTGGAAGTTCCGGGCGCTCGGCGAGGGCTATTCGAACGGTCTGAAGGGTCTGGCGACCGACTTCGGCATCTCGGTGGACGAGTCGGAGGCCGCGCAGGAGCCCGACGCCTCCGACGTCACCCAGCTTCCGCCCCCGACGGCGCACGTACCGGCCTCCGACCGGACCTCCTCCGAGGCCCTGACGCAGCCGCAGGCCCCGCTCGCCCCGCCGGTGCCCGAGGTGTCCCGGCCGCTGCCGCCCGAGCAGCCGGCGGGGGTGCCCGCGCAGCCCGCGTACGGCTATCCGCCGCAGCAGCCCGCGGCCACGCAGCCGGCCTACGGCTATCCCCAGCCGACCAGCCAGCCCGCCTACGGATACCCGCCGGCGCCCGCCACGGCCGCCGCCGGGGCGCCGGGCGGGTACGGTTTCCCGCCGCCGGCCGCCGTCTCCCCCGACCCGGACTTCCGGCTTCCGCCGCAGGGTCCGCAGTTCATCGGGCGCTGACGGGCCGACGCCCACGCGATCAAGGGCTTCTCAGCGATCGGCCTTCGTCTTGAAGCCCCTCCCCCACTGGAGCCCCCACCCGTACAGCCGGTCCAGCTCCGCCTGGAATCCGTACACGAACTTCACCTCGCGGCGGACGATGATCTCGTTCTTGACGTTCTCGATCATCACCACCGCGCAGGAGCGGGCCTGGGGGTGGCGTTCGTCGAGGCCGATCTCGATCCGCGGGCCGTTGCTGGGGTAGAGCGTGACCATGGCGTGCGTCCGGTCGAACGCGGGCGTCTGGTCGTAGATGTAGGCGAAGACCAGCAGGCGCTTGATGTTCTCGCGGTGGTCCAGGTTGACGTACATGGTCTCGCCCGAGCCGGACCCGAACCGGTCGTCGCCGCTGAGCTTGACGTACGGCGCGGCGTTGACGTCGCCGAGGAGGCCGCCGAGGGGCTGGACCACGCCCTTGGTGCCGTCCTGGAGCTCGTACAGGCAGCCCAGGTCGAGGTCGACGTTGACCATGGACTGGCTGTGGCCGACGACCTCCGGCGGTTTGAGCGCCTTGAGGGGGTGGCGCAGCAGGCTCTCCCGCTGGGGACCGCCGAAGTCGGAGGTGCGCATCCGCCAGCTCAGGTTGATCCGCAGATGGCCGGTGGCCGCTCCCTGTTTGGTCAGGGACACCTGACCGTGCCGTTTGGTCAGCTCGATGGCATTGCTGGCCGCGCTGCCCGAGTCGAAGGCGCTCTCACGTCCGCGCCGCAGTCCGTCCAGGAAACCCATTCCCGCCCCAAGTCCAGTCGCCGAACCCCGCTCGGGCCGCCGGGACTCCCGGACGGCCGACGGAGCGGCCCCGAGGAGTGGTCCTCGGTGGCCGCCCCGTCGAGAGCGTTCCTCACCCGGAGGGCTGTCACACCCCGGAGGGGACCTCGGTCTTGTCGTCGGCGTTCCCCTCGGCTTGTGCGAGCCGCTTGTTGCGGCGGACGGAGGACCAGAAGGAGGCGCCGATCAGGATGACGCCGATGGAGCCGGTGATGAGCTCGGGGATCTCGTACTGGATGGTGACGAGCAGGATCAGCGCCAGGGCGCCGATGGCGTAGTGCGCGCCGTGCTCCAGGTAGACGTACTCGTCCAGGGTGCCCTGGCGGACCAGGTAGACGGTCAGGGACCGCACGTACATGGCGCCGATGCCCAGGCCGAGTGCCATCAGGACGATGTCGTTGGTGATGGCGAAGGCGCCGATGACGCCGTCGAAGGAGAAGGAGGCGTCCAGGACCTCCAGGTAGAGGAACATGAAGAACGCGGCCTTGCCGGCCATGGCCACCGCGGTGCGGGGCCTGCCCTCGCGGGCGGCCTTCTCCTCCTCCTCGTGCTCGTGTTCCTCCTCCTCCTCGAGCTTGTCCTCGAAGTAGCCGGAGAGCCCGCCCACGATCATGTAGGTGATCAGGCCCGCGACCCCGGCGAGCAGCACCGTCTCGGCCTTGTCCGCGGGACCGGCGTGCAGGTGGGCGTGGGTGGCGAAGGTCATCGACGTGATCAGCAGGAGGATCAGCGCGATGCAGACCGACAGCATGTCGACCTTGCCCAGCTTGGCCAGCGGGCGTTCCAGCCAGGCCAGCCACTTGATGTCCCGGTCCTCGAAGATGAAGTCCAGGAAGATCATCAGCAGGAACATGCCACCGAACGCGGCGATCGCCGGGTGGGCGTCGGTGACCAGTTCCTGGTAACGGTCCTTGTCGCTGAGCGCGAGATCGACCGCCTCGATCGGGCCGAGCTGGGCGCTGACGGCGACGATCACGACGGGGAAGACCAGCCGCATGCCGAAGACGGCGATCAGAATGCCGATGGTGAGGAAGATCTTCTGCCAGAAGGCATTCATCTTCTTCAGGATGCCGGCGTTGACCACCGCGTTGTCGAAGGACAGCGAGATCTCGAGGATCGAGAGGATCGCCACGATGCCGAAGGCGGTCCACCCCCCGAAGAGGATCGCTGCGACCAGACCGAGCGCGGTGACCGCGAACGACCAGCCGAAGGTTTTCAGAACCACTGGCTACCCCAGGTGTGTTAACGGGTCTCCCCCGCTGCCGTGATCGGCTTTACGAAACGTTGACTCCGAAGTCTAGAGCGATGCCCCGCAACCCCGACGCGTACCCCTGTCCCACCGCACGGAACTTCCATTCGCCCTGGTAGCGATAGAGCTCGCCGAAGATCATCGCGGTCTCGGTGGACGCGTCCTCGCTCAGGTCGTAGCGGGCGAGTTCCTGGCCGTCCGCCTGGTTCACCACGCGGATGAAGGCATTGCTGACCTGGCCGAAGGCCTGGCCGCGCTCGTCGGCCATGTGGATGGAGACCGGAAAGACGATCTTGTCGCACTGGGCCGGCACCTTGGGGAGGTCGACCAGCAGGGACTCGTCGTCCCCCTCGCCCTCACCGGTGAGGTTGTCACCGGTGTGCTCCACCGAGCCGTCCGGGCTCTTGAGCTGGTTGTAGAAGACGAACCACTCGTCCCCCATGACCCGGCCGCCGCTGCACATCAGCGCGCTGGCGTCGAGGTCGAAGTCGGCTCCGGTGGTGGAGCGCGCGTCCCAGCCGAGCCCGATCATGACCTGCGTGAGGTTGGGTGCGGCCTTGGACAGGGAGACGTTGCCCCCTTTGGCAAGCGTGACGCCCATGATGCTGGTCCCTCCCCGGGTGGCGATGCTTCTCAGGTGGTCCTGCGCTCCCCCAGAGGGGGCGCCCCCCAGGCGCCGCACGTAAACCGTGCGGCGCCGGGCGGTGTGGCCGCGGCAGGCGGCCGGGCTCGGGCGTGGCCGCCCTGTGGGGCCTCTCAGACGTTCACACCGAAGTCCTGCGCGATGCCGCGCAGGCCCGAGGCGTAGCCCTGGCCGATGGCGCGGAACTTCCACTCCGCGCCGTGCCGGTACAGCTCACCGAAGACCATGGCGGTCTCGGTGGAGGCGTCCTCACTCAGGTCGTAACGGGCGATCTCGGCCTCGCCGGCCTGGTTGACGACGCGGATGAACGCGTTGCGCACCTGGCCGAAGGACTGCTGGCGGTTCTCGGCGTCGTAGATGGAGACCGGGAAGACGATCTTCTCGACGTCGGCGGGGACCCCGGCGAGGTTGATCTTGATCTGCTCGTCGTCGCCCTCGCCCTCACCGGTGAGGTTGTCACCGGTGTGCTCGACCGAGCCGTCCGGGCTCTTCAGGTTGTTGAAGAAGATGAAGTGCGCGTCACTGGCGACCTTGCCGCCGCTGTTCAGCAGCAGGGCGCTGGCGTCGAGGTCGAAGTCGGTACCGGTCGTGGTGCGGATGTCCCACCCCAGACCGACGATGACCGCGGTCAGGCCCGGCGCCTCCTTGGTCAGCGATACGTTGCCGCCCTTGCTGAGGCTGACTCCCACGAGTCCTCCATTGGTGTCCTGGGGCGGGGTGCCCCGTAGTGCGTCGGATGTCGGATCAACGATTCGATCCTAGTGACGGGTTCCCGGCCGCCGCAGGCCCCGCGGCCGAAGAATCACAGGGTGTCGAGCGCCTTGACGTACTCGTTCAGGTCACGGGCGTCCGGCAGGGCGTTGACGACGGTCCAGCGCACGACGCCCTCCTTGTCGATGATGAACGTCCCGCGCACGGCGCACCCCTTGTCCTCGTCGAGGACGCCGTACGCGCGCGAGACGTCGCCGTGCGGCCAGAAGTCGCTGAGCAGGGGGTACTCCAGGCCCTCCTGCTCGGCGAAGACGCGCAGGGTGTGGATGGAGTCGTTGGAGACGGCGAGCACCTGGGTGTCGCGGTCGGAGAACTGCGGCAGCCGGTCGCGGACCTCGCACAGCTCGCCGGTGCACACGCCGGTGAAGGCGAACGGATAGAAGAGCACCACCACGTTCTTCCGCCCGTGGAAGTCGGACAGCCTCACGGTCGCCCCGTGGTTGTCCTTGAGTTCGAAGTCGGGGGCCTTGTCGCCGACCTGGATCGCCATCGTCGTGTTCATCCCTTCGGGGTGGTTCGCTCCGACCACCCTACGCAGGGAGTACGACAGGCCGACGGACGGGCCGACGCGTGACGCGACCGGCCCGTCCGGGGGTGGTTCACCGCTTGGACTTGGCCGCCTTCGGCGTCGCCAGCCGGCTGCCGCTCCAGTCCTTGCCCACACTGACGCTCTTGGCCGCCGTCAGGCCCGCCGTGGTGGCCGCCTCCGAGATGTCGCTCGGCTCCACATAGCCCGAACGGCCTGTCTTCGGCGTGAGAAGCAGGATCGCGCCGCCCTCTTCGATGTACGTGGTGGCATCCACCAGCGCATCCGTCAGGTCGCCGTCGTCGTCGCGGAACCACAGCACAACGGCGTCAGCCACGTCGTCGTAGTCCTCATCGACAAGGTCGCTCTCGATGACGCCCTCAATGGCCTCGCGGAGCTCCTGGTCGACGTCGTCGTCGTAGCCGATCTCCTGGACCACCTGCCCGGGCTGGAAACCCAGCCTGGCGGCAGGGTTCGTCCGCTCCTCCGCGTGGTCCGCGGTCGCGCTCACGGGTTGCCTCCTGATCATGTCTTGGGAATAACTCAGCCACGCGCGTGCGCGAAGCATTGGCCGTAGTCCACACGGGCGGGACGGATCGCGCAAGTACCCGGCCGTACAGACCGCCGAAACGGTGACGATCCTGGCCGGGTCACCGCAACTCCAGGCACACCATCATGGCCTGAAGTGACGCACACCACACCTTTGTGCCCCGTTTGGCCCTTTGGGAACCGTCTACGTGTACGAAGACTCGAATGGACGAGCCCCATGAACACCGTACTGGTCCCGGCTCCGGATTACCTCCCGGTAGAGATGACGCCGACGGCCCCGAGGTGGACCATGGGGAGCGGCGCAATCCGGGCCGTACCGGTGAAAAAACAGCGGCCCGCCTCACGGCCCTCTGACAGGTAAGGAACAGCGTGGCTTCCGCATCCGATCGCAACCCGATCATCATTGGCGGCCTTCCGAGTCAGGTTCCTGACTTCGATCCCGAGGAAACCCAGGAGTGGCTCGACTCCCTCGACGCCGCGGTCGACGAGCGCGGCCGGGAGCGGGCCCGCTACCTGATGCTGCGACTGATCGAACGTGCCCGCGAGAAGCGCGTGGCCGTGCCCGAGATGCGCAGCACGGACTACGTCAACACGATCCCGACCCGCGCCGAGCCGTTCTTCCCGGGCAACGAGGAGATCGAGCGCAAGATCCTCAACGCCACCCGCTGGAACGCCGCGGTGATGGTCTCCCGCGCGCAGCGGCCGGGCATCGGGGTCGGCGGCCACATCGCCACCTTCGCCTCCTCCGCGTCGCTGTACGACGTGGGCTTCAACCACTTCTTCCGCGGCAAGGACGAGGGCGACGGCGGCGACCAGGTCTTCTTCCAGGGGCACGCCTCCCCCGGCATCTACGCCCGCGCGTACCTGCTGGACCGGCTGAGCGAGCGGCACCTGGACGGCTTCCGCCAGGAGAAGTCGAAGGCGCCGTACACCCTGTCGTCGTATCCGCACCCGCGGCTGATGCCGGACTTCTGGGAGTTCCCGACCGTGTCGATGGGCCTCGGCCCGATCGGCGCGATCTACCAGGCGCGGATGAACCGCTACATGCACGCGCGCGGCATCGCGGACACCTCGCGCTCACGCGTGTGGGCGTTCCTCGGCGACGGCGAGATGGACGAGCCGGAGTCGCTGGGCCAGCTCACCCTCGCCGCCCGTGAGGGCCTGGACAACCTGACCTTCGTCGTCAACTGCAACCTGCAGCGGCTCGACGGCCCGGTGCGCGGCAACGGAAAGATCATCCAGGAGCTGGAGTCGGTCTTCCGCGGCGCCGGCTGGAACGTGATCAAGCTGATCTGGGACCGCACCTGGGACCCGCTGCTGGCACAGGACCGGGACGGGATCCTGGTCGACCGGATGAACACCACGCCGGACGGCCAGTTCCAGACGTACGCCACCGAGTCGGGCGCGTACATCCGCGACCACTTCTTCGGCGACGACCACCGGCTGCGCGCGATGGTCGAGGGCATGACCGACGACCAGATCCTGCACCTGGGGCGCGGCGGTCACGACCACCGCAAGATCTACGCGGCGTACAAGGCGGCGGTCGAGCACAAGGGCCAGCCGACGGTGATCCTCGCGAAGACGGTCAAGGGCTGGACGCTGGGCCCGAACTTCGAGGGCCGCAACGCCACGCACCAGATGAAGAAGCTGACGGTCACCGACCTCAAGCACTTCCGGGACCGGCTGCACCTGCCGATCTCCGACCAGGACCTCGAGTCCGGTCTGCCGCCCTACTACCACCCGGGGCCGGACACGGAGGAGATGCAGTACATGCACGACCGCCGCAAGTCGCTCGGCGGGTACGTGCCGACGCGGGTGGTGCGGTCGAAGCCGCTGCGGCTGCCCGAGGACAAGACGTACGCGACCGTGAAGAAGGGCTCCGGCCAGCAGTCCATCGCGACGACCATGGCCTTCGTCCGGCTCCTCAAGGACCTCATGCGGGACAAGGAGATCGGCAAGCGGTTCGTACTGATCGCGCCGGACGAGTACCGTACGTTCGGCATGGACTCGTTCTTCCCGAGCGCGAAGATCTACAACCCGCTCGGCCAGCAGTACGAGTCGGTGGACCGGGAACTGCTGCTCGCCTACAAGGAGGCGCCGAACGGGCAGATGCTGCACGACGGCATCTCCGA
This sequence comes from Streptomyces sp. NPDC051740, assembly GCF_044453165.1. Classification (NCBI taxonomy): domain Bacteria; kingdom Bacillati; phylum Actinomycetota; class Actinomycetes; order Kitasatosporales; family Streptomycetaceae; genus Streptomyces; species Streptomyces sp. NPDC051740. The sequence goes on along the minus strand of NZ_JBITCL010000002.1, from coordinate 529,235 downwards.
GGCCGGCTGCACGGCCTCGCTGATCGCGGCGGGATCGGCGTACGCCACGCACGGCGAGCCGCTCATCCCGGTGTACGTCTTCTACTCGATGTTCGGTTTCCAGCGCACCGGTGACCAGTTCTGGCAGATGGGCGACCAGATGGCGCGCGGTTTCGTCCTGGGTGCGACCGCGGGGCGTACGACGCTGACCGGTGAGGGTCTCCAGCACGCGGACGGCCACTCGCAGCTGCTGGCGTCCACGAACCCGGCGTGTGTCGCGTACGACCCGGCGTTCGGGTTCGAGATCGCGCACATCGTGCAGGACGGGCTGCGCCGGATGTACGGCTCCGACGAGGAACACCCGCACGGCGAGGACGTCTTCTACTACCTGACGGTGTACAACGAGCCGATCCAGCACCCCGCCGAGCCCGAGAACGTCGACGCGGAGGGCATCGTCAAGGGCCTCTACCGCTTCAGCGAGGGCACGGCGGGCTCGCTCCCGGCGCAGATCCTGGCGTCCGGGGTCGCGCTGCCGTGGGCGATCGAGGCGCAGAGGATCCTCGCGGAGGAGTGGAACGTCAAGGCCGACGTCTGGTCGGCGACCTCCTGGAACGAGCTGCGGCGCGAGGCGGTGGACTGCGAGCGGCACAACCTGCTGCACCCGGAGGAGGAGCAGCGCACGCCGTACGTGACGCGGAAGCTCGCGGCGGCGCGGGGGCCGGTGGTGGCGGTGTCCGACTGGATGCGGTCGGTGCCGGACCAGATCGCGCGGTGGGTGCCGGGGACGTACCAGTCGCTGGGCGCGGACGGGTTCGGGTTCGCGGACACGCGGGGGGCGGCGCGGCGGTTCTTCCACATCGACGCGCAGTCGATCGTGCTGGCGGTGCTGACGGAGCTGGCGCGGGAGGGGCATGTGGACCGGTCGGTGCTGAAGCAGGCGATCGACCGGTACCAGTTGCTGGACGTGGCCGCGGCCGACCCCGGGGCGGCGGGGGGCGACGCGTAGGGCTCGGGCGGGGTGGGGGGCGCGTGGCGGCACGGTGCCTCCCCCCACTCCCGGCTTCTCCCCCACTCCCGGCTTCGCTCGAGCGGAGGGACCCCCATGAGCGGGGGGACCCCCATCGCCCTGGGGGTACCTCCCAGGCCCTTCGGGCGCTGGGGGAGGCGCGACTGCCCGCAGCTCTGTACGTGGAGAGGCCCCCGGCGTTGTGCCGGGGGCCTCTCCACTGACGCCACGTCAGAACATCGAATAGCCCGACGTGGTCGCTCCGGCCAGGAAGATGACGGCCAGGAGCGTGTCGATGGCGCCCAGGACGAGGGCGACCAGGGCCGGTACCGAACGGGAACCCGTCCAGCTGCGGCCCATGGCCAGCCACCCGCAGACGATCGCCACCGGGCCGAGGATGATCCCCAGCACGAAGAAACCGGCGACCGCGCAGATGGTTCCGATGATCCCGAGCGTCGCGCGATCCGGCCCGGACCGTGACCACGTCCGGCCACGTGTGCGGGGGTGCCTGCGCGTTCCGTGTCCGAAGCTCGCCATCATCAACTCCCTGAAGGGTTGGCTGACATGACGGGTACCCCCGCTTCCGCGGTGAATTCAGATGTGGCCGACGCCCGCGCCCGCCTCCGCGTTCTCACCGCGCTTGGTGAGGAAGGCGACCAGCACCGCCACGGCGGCGACCCCGGCGGCGACCAGGGACGCCAGGCTCATGCCGGAGATGAAGGTGTCGTGGGCGACGTCGGTGATCTTCGCGGCGATCTGTGCCGGGGTGCCCTCGGCCACGGGGGCGATGCCCTGCTGGACCAGCGGCTCGGCCTGTGCCAGCTGCTCCGGGGTGAGCTTCGGCAGCCCCGCGTCCGCCCAGTTGCCGACGAGGTCGTTGTCGACCTTGGAGGCCATCACCGCGCCCAGCACGGCCGTACCGAGGCTGCCGCCGATCTGCATGGCGGCCTGCTGGAGACCACCGGCGACACCGGAGAGTTCGAGCGGCGCGTTGCCGACGATGACCTCGGTGGCGCCGACCATGACGGGCGCGAGACCGAGACCCAGCAGGGCGAACCAGAGGGACATCACACCGCTGCCGGTGTCCGTCTCCAGCGTGGACATGCCGTACATGGCGAGCGCGGTGAGGGCCATGCCCCCGGCGAGCGGGATGCGCGGACCGACCTTGGTGATCATCACTCCGGCCAGCGGCGATCCGACGATCATCATGCCGGTGAGCGGGAGCAGGTGCAGACCGGCGTCGATCGGGCTCATGCCGTGCACGTTCTGCAGGTAGAAGGTGACGAAGAACAGGCCGCCCATGAAGGCGATGGCCATCAGGACCATCAGCACGACACCCGCGGACAGTGGTACGGAGCGGAACAGCGCCAGCGGGATCAGCGGCTCCTTCACCTTCGTCTCCCAGAAGGCGAAGGCCCCGAAGCCGGCGAACGAGCCGACGATGAACGACCAGGTCTGGACGTCGCCCCAGCCCCACTCGGGGGCCTTGATCAGGGCCCAGACGAGGCAGAACATCGCACCGGACAGCAGCGCGATGCCGAGCAGGTCGAAGGAGCGCGGCGCGTTCTCCGCGCGGTGGTCGAGCAGGATCCACGCACCGAGCGCGACGGCGAGGACGCCGACCGGCACGTTGATGAAGAACACCGACTGCCAGTTGACGTGCTCGACGAGGACACCGCCGAGGATCGGGCCGCCCGCGGTGGAGGCGCCGATGACCATGCCCCAGATGCCGATCGCCATGTTGAGCTTCTCGGCCGGGAACGTGGCCCGCAGCAGACCGAGGGCGGCCGGCATCAGCAGGGCGCCGAACAGACCCTGGAAGACACGGAAGACGATGACCATCGTGATGCCGTCGGACAGACCGATGGCCGCCGACGAGGCGGCGAAGCCCGCCACGCCGATGAGGAAGGTCTGCCGGTGGCCGAACCGGTCACCGAGCTTGCCCGCGGTGATCAGGGAGACCGCGAGGGCGAGGAAGTAGGCGTTGGTGATCCACTGGAGATCGGTCCAGGTGGCGCCCAGGTCCTTGCCGATGGCCGGGTTCGCGATGGCCACGATGGTGCCGTCGAGGGCCACCATCATGACGCCCACGGCAACGGTGATGAGGGTGAACCAGGGGTGCCCGCGCAGCCCCTTGCCCGGGGTCCCGTCCGACGGGGCGTCCGGCGTGCCGTCCCCCGGCCCCGTCTTGTCGATGGTGGTCTGACTAGTCATACGTTCGACAGTAATGTCAGCCACTGACAGTTGACAAACCAATTCACCAGTCGGTCACTGACAGGACACCCGCGTATAGCCTGAACTGGGGAAACAGTTCGAGGAGGAGCAATGGAGACGGTCGGGACCGCCGTGGGCGCGCTGCCGCGGCCGGGTCTGCGGGAGCGCAAGAAGCAGCGCACACGGGACGCGCTGGTCCGGGCCGCGCTGGAGCTGATCGCCACCCGCGGGTACGAGGAGACGACCGTCGACGACATCGCCGCGGCCGTCGACGTCTCGCAGCGCACCTTCTTCCGCTACTTCGCGAGCAAGGAGGAGGTGGCGTTCTTCGTCCCCCGGCTCGCGGAGTCGCACGTCGTCGAGGCCGCACGCGGACGCCCGCCGGGAGAGGCGCCGCTGGAGGCGCTGCGCCGGGCCGTGCTGGACAGCTGGGACGGCATCAACGAGGCCGTCGAACAGCTCGTCCCCCTGGAGCTGCACATGCGCGTCTACCGGGTCATCGAGTCGACGCCCGCCCTGCTCGCCGCCCATCTGCGGCGCGCGACGGAGCTGGAGGAGGAGCTGGCGCGCATCATCGCCGAGCGCGAGGGGCTCGACGTGGACGCCGACCCCCGGCCGAGGATCCTGGTGGCCGCGTTCGGCGGGGTGATCCGGGTGGCGGAGCGGCTCTGGTCCGCCGGGGACGATTTCAGCGTGGCGGCCATGCGGGACCTGATGACGGCCTGTCTGGACCATGTGGGACCGGCGCTCGCGGGGAACTGGCGTACGGATCGATCCCCGAAGCGGCACGACGAAACGTGATCCCGATCACTTGGGTCACGCGAGACTCTCCCGTTCTCCTAGTGTGTCCTTTCAGTGACTTCCTTCGACACCTCCCCGCAACTGAACGTCTGGCGCATGCTGCTCGCGCTCGCCGTCGTTTTCGTGATGCTGGCGACCACGGGCTGGACGGCGCTGCGCCATCAGCGCCACCCCGCTCCGCTCCAGGCATCGCTCAGCGCGTGGGAGCACGGCCGGATAGCCGGCCACCGGCTGCCGGACCCGGAGGCGGCGCCCGCACGGCTGGCCCGGTTCTTCGCCTCCCTCACCGCGGGGCAGCGCGCGAGTCTCGCCCGTCGCTATCCGCTCGCGGTCGGCAACATGAACGGCGCACCCGTCCAACTGCGCTACCGCGCCAACCGCATCGCGCTGGGGCAGGCCCGCAAGGTCGAACTCGAACGCGCGCACGACAACCGTCTCACCGCCTCGGGCCAGCGGCAGGCGGCACGCCGGATGGACCGCTTCGAGGCGCTGATGCGCCCCGGCCGGCACATCCTCGCCTTCGACCCGTCGGGCTCCGGCCGGGTCGCCGAGGTCTTCGGCGACCTGCGCGGGGCCGAGCGGATCTCGGTCGTCGTCCCCGGCGTCGACACCGACCTGCTCACCTTCCAGCGCACGAACCGCACGTACTCGGCCCCCGTCGGCATGGCGAAGTCCCTGTACGCGGCGGAGCGCGACACCGACCCCACGACCCGTACGGCCGTGATCGCCTGGGCCGACTACACCGCCCCCCGCGGGCTCGGCATGGACGCGGCCACGGCGATGCGCGCCGAGGACGGCGCGGTGCGGCTGGACGCGCTGGTGCGCGGACTGCCCGGGATCGCTCCGGTCTCGCTCTTCTGCCACAGCTACGGCTCCGTGGTGTGCGGGGTCGCCGCGCACACCCTGCCGGAGCGGGTGGCCGACATCGCGGTGGCCGGCAGCCCCGGCATGCGCGTCGAGAACGCCTCCCAACTGCGCACCACCGCCCGGGTGTGGGCGATGCGGGACGCCGACGACTGGATCCAGGACGTGCCGTACCTGGAGCTCGGCGGTCTGGGCCACGGGGCCGACCCGGTGACGGCGGAATTCGGTGCGCGGGTGCTGTCGGCACGGGAGGCCGAGGGCCACGCCGGGTACTTCGTACCGGGCACGGACAGTCTGCGGAACTTCGCCGAGATCGGTGTTGGCGCATACCGCGCGGTGTCCTGTGCGGGCGAGGAGGACCTCTGCCGGACGGGTTTGTCCGGTACGACCACTACCGGACGCGCGTAGAGGCGGAGATACTGCGGTATGCGTGGAGAAGGGACGGAGAAGCTCGTGCCGCATACGATGAGCCGCATGGGTGACGTACTGGCCGGATTTCATGCCGCCTGGGAGTTCGGGTCCGACTCCGTGCTCATCCGTTACGAACGGGGGATTCGAACACCCAAGCTGTTCCAGGCGCTCGGGGAGCGGCGTGTTCCGCTGGAGGCGGTCGAGGGGGTGACCCTCGCGCCCGGTAGGCGCGGGACGGTGGTCCTGCGGATCGAGCTCCGGCCCGGAGCCGATCCACTGCTGGAGGCCGCCTCCGGGCAGCTGAAGGAGAGCAGCGACCCCTACCGGCTGGTGCTGCCCGCCGAACGCGAGACGCTCGCCGAGTACTACGCCGACGAACTGCGCGCACAGCTCACCGAGTCCGGGCCCGCCGAACGCCATCTGGTGGCCGCACCCGAGGTGCCGCTGCAGTTCAAGGCGTACGACGGGAAGGCGACCTTCGACGGTACGGCGGTGGCGTTCCGGTGGTTCTGGACGGGGGCGTCGTCGGCGAAGTGGAAGGCCGGGGACCAGCGGTTCCCGGTGGGTGAGCTGAGCGGGGTGGAGTGGCGGTCGCCGGAGGTGTTCGAGGGGCATCTGCGGTTGCTGCGGCGGGATGCGGGGGCTCCGCCGGCGCAGGCCGATCAGGATCCGGCCGCGGTGGTGTTCGGGCTGGGGTACGGGCCCGTGCACGAGTCACTGCCGTTCGCGGCGGCCGTGCTGGCGGCGGTGCGGAACTGTGCGCCGGTGCCCGCGGTGTCCACGGCGCGGGCGCGCCGTGATCCCGCGGACATCGCCGAGCGGATCCGGCACTTGGGGGAGCTTCATCAGGCCGGCCTGGTGACCGATGAGGAGTTCTCCGTGAAGAAGGCGGAGTTGCTCGCGGAGCTTTAGCGTCTGCCGGGTGCGGTCGTGTTTCGGCCTCGGGCCCGGCTGCGGCTGGTCGCGCAGTTCCCCGCGCCCCCAGGTGGGTTGTTCTACTCCCTGCCTGCGGACGTGAACGCCATGTCCTTGTACCGGGTGCCTGCCACCTTCTCGGCGATGGGGTCCAGGAGGGCCAGTTCCTGCGGCGTCAGGATGATGTGCGTCGCCGCCGTGTTCTCCTCCACCCGGGTCGGCTTGCGGGTGCCCGGGATGGGGACGACCGGGAGGTCGTGGACCTCCGACTGCTGGTGGACCCAGGCCAGGGCGATCTGGCCGGGGGTGGCGTCGTGGGCCTTGGCGACGGTGCGGACCGGGTCCAGCAGGGCCGCGTTGGCCGTCGCGTTGGCGCCCGTGAAGCGGGGCATCCGGCGGCGGAAGTCGTCGGCCGTCAGGTCCTGGTCGGCGTCGGCGAAGGAGCCGGTCAGGAAGCCCCGCCCCAGCGGGGAGTACGGGACCAGGGTCACGCCCAGTTCGCGCGCGGCGGGTACGACCTTCGCCTCGATGTCCCGGCTGAACAGCGACCACTCCGACTGCACGGCGGCGATCGGGTGCACCCCGTGCGCGGCGCGCAGTTCACCGGCCGTGACCTCGCTCAGGCCCAGCTGCTTGACCTTGCCCTCGCGCACCAGCTCGGCCATGACGCCGACGGTCTCCTCGATCGGCACGTCCACATCGCGCCGGTGCATGTAGTAGAGGTCGATCACGTCGACGTCCAGGCGCTTCAGGCTCGCCTCGACGCACTCGCGGATGTACGGCGCGTCGTTGCGGATGATCCGCCGGGTCGGGTCGTCCGGCGGGATCGACAGGGCGAACTTGGTGGCGATGACCACCTCGTCCCGGTGCGCCGTGAAGAACGGGGCGAGGAACCGCTCGTTCTCCCCCGCGCCGTACGCGTCCGCCGTGTCGTAGAGCGTGACGCCGAGTTCCAGGGCCCGCTCCAGGGTCGCCCGGGAGACGTCCGCGTCCGCGGGCCCGTACGCGAAGCTCATGCCCATGCAGCCGAGGCCCTGCACGCCCACCTCGGGGCCGCCCTCGCCCAGTGCCGCCGTACCGATCCTGCCGTCGCTCATCGTGCCCTCTCCGACGCCAGGGCGCGCCCGGCGTCCGCGTAGAAATCGATCTTCCGGTCGAGCACGGCGAGCGTGCCCTGGAGTTCGGCGATCCGGGACAGTACGTCCTCGCGGGTCCGCTGCAGCAGTTCGAAACGCTCGGTGTACGTGTGATCGCCCGCGCGGACCAGTTCCGCGTACCGCACCATGTCCGCGACCGGCATCCCGGTCAGGCGGAGCTTGCCGACGAGGGCGAGCCAGTCGAGGTCACGGTTGCTGTAGCGCCGCTGGCCGGTGTGGGACCGGTCGATGTGCGGCATCAGCCCGATGCGCTCGTACCAGCGCAGGGTGTGCGCCGTCAGCCCGGTGAGGGCGACGACCTCGCTGATCGTGTACTTGTCCGCGCCGTCCGGCCGCCGATCCCGCTGCGGCGGCCCGGCGCAGGTGTCCGCGCCGGTCCCCGTGGTGGTCTCCGTCTCCGTCACCGTCATGGTCCCCACGCTAGAACGCTGGAGTGCACTCCAAGCAAACGACGAAGGTGAGAAACGGACGGGACGCGGAGACGGGTGGCTGATTGGCGTACGGTCATGACCTCTGCACGCCGTGCGACACCCGAGGACGCGGAGGAAGTGCTGCGTCTGCGCCAGGTGATGATCGACTCGATGCCCCTGTCCGACCCGTCCACGGCCTGGCACGCCGAGTCGCTGTACGTCGCGCTGGGCTTCAGGCCGAGGCCGGACCCCTTGCTGGAGCCGACCCTCTGAGCGCTTAGGCTCGACGGCATGTCGCTGAAGAGCCTCGCGTTGATCGAGAACTGGCCGGTTCCCACCGCCGCGGCGGGTGTCGTACGGGCGGACGGCACCGTCCTGGGCACGCACGGCCCGACCGGGCACCGCTTCCCGCTGGCCTCGGTCACCAAACCGCTGGCGGCGTACGCGGTGCTCGTGGCGTACGAGGAGGGCGCGATCGAGCTGGACGAACCGGCGGGCCCGGAGGGCTCGACGGTCCGTCACCTGCTCGCGCACACCTCGGGGCTCGCCTTCGACGAGCACAGGGCGACCTCGGCACCGGGTGAGCGGCGCCTGTACTCCAACGCCGGTTTCGAGCAGCTCGGCGACCATGTCGCGAAGGCGACGGAGATCCCGTTCGCGGAGTACCTGCGGCAGGCGGTGCTGGAGCCGCTGGGCATGACCGGAACCTCGTTGGAGGGCTCCCCCGCGAAGGACGCCGTCTCCACGGTGGACGACCTACTGCGCTTCGCCGCCGAGGTGCAGGCCCCGCGCCTCCTCGACCCCCGCACGGTCGCCACCGCGATGACCGTCCAGTACCCGGGCACGAAGGGCGTCCTGCCGGGCTACGGCCACCAGAACCCCAACGACTGGGGCCTCGGCTTCGAGATCCGCGACTCCAAGTCCCCGCACTGGACGGGCGCCTCGTCCTCACCGCGCGCCTTCGGCCACTTCGGCCAGTCGGGCACGTTCCTGTGGATCGACCCCGACGCGGGCGTGGCGTGCGCGGCCCTCGCCGACCGCGCCTTCGGCCCGTGGGCGGCCGAGGCGTGGCCGCCGTTCACCGACGCGGTGCTCGCGGAGCTGCGCGGCTGAGCCCCGCGCACCGGCCGGCGGCCCCCACGACCACCGGCCGGCTCCGGCTCCCCGTGCCGGTCACCCGCCCGTCGGCGGCTGGTCCTTCACGGGGAGGGCCCACAGGACCCAGTACGGGTCGTCCCAGTCGCAGTAGTAGTTCACGTACCCGTGGGCGAGGGCGTACTGCCCGTCATCCACGCACGCGAGTTTGTCCCTCCATCCAGAGATCGCCACGTAGCCCCAGGGGTTGGTGTCGGCGGCGGACGCCGGGGCCGCGGTCAGCGGAACGGTGACCAGCGCGGTGCCGATCGCGACAGCGGCGATACGGGAACGCCACGACTTCATACGTCTCTCCTCACGGACGGAGCCGGACCCGGCGATGCCGGCCATCGGCCCTGGGCAACTTGCCGGGAAGCACAACGGCCGGAACCACGGCGGCGGTTCAACGCGCCCGGGAGGAGCTGTGCGGCCGGGCCTGCCCGTGGGACTCACGGAAGCATGACGTCCGTGTCCGCATGCCGTCACGATGCCGTACGGGCCGGAGCCCCGGCGGTCTCCCTGCCGCATCCTCGACCCGACCGGCCGGGCATCCGGACCGGATGACCGCGGCACACGGGGGAACGACACGCGTACCACCCACAGGAGTCGGAAGACCCGCGCCGTGGGAGCGGCGGCTCTCACCGCCCTCCTCGCCGTCACGGCCTGCGAGCCGGGCGCCGCGGACACCGGCGGGGGCACCACCCCGGGCCCGAGCGAGTCCCGCGGCGAAGAGACCGCCACCGCTACGGCCACCGCCTGCTCCGACGCCGACCTCTCGATCACCACGGCGGTCTACCCACGCGACGAGGTCCGGCACCTCCTCCTCACCTCCACCAACACGGGCGACGAGGAATGCGCCCTGTTCCGCCACCCCGTCGTCCGCTTCGACGGCGGCCCGGAGGACCAGGTCGGCCCGATGGAGTCCGAGATGCAGGACCCCGTGATCGCGCCGGGCGGGAAGGCGTACGCGGGCATGCTCCTCTTCCGGATCGGCGCACAGACCGACGCCGTGGAGACGATGACCGTCACCCTCCAGGGCGGCGCCGAGGACACCGAGCCGATCGAGGCCCCGCTGCCCGACGGGACGACCTTCCTCGACATCGACGACAACCCCCTGGTCACCTGCTGGAACGCCGACCGGGAGACCACCGAGAAGACCATGTTCCAGGCCGCCGGCGGCACCTGACCTCACGCCAGGCACTCGAACCACACCGTCTTGCCCCGCCCGTCGGGCCGGAGCAGGAAGCAGAGCGGTCACCAGCCCCGCATCTCCCACAGCAGCAGCTCCGCCGCCGGGCTCACGGCGACCGCCTCGGCGTCCTTCGTGTCCGTGAGGCGGGCCGCGTCGCCCGGGCCCAGCTCCTCGCCGTCCAGGCGGAGACGGCCGCGGACGACATGGGCATACACGTACGCCCCGTCCGGTACGGCGGTCCGCTCCCCCGCCGTCAGCCGGCGTACGTGGAGCATCGCGCCCGCCTCCGGGAGGGCGTACGGGGTGGAGTCCGCTATGCCCCGGACGACCTCGTAGCAGGGGTCGCCGCCCGGCTCCAGCGGGGCCAGCCACATCTGGAGGAAGGTGAGGGGGCGGTCGCCGGCGTTGCGTTCCACGTGGCGGACGCCCGACGCGGCGCTCAGGCGCTGGACGTCGCCGGGGCGGATCACCGTCTCCTCGCCCGTGGAGTCGCGGTGGGTCAGCTCGCCCTCCACCACCCACGTCACGATCTCGGTGTGGCTGTGCGGGTGCTCGTCGAAGCCGGCGCCGGGGGCGAGGTGCTCCTCGTTGCAGGCGATCACCGCGCCGAAGCGGAGGTTGTCCGGGTCGTAGTGGGGGCCGAAGGAGAAGGCGTGCCACGTCTCGATTCCGGCCGCCGGATCGCCGCCCTGGTAGCGCTCGTGCGCGCGCCGTACGTCCGTCACACGGTCCACCGTAGACCCGGCGACACGCGCGGCCGTACCGATAAGGCAGTCTTGTCCCCGTGCCCGAACCCGAAACCAGTACCCACCACGCCGCCGCACGCCCCGCCCATCCGCATGCCGCGACGCTGAAGCGGCTGGAGAGGTCGTCCGGCAGTCTCGCCGCGCAGGCGATCGCGCGGATGGACGAGACGCTGTCCTGGTACCGGGCCATGCCCCCGGAGAACCGTTCCTGGATCGGCCTGGTCGCGCAGGCGGGCATCGCCGCGTTCACCGAGTGGTTCCGGCGCCCGGACGCCCCGCAGGCCATCTCCACCGATGTGTTCGGCACCGCGCCGCGCGAGCTGACCCGGGCGATCACGCTGCGGCAGACCGTGGAGATGGTGCGCACCACCATCGAGGTCATGGAGTCCGCGATCGACGAGGTGGCGGCGCCCGGCGACGAGAGCGTGCTGCGTGAGGCGCTGCTGGTGTACGCCCGTGAGATCGCCTTCGCCACCGCCCAGGTGTACGCGCAGGCCGCCGAGGCACGGGGTGCCTGGGACGCGCGGCTGGAGTCGCTGGTGGTGAACGCGGTGCTCAGCGGTGAGGCCGACGAGGGGGCCGTGTCACGGGCCGCCGCCCTGGGGTGGAACTCGCCCGATCATGTGTGCGTGGTGCTGGGCACCGCGCCGGACGGGGACTCCGAGCTGACCGTGGAGGCCATCCGGCGGGCCGCCCGGCACGCCAAGCTCCAGGTGCTGACCGGGGTGCTCGGCGACCGGCTGGTGGTGATCGCGGGCGGCAGCGACAACCCGCTGGGGGTCGCGAAGTCGCTGATCGGGCCGTATGCGGCGGGGCCGGTGGTCGCCGGTCCGGTGGTTCCCGATCTGCTGGCCGCGACCCGGTCCGCGCAGGCCGCCGCGGCGGGGCTCAAGGCGTGTTCCGCCTGGCAGGACGCCCCGCGCCCGGTGCTGGCGGACGATCTGCTGCCGGAGCGGGCGATCGCCTCGGACCCCTCGGCCCGCGAGCAGTTGGTGGAGGAGATCTACAGACCGCTGGAGGAGGCCGGGGCCGCGCTGCTGGAGACGCTCAGTGTCTATCTGGAGCAGGCGAGCAGTCTCGAAGGCGCGGCGCGGATGCTGTTCGTTCACCCCAACACCGTTCGTTACCGGCTTCGACGTGTGACTGACGTCACCGGATGGTCACCCTCCGATGTACGCTCTGCGTTCACGCTGCGGATCGCGCTGATCCTGGGGCGTCTGGCCGACGGCGATCCTCATCCCTAGCCTTTTGTCGGGGCCCCACAAAACCGCCTCCTGTTCTTCGTCCTTGTCCCCACCGGCGGCCGTGGCCGTCCCCAAGAGAGAGTGTGAGAGTGCTCGTACTCGTCGCTCCCGGCCAGGGTGCCCAGACTCCCGGCTTTCTGACTGAATGGCTCGACCTCCCCGGTGCCGGGGAGCGCGTCGCCGTGTGGTCCGACGCCATCGGACTCGACCTCGTCCACTACGGCACGAAGGCCGACGCGGACGCGATCCGTGACACGGCCGTCGCCCAGCCGCTGCTGGTCGCGGCCGGGCTGCTGTCCGCCTCCGCACTCGGAGACGTGGCACCCGGTGCCGTCGCCGGTCACAGCGTCGGTGAGATCACCGCCGCCGCCTTCGCGGGCGTCCTCGACGACACCGCCGCGCTCTCCCTGGTCCGCGAGCGGGGTCTGGCCATGGCCGACGCCGCCGCGATCACCGAGACCGGCATGGCGGCGCTGCTCGGCGGCGACCCCGGGACGACCGTGGCGCACCTGGAGAAGCTGGGCCTGACCCCGGCCAACATCAACGGCGCGGGCCAGATCGTCGCGGCCGGCACCAGGGAGCAGCTCGCCGCGCTGGAGGCGGACAAGCCCGAAGGGGTGCGCCGGGTCGTCATGCTGCAGGTGGCCGGTGCCTTCCACACGCACCACATGGGGCCTGCCGTGGACACGCTGGCGAAGGCCGCCGAGGCCCTGACGCCGGGCGACCCGAAGGTCACCTACGTGTCGAACAAGGACGGCAAGGCGGTCGGGACCGGCGCCGAGGTGCTCGACCGCCTGGTCGGCCAGGTCGCCAACCCGGTCCGCTGGGACCTGTGCATGGAGACCTTCAAGGAGCTCGGCGTCACCGCCCTCCTGGAGGTGTGCCCCGGCGGCACGCTGACCGGCCTCGCCAAGCGCGCCCTGCCCGGTGTGCGGACGCTGGCCCTGAAGACCCCCGCCGACCTCGACGCGGCCCGCGAGCTCGTCGCCGAGCACACCGCCTGACCGCCCTAAGGAGCCGACCCGCATGGCGAAGATCAAGCCCAGCAAGGGCGCCCCGTACGCGCGCATCCTCGGCGTGGGCGGCTACCGGCCCACCCGGGTCGTGCCGAACGAGGTGATCCTGGAGACGATCGACTCGTCCGACGAGTGGATCCGCTCGCGCTCCGGCATCGAGACCCGGCACTGGGCGTCCGACGAGGAGACCGTCGCCGCGATGTCGGTCGAGGCGTCCGGCAAGGCGATCGCGGACGCCGGGATCGACGCCTCGCAGATCGGCGCCGTCGTCGTCTCTACCGTCTCGCACTTCAGCCAGACCCCGGCCGTCGCGACCGAGATCGCCCACAAGCTGGGCACGGACAAGGCCGCCGCCTTCGACATCTCGGCCGGCTGCGCGGGCTTCGGGTACGGGCTGACCCTGGCCAAGGGCATGGTGGTGGAAGGTTCCGCCGAGTACGTGCTCGTCATCGGCGTGGAGCGGCTGAGCGACCTGACCGACCTGGAGGACCGGGCCACGGCCTTCCTCTTCGGTGACGGCGCGGGCGCGGTGGTCGTCGGCCCCTCCCAGGAGCCCGCGATCGGTCCGACCGTGTGGGGCTCGGAGGGCGACAAGTCCGAGACCATCAAGCAGACCGTGCCGTGGACGGACTACCGCGACGGGACCGTCGAGAAGTTCCCCGCGATCACTCAGGAAGGCCAGGCGGTGTTCCGCTGGGCCGTGTTCGAGATGGCGAAGGTCGCCCAGCAGGCGCTGGACGCGGCCGGGATCACCGCGGACGAACTGGACGTCTTCATCCCGCACCAGGCCAATGTGCGGATCATCGACTCGATGGTGAAGACCCTGAAACTGCCGGAGCACGTCATGGTCGCCCGTGACATCCGCACCACCGGCAACACCTCGGCCGCCTCGATCCCGCTCGCGATGGAGCGGCTCCTGGCGACCGGCGAGGCGAAGAGCGGCGACACCGCGCTCGTCATCGGCTTCGGGGCGGGTCTCGTCTACGCCGCTACGGTCGTTACCCTCCCCTAGGCACTCCGTGCCGGATCATCGGTCCGGTACGCGAGGAACCACCACCCCATCCTCTGGAATCACAACGAAGGAGCGCCACCATGGCCGCCACTCAGGAAGAGATCGTCGCCGGTCTCGCGGAGATCGTGAACGAGATCGCCGGCATCCCGGTTGAGGACGTCCAGCTGGACAAGTCCTTCACCGACGACCTGGACGTCGACTCGCTGTCCATGGTCGAGGTCGTCGTCGCCGCCGAAGAGCGCTTCGACGTCAAGATCCCGGACGACGACGTCAAGAACCTCAAGACGGTCGGCGACGCGACCGACTACATCCTCAAGCACCAGGCCTGAGCCCTGCCGGGCCTCCCGTCCGCGTTCCGCCGGTACGGGAGGCCCGGAGGCCGGGAACCCCGGCCCCGCCACCCGGCGGTGGCGCCGTACGAATCCTCGTAGATCCGTTGGAGAGAGCATTCCGATGAGCCCGACCAATCGCACCGTGGTCGTCACCGGTATCGGCGCAACCACACCGCTGGGTGGCGACGCAGCCTCGACCTGGGAGGGACTGGTCGCCGGACGTTCCGGCGTCAAGGCCCTCACGGAGGAGTGGGCCGCCGAGCAGGCGGTCCGTATCGCGGCCCGGGTGGCCGTGGAGCCCACCGAGGTCATCCCCCGGCCGCAGGCCCGCCGCCTGGACCGCTCGGCGCAGTTCGCGCTGATCGCGGCCAAGGAGGCGTGGGCCGACGCCGGTTTCGAAGCCAGGGCCGGTGAGGACCCGAGCGTCGACCCGGACCGGCTGGGCGCGGTCATCGCCTCCGGCATCGGCGGTGTGACGACCCTGCTGGACCAGCACGACGTGCTGAAGGAGAAGGGCGTACGCCGTGTCTCCCCGCACACCGTCCCCATGCTGATGCCGAACGGCCCGTCCGCGAACGTGGGTCTCGCGGTGGGCGCCCGCGCCGGTGTGCACACCCCGGTCTCCGCGTGCGCGTCGGGCGCCGAGGCCATCGGTTACGGCATCGAGATGATCCGCACCGGCCGTGCCGACGTCGTCGTCGCGGGCGGCACGGAGGCGGCGATCCACCCGCTGCCGATCGCCGCGTTCGGCAACATGATGGCGATGTCCAAGAACAACGACGACCCCGAGGGCGCGTCGCGTCCCTACGACGTCGCCCGTGACGGCTTCGTCATGGGCGAGGGCGCGGGTGTCGTCGTGCTGGAGTCCGCCGAGCACGCGGCCGCGCGTGGTGCGCGTGTCTACGCGGAGGCGGTCGGGCAGGGGATCTCGGCCGACGCGCACGACATCGTGCAGCCCGAGCCGGAGGGGCGGGGCATCTCGCACGCCCTGCAGAACCTGCTGGAGCGGACGGATCTGGATCCGGCGGAGATCGTGCACGTCAACGCGCACGCGACGTCCACTCCGGCCGGTGACATCGCGGAGCTGAAGGCTCTGCGGAAGGTGTTCGGGGACGACGCGGACCACTTCGCGGTCTCCGCGACGAAGTCGATGACGGGGCATCTGCTGGGTGGGGCGGGTGGGGTGGAGTCCGTGGCCACCGTGCTCGCGCTGTACCACCGGGTGGCTCCGCCGACGATCAATGTCGAGAACCTTGATCCTGAGGCCGAGGCGGTTGCGGATGTCGTCCGGGGGGAGGCGCGGAAGTTGCCCGTGTCCGGGCGGATCGCCGCGTTGAACGACTCGTTCGGGTTCGGTGGGCACAACGTGGTGCTGGCGTTCCGGTCTGTGTGACCGGGTCTGTTTGAAGGGCCTTCACCCTTGGCGGGGTGGGGGCCCTTTGCCGTGCGGCGCTGTGGGGGTGTGCCGGGGGTTTTTCGCCCCCGCCGCCCTTACCCTTCCCGTCCTCAAGGGGCTTCGCCCCTTTGACCCCAAGTGGTCGGCTGCGGGTTCGTCGTGGCTTGTCGCGCAGTTCCCCGCGCCCCTGTCGGGGCGGTTGGTCGCGCCCGCGCGGCGGAGCCGCATGTCGGTACAGCCCCGCGCCCCTGTCGGGGCGGTTGGTCGCGCCCGTGCGGCGGAGCCGCATGTCGGTACGATCCCGCGCCCCTTTCAGGGGCGTTGCACCTCTCGGTGTTTTCTAGACCACCTGGTGGAGCCAGCGGACCGGGGCGCCTTCGCCTGCGTAGCGGAAGGGTTCGAGTTCGTCGTCCCAGGGTTTGCCGAGGAGCTTGGCGATTTCCGATTCCAGGTCGGTCTGCTCGGCCCGGGAGCGGGTCAGGGCGGCGCGGAGGCGGTCCTCGGGGATGAGGATGTCGCCGTGGATGCCGGTGACGGCGTGGAAGATGCCCAGGTCGGGGGTGCAGCTGTAGCGCTCGCCCTCGGCGGTGGGGCAGGGTTCCGAGGTGACCTCGAAGCGCAGCATCTGCCAGCCGCGCAGCGCGGAGGCGAGTTTGGAGGCGGTGCCGGCCTGGCCCTGCCAGGAGAACTCCGAGCGCCAGGTGCCGGGGGCGGCGGGCTGGCGGATCCAGTCCAGACTGACGCGCGTGCCGAGCACCCCGGCGATGGCCCACTCGACGTGCGGGCACAACGCGCGCGGCGCGGAGTGCACGTACAGAACTCCACGAGTCGTCACCGGAACCTCCGGACGGAACAGGCGCGGTCCGGGTGGACCGCGTTGATGGCGAGGCTACCGTGCGACGGCGCAAGGAGTGTGACGTACCGTCGGTCCCGGTGCCGGGAAACCTCCAGCATTCACCCGGCAGGACGCCTGTACGGGGATGCAATGAACACACCACGACACACGGGGAGGCGACGGATGGAGCAGGCGGTGCGGAGGCCGGCCCGGCGTTCACGGGCGGCCGTGCTCGCCGTGGTGGCGGCCGTCACGCTGGGCGTGGCCGGCTGTGATGCCGTCGGCGGCGGCTCCCCCGCCCCGTCGGGCACCGCGGCGGAGAAGGGGCGGCCGTCCCCGAAGCCCACGCCCGTGTGGGACACCAGTCCCGAGTCGGTCGCCGCCGTGGGGGACTCGATCACGCGCGGCTTCGACGCGTGCGCGGTGCTGACGGACTGCCCCGAGGTGTCGTGGGCGACGGGCGGCAGCGAGGAGGTCGACAGTCTCGCCGTACGGCTGCTGGGGCGGGCGGGGGCGGCCGAGCGGAGCTGGAACCACTCGGCGACCGGGGCCCGGATGGCGGATCTGCCGGGGCAGATGGCACGGGCGGTGCGGCGGAGTCCGGAGCTGGTGGCGGTGATGGCCGGGGCGAACGACGCCTGCCGGGAGACGACGTCGGCGATGACGTCGGTGGACGACTTCCGGGCCGACTTCCAGGAGGCGATGCGCACGCTGCGCGAGGCGCTGCCCAAGGCGCAGGTGTATGTGGCGAGCGTGCCGAACCTGATGCGGCTCTGGTCGCAGGGGCGGACCAATCCGCTGGGCAAGCAGGTGTGGAAGCTGGGCATCTGCCCGTCGATGCTGGGGGACGCGGACGCGCTGGACGCGGCGGCGACGCTGCGGCGCGAGACGGTGCAGGACCGGGTGGAGGACTACAACGAGGTGCTGGAGGAGGTCTGCGCGAAGGACCGCCGCTGCCGCTACGACGGCGGCGCGGTGTACGAGTACCGTTTCGGCACCGACGAGTTGAGCCGCTGGGACTGGTTCCATCCCAGTGTCGAGGGGCAGGCCGAGCTGGCCGGGATCGCGTACCGGACGGTCACGGCGAAGCAGCCGTGACTTATTGTTTCGCACATGAACGAACTCTTCGGCACACTTTCCGACGGCACGCCGGTGCACCGCTGGACCCTGGAGCGGGCGGGCGTACGGGTGCGGATCCTGTCCTACGGCGGGATCGTGCAGGACGTCGAGGTGCCGGACCGGGACGGACGGACCGGGAACGTGGTGCTGGGTTTCTCCGACCTGGACGGCTACCTCCGGCACCCGGAACCCTTCCTGGGCGCCCTGATCGGCCGGTACGCCAACCGGATCGCGGGCGCCCGCTTCTCCCTGGCGGGGCGCGACCACACGCTCGCCGCGAACAACGGGCCGAACTCGCTGCACGGTGGTGAGCGGGGCTTCGACAAGCGGGTGTGGGACGCGAGCCCGGTCGAACACGGTCTGCGGCTCTCCCTGGTCGGCGAGGACGGCGAGGAGGGCTTCCCGGGCCGCCTGGAGGTCTCCGTGACGTACACGCTGGACGAGCGGGGCGCGCTGGGGATCGCGTACGAGGCGGTGACGGACGCGCCGACGCACGTGAACCTGACGAACCACTCGTACTGGAACCTGGCCGGCGCCGGCTCCGGCAGCGCGGCCGGGCACGAGCTGCGGCTCGCGGCCTCCCGCTACACCCCGTCCGACGCGGACCTGATCCCGAGCGGCGAGCTCGCCGACGTCTCCGGGACCCGTTTCGACTTCCGTGAGGCGCGGAAGACGGGCACCGGGTACGACGACAACTTCGTGCTCGACAAGGGGGTGACGGCGGCCGCCGAGGAGGTCGCCGAGCTGTACGACCCGGGGTCGGGCCGGGTGCTGACGGTGGCGACCACCGAGCCCGGCATGCAGCTCTACACCTCGGACCACATCGGGGAGCCCTTCACCCCCGGTGACGGCATCGCGCTGGAGACCCAGCACTTCCCGGACTCCCCGAACCGTCCGGAGTTCCCGAGCACGGTCCTGAAGCCGGGCGAGGTGTTCCGGTCGGAGACGGTGTACGGGTTCGGGGTGCGGTAGGGCCTGTCCGGCCTCCGCTCGCACATAAGCCCCGGTCCGGGGTCAGGGTCCCGGACCGGGGCTGCTCATGTGGGTGCTTCCCGGATCAGACGTTAATCGCTGTGGTGGGATCACGGTCCTCGATCAGCATGCCCGCTTGAATCTCGTACGAAGCCTTCACATATGCCCGCGATGTGGTGGGGTCGCGCTGCCCGGTGCGCTTTACGGGGTGCCCCGCGTCGGTGTGGGCCGGGAGTGGGGTTGCGCGGCCCGGCGCCGTACGGGGTGCCCCGGCATGGGTGTGGGCCGGGGGTGGTTCGCGCTGCCCGGCGCTTGCGGGGTGCCTCCCCTCACTCTCGGCTCCGCTCGAGCGGGAGGTGCCCCCACCGCCCACCCGTGCCGCCCTGGGGGCACCTCCCAGGCCCTTGAGGCACTGGGGGAGGCACGACTGCCCGCGGGAACGGCGGCACGCGGCCCGTGGCGTGGATCGTGGCGGGCGCGCGATACTGCGGGCTTCGGCATCCCCGTACCCCACGACGACGGAAGGCCCAACTCCCTTGAGATCCGTACGTGTTCGCATCGGTGTTCTCGGTCTGGCCCTGTTGACCGGTCTCACCGCCCCTACGACCGCGACCGCCGCCGGGACAGCCCCCTCCCCCACCGTCGAGGAACGCCGCCTGGACGGGGCCGCCCCGCAGGAGATACTCCGCCGTTCCGGATTCGCCGACGTGGCACCGGAGTTGGCCCGTGCGCTCGACCACGCGTACTCCTACGCCCAGGCCCGCCGTGCCGTCGTGCGCGAGGGGACCCGGTTGTGGCGCAGGGCCGTCGACCGGGCGCAGGGGCGTGGCCCGGCGGGTGGAGACCTCAGCCGGGACGACGACCGGCCGCTGTACTGGGCGCGACTCGGGATGACCCGTGAACTGCGCAGCTGGGAGCCGGGGTTCCGGCTGGGCGACGACCGGCGGGCGCGGCTGCTCGACGAGCTGGAGCGGACCTCGCGCGGGCAGACCGCCATCCGCTATCCGCACGGGAAGGGCATGAAGCGGGTCCTGCTGACCGGTTTCGACCCGTTCACCCTGGACCGGGACATCCGTATCTCCAATCCGTCCGGCGCGGTCGCGCTCGCCCTCGACGGCACGGTGATCGAGACCGCGGACGGGCCCGCGCGCATCGAGACGGCCGTGTTCCCGGTGCGCTGGCGGGACTTCGCGGAGGGGACGGTGGAGCGGGCGCTGCGGCCGCAACTGCCGGGGGTCGACCTGTTCACCACCGTCAGTCAGGGCCGGGTGGGCCGCTTCGACGTCGAGCGGACCAACGGGGCCTGGCGGGGCGGCTTCGGGGACAACGAGAACATCGGCCGCACGGAGACGATCCCGGTCACCGACCCGGCCTCGCAGCCCCAGTGGACGTCCACGACACTGCCGTACGCGGAGATCGTCGCCGCGGACACCGGGCGGTTCCCGGTGTACGACAACACGGGCGTCACCGAGATCCCGGCGGGAGGCACCGAGCCCGTCGTACGGCCTCAGGGTCCGACGCCCGGCTCGACGGCGCGGGCCGGGGGCGGCGGGGACTACCTGTCCAACGAGATCGCCTACCGGGCGACCCTGCTCCGGGACCGGCTCGGGCTGCACGACAGGCTGCCGGGCGGGCACGTGCACACGCCCGTGCTGCGGTTCGGCGCCGGGAACACCACCGAGGTCACCGACCCCGAGTTCGTGCGGAACCGGCTGGACATCATCGAGCAGGTGCGGTCGATCGTGACCGTGGCGGTCAGTGCGACGGAGCGAACGCGAGGCTGACGCCGAGGCCGGCCAGGACGGACCCGATCACCTTGTTGAGGACCTTCTGGCCTCGCAGCATCAGGGTGCGCATCCGGTCGTGGGAGAAGAACACCGCGACGACGCCGAACCACAGCAGGTGGGCGAGCGACATGAACAGCCCGTAGCCCACCTGCTGGAGGACCGGTGTGCCGGGGCTGACGACCTGCGCGAAGGTCGAGACGACGAACAGGGTCGTCTTCGGGTTGAGGACGTTGGTCAGGAAGCCGGTGCGCAGCGCCGCGAACGGGGTCAGCTCCGTCCTGTTCTCCAGGTCGACGGTGACCTCGCCGCGGGTGCGGAAGGTACGGACGCCGACGTACACGAGGTAGGCCGCGCCGACCAGCTTGATCACCGTGAAGAGGAAGGTCGAGGAGGCGATCAGCAGGCCGACGCCGAGCATCGTGTAGGTGACGTGGACCAGGACACCGGCGGCGACGCCGAGGGCGCCGAGCAGGCCGGTGCGGCGGCCGTGGAGGTAGCTGTTGCGGACCACCATGGCGAAGTCGGCGCCCGGCGCGATCACGGCCAGGACGGTGATGACGGCGACGGCGAGCACCTCGGTCACGACGTGACGCCCTCCTCCTCGGGCTTCTCCGCGTCGTCCCCGGCGGTCGTCTCCTCACCGAGCAGGTCGCGGGCCATCAGCGTGGCGCCGGCGACCGCGCCGGGCATCAGGAACACGGCGACGAACGGGACGAGGAAGGCCAGCCCCAGGGGTGTGCCGAAGCCCCAGACGAGGGTCTTGCGGGAGCGCAGCAGGCGGAGCCGCTCGCGCAGTTCGACCCCGCGTCGCTGGAGCGCGACGGCGGTGAGCTCCTCGGTGAGGAAGAACCCGGTGACGAAGAACCCGATCACCGGTACGACGGTCTGCCCGGCCACCGGGACGAACCCGAGCGCGAACAGCAGCACGCCCCACACCAGGGCCCGTACGACGATACGGAGGCTGTCGCGGGCCGAGATCCACAGCTCCCGCCACAGCGGCAGCCCCGACTCGGGCGCGGTGCCGTCGGGCGAGACGTCACGGTCGACCTCCTCGGAGAGCTTCTCGTAGAACGGCTGCCCGACGAGCAGGGTCACCGCGGTGAAGGTGAGCACGGACAGCAGCAGACCGAGCGCGAACAGCACGGCGGTGAGGAAGCCGCGGAACAGCCCGGCCCAGGGGCTGGACCAGTCGTCGGCGAACGGGGTCGCCCAGGTGACGAAGTCCTCCCCCCACAGCGCCAGGGCGACGAGCGCCGCCGCGTACAGCACCAGGGTGATCAGCCCCGGCAGCAGCCCGAACCCGAACTGCCTGCCGTGCCGGGCCACCCACCGCTGGCCCTTCAGGAGATACCGGAAACCCGCCCCAAGATCGCGCATGGGGGAGACTTTATCGGGGCCGGGCAGGGTGCCTTGCCCCGCATCGGTCGAGGGGGCGGTACATGACCACCATGGAGTTCCGGCTCGTACGCACGGGCCCCGAGTACAGAGCGCCGCACATGCGGAAGACACACGTCTGGACCGGGACACTGCCCGGTGGTGGAGGGGTCGAGTTGGCATACCCCCAGGACGCGAACTCCTTAGTGCACAAGCTGACCGCCCGGGTGACGGGCGAATCGGTACCGGCGTTGGCCTTCCACGGCCTCGGCTTCCGCGGCGCCCCGCGCATGGCGTTGATGAAGCTCGAAGCCGACGGCCGCACCGCCGGGCTGCGCCGACGCCATCTGGCCGTCACCGAGCAGGACCGCGCCCTGCGCATCGAGCTCTCCGGACGCTCCTACCGTTACCAGGAGCTGGGCGGCAGGCTCCGGCACGAGCTGCGGCGCGAGGGGGCCGTCGTCACGATGACGCGCTCGGAGTGGCGGCATCCGCAGAGCCTCTCCGGTGTCACGCAGGGTGAGGCCGACGCGCTGGATCTCGGGCTCGCGATCCTGTTGGAGGGCGTCTACACGCGCAACCTCTCCTTCGGCGGCGCGCTCTTCTCGTGGCCCGGGCGTTTTCTGCGCCGGATGAGTTTCCTCGGGTACTTCATGGGCTCCCACTGACTCCCGCCCGGCACGGGCAAGGGCCGCACCCCACGTCCAAGGGTGCGGCCCCCGTCGTACGCAACGACCGTCACCGGTGCCGCGTCACGGCCGTGTCAGAGCTTGACGATCATCTTTCCGGTGTTGTCGCCGCGCAGGACGCCGAGGAACGCCTCGAGGTTGTTCTCGATGCCCTCGACGACCGTCTCGCGGTACTTCAGCTCGCCCGAGCGGACCCAGGGGCCGACCTCCTGGACGAACTGCGGCTGGAGGTCGTAGTGGTCGCCGACGAGGAAGCCCTCGATGCGGCCGCGGGTCTGGATCAGCCGGGCGAGGTTGCGGGGGCCGGGGGCGGGCTCGGTGTTGTTGTAGACCGAGATCATCCCGCAGACCGCGATACGGCCGTCCCGGTTGAGGGACCCGATGGCCGCCTCCAGGTGGTCGCCGCCGACGTTGTCGAAGTAGACGTCGACGCCGTCCGGGGCGGCGGCGCGCAGCTGCTCGCTCACGGGGCCGGTCTTGTAGTTGAAGGCGGCGTCGAAGCCGTACTCCTCGACGAGCAGCTTCACCTTCTCGTCGGAGCCGGCCGAGCCGATCACCCGCGAGGCGCCCTTGAGCTTGGCGAGCTGTCCGACCTGGCTGCCGACGGCACCCGCGGCACCGGACACGAAGACGGAGTCGCCCTCCTTGAAGGAGGCGGTGCGCAGCAGGCCGGCGTAGGCGGTGAGGCCGGTCATGCCCAGCACGCCCAGGTACGCCGAGAGGGGCGCCGCCTCCGGGTCCACCTTGACGGCGTTCCTCGCGTCCACGACGGCGTACTCGCGCCAGCCGAAGAAGTGCAGGACGTGGTCGCCGGCCGCGATGCCGTCGGCGTTCGAGGCGACGACCTCGCCGACGGCTCCGCCCTGCATGGCCTTGCCCAGCTCGTACGGGGCGACGTAGGACTTCGCGGCACTCATCCGGCCGCGCATGTACGGGTCGACGGAGAGGTACTTGTTCCGTACGAGCACCTGGCCCTCGGCCGGGGCGGGGACCTCCGTCTCGACGAGGGCGAAGTCCTCGGGCTTCGGCCAGCCGACGGGGCGGCTCAGCAGATGCCACTCGCGGCCGGTGGTGGGGAGTGTGGGGGCGGTCATGGCCTGGCACCTTTCCTCGGATAGTTCATTACCTGAAACAACCATGCGGCTGAATATTTCAGGATGTCAAGCAACCGGGTACCCTGGAGGGCATGGCCACACCCGATGCCTCTTCGCGCCGTCCCGACGCCCTCACCCTGGAGGTCGTCGAGCTCATCGGCTCGGTGGTGGCCCGCTACCACGAGGAGTACGAGGAAGCCGCCGCCGGTCATGCCCTCACGGGTGCCCAGGCGAAGCTGTTGAGTCTGCTGTCCCTGGAACCGTTGCCGATGCGGAAGCTGGCGCAGCGGCTGAAGTGCGAGCCGTCGAACGTCACGGGGATCGTGGACCGGCTGGAGGCGCGGGGTCTGGCGGAGCGCCGGCCGGATCCGGCGGACCGGCGGGTGAAGCTGGCGGCGGCGACGACTGAGGGGCGGCGGGTGGCCCGGAGCCTGCGGGAGTCCCTGCGGTTCGCGCGTGAGCCGTTGGCGGGGCTTTCGGAGGGGGAGCGGGTGGCGTTGCGGGATGCGTTGCGGAGGATGCTGGGGTAAGGGCTACGGCCGGGGTGTTGACGGGGTGCCCCGGCGTGGGTGTGGGGCGGGGGTGGGGTTGCGCAGCCCGGCGCTTACGGGGTGTCTATCCCACTCTCGGCTCCGCTCGAACGGGAGGTGCCCCACCGCCCTGGGGCACCTCCCCGGCCCTTAAGGCGCTGGGGAGGCACGACTGCCCGCGGGAACACGGGAAGCGGCATCACGGTCTGATCGGCCGCGAAGCGGCCGGGAATCCGGCCGACGGAGACGGCCGTCGAAGCGGACTGTTTCCCCCGATCGGGTGATCCGTTCCGAACGTGCAGTGGTGTCCCGTACGGGTGTGTACATTCGGTGATCGTGAAACTGACTGTGCAGGTGAGACTGCTGCCGACGCCCGTACAGACGGCGGCACTTGAGGCGACCCTGCACGCCTGCAACGAGGCCGCCACCTGGTGCAGCCAGATCGCCTTCGAGCAGGAGGTGAAGCGCACCTTCGCACTGCGCGAGCACACCTACGGCGAGGTCCGGGCCCGATGGGGGCTGGGTGCGCAGGCCGCCCAGCACGTGGTGAAGAAGACGTGTGACGCGTACGCCGCCCTGAAGGCGAACCTGAAGGCCGGGAACCTGGGCAGGCCGGGCTCCCAGCGCTACCGCCGGGCCGCGGAGAAGCCGATCGTCTTCCGTCCGGAGGGTGCGCAGCCCTACGACGACCGGATGCTGTCGTGGCGGATCGGCGAGCGGCGGGTGTCGATCTGGACGGTGGCGGGCCGGGTCAAGGACGTGGCCCTCACCGCGTCGCCGGAGCAGCTGGCCACGCTGGCCCTGCATCGCAAGGGCGAGTCCGACCTTGTGCGCCGCGACGGCATGTGGTTCCTGCTGGCCACCTGCGAGGTGCCCGAAGCCGAGCCGAACACCGAGCCGGTGGACTTCCTCGGCATCGACCTGGGCATCGTCAACATCGCCACCACCAGTGACGGCGAGATCATGGCCGGACGCGCGCTCAACCGTATCCGGGCCCGGGAGCGTGGCCTGCGGACCAAGCTGCGACGCAAGAACACCCCGTCCGCCAGGCGCCGGCTGAAGAAGCGGCGCCGCAAGGAGGCGCGACGGGCGAAGGACATCAACCACAAGATCGCGAAACATGTGGTGGCCGAGGCTGAACGCACCGGTCGCGGAATCGCCCTCGAAGACCTCACGGGCATCCGCGAACGGGTACGGCTTCGCAAGCCCCAACGGGCCACCCACTCCAGCTGGGCCTTTGCCCAGCTGGGCAGCTTCATCGCGTACAAGGCCCGCCGCGCGGGGGTGCCGGTGATGTACGTCGATCCGGCGTACACCTCGCGCACCTGCGCCAAATGCGGGCACATCGACAGGGCGAACCGGGTCTCGCAGGCCCGGTTCGCGTGCCGGAACTGCGGATTCGTTGATCACGCAGACCGGAACGGCTCCCGCAACATCCGCGCTCGCGCGTGGGAGTTGTGGCGACGCGGGGCCCCGTCAACGGCCCCTGCCCCACCACCGCAGCAGCGGGGTGGGGCTGGACGCGAACGCAGCATCACCGCCAGTGATGCCCGTTGCGCAAGCCCGGCGCTTTAGCGTCGGGCAGTTTACGTGCACCACCACAGGAAACGGTCGCACGTCTCCGTGGGGTCGGGTTCCGGTTCGGGGTTCTTCGTGGTCGGGTCCGGGGCCGGGGTCTCCGGACCCGCCGAGGGTTCCGACGGCGGAGGAGTCGTCGGGTCGGTCGCGGACGGATCCGCGGGGGCGGACGACACGTTCTCGTCGGCCTCCTCCTCCGCCTCCTCCTCCGCCTCCGCTTCTCCGGACTCCGTCTCCTCCGGGGAGCCGGAAGCCGACGGTGAGTCAGAAGGCTTCGCACCGGGCGACTTTCCGGGTGCCACCGCGTCCGTGGCGCCGCCGCTCGCCGACTCCGCCGGCTCCACCTCCGTCGCGCCGCCGTCCGTGGTCTCCTCCCCGGCGGCCGCCGGCTCCGAGGCCGAGCCGGGCGCGTCCAGGCCGAGTTCCGCGAGGCTCAGTCCGCCCACCGCGAGGACTAAACCGGCCGCGATCAGCAGGGTGCGGTTGCGCCGGCGGCGGTGCGCCGCGGCCTTGCGGTCCCGGCGGCTCTCGCCCGCCGCCGAGGCCTCGTCCGGGGCGAGGGCAGGGTCCGGGTCCAGGTGCGGGTTCGAATTCGGGCCCGGCTCCCGGCCTCGGCGCCGGGCCGCCCGACGCCCGCGCGGCCCGTCGTCCCGTGGCCCGTCGTCGTACTCGTCGGGGTCTTCCCCGACCTGTCCGGCCCCGGCGACCTCCTCGGTCCCGTGCACCTCACCCTCGTACCCCGAAGGCCCGGCAGGTTCCTGCCACTGCCGGGTGCGGAGCGTCTCGACGGGGGTGCCGCAGCCGGGGCAGGCGAGGGCGCCATTGAGGTGCCGTCGGCACGGGTGGCAAAAATCCATGACGCGGGAAGGTTAGGTTCCGTTCAGGCCCGCTTCATAGGCCTTGTTGTGAAGGTTTGGTGCGGACCAATGCTCAATGGTTTCGAAACTGCCGAAACCGTTATGCGCGTGACCCATTGACACCCCCGCCGCCCCGTCCTTACTGTCACGCCAGCATTTCGAACGTGTGCCGAAATATCGAACACGTCGAACCGCTGACGACGAAGACAAGGTCCACCACCACAGCGAGGGGCTAACTGCCGTGCGCATCACCGGAATCAGCACACACGTGGTCGGGACGCCGTGGCGCAACCTGACCTACGTCCAGGTGCACACCGACGAGGGCATCACCGGAGTCGGCGAGACCCGGATGCTGGGCCACACCGACGCCCTCCTGGGGTACCTGAAGGAAGCCGAGGTCAACCACATTCTCGGCTCCGACCCGTTCGCTGTCGAGGACCTGGTCCGCCGGATGAAGTACGGCGACTACGGCCGCGCCGGCGAGATCGTGATGTCCGGTATCGCCGTCGTCGAGATGGCCTGCTGGGACATCAAGGGCAAGGCCCTCGGCGTGCCCGTCTGGCAGCTGCTTGGCGGCAAGGTCACCGACAAGGTCAAGGCGTACGCCAACGGCTGGTACACCACCGAGCGCACCCCCGAGGCGTACCACAAGGCCGCGCAGGGCGTCATGGAGCGCGGGTACCGGGCGCTGAAGATCGACCCGTTCGGCACCGGCCACTTCGAGCTCGACCACGAGCAGACGCTGTACGCGGTCTCGCTGATCGAGGCGGTCCGGGACGCCATCGGTCCGGACACCGAGCTGATGCTGGAGATGCACGGCCGCTTCTCCCCCGCCACCGCCGTGCGCCTCGCGCACGAGCTGGCGCCGTTCAAGCCGGCCTGGCTGGAGGAGCCGGTCCCGCCGGAGAACCTCAAGGCGCTGGAGAAGGTCGCCGCGAAGGTCGACATGCCCCTCGCCACCGGTGAGCGCATCCACGACCGGATCGAGTTCCGCGAGCTCTTCGAGAGCCAGGCCGTCGACATCATCCAGCCGGACGTCGGCCACATCGGCGGCATCTGGGAGACCCGCAAGCTCGCCGCGACCGCCGAGACCCACTACATGCTGGTCGCCCCGCACAACGTGGGCGGCCCCGTGCTGACCGCCGCGTCGCTCCAGGTCGGCTTCACCGCGCCGAACTTCAAGATCCTGGAGCACTTCAACGACTTCGCGGACGCGGACATCAAGAAGGTCGTCAAGGGCGCGCCGCGGGTGAACCCGGAGGACGGCTGCTTCCACCTCTCCGACGCCCCCGGTCTCGGTGTGGAGCTGGACGTCGACGCGGCGGCCGAGTTCCCGCAGCAGCAGGCCCGGTTCGACCTGTGGGCCGAGGGCTGGGAGACGCGCAAGCCCAAGGGCGCGAAGTGACCGCCGCGGACCGCCGGGAGGCGCGGCGATGAGCACCCAGGTCGTCATCGAGGGACCCGGCGAGCACCGGCTGGTCCCGCACGAGCCGCGCGAGCCCGGGGCCGGCGAGGCCCTGGTCCGGGTCCACGCCTCCGGCATCTGCGGCAGTGACCGCGAGGTGTACCAGGGCAACCGGCCCGAGGGGTACGTGCGGTACCCGCTCACCCCGGGCCACGAGTGGTCCGGGACCGTGGAGCGGGTGGGCGCGGGCGTGCCCGCCTCGCTGGTCGGCCGCAAGGTGGTCGGCGAGGGCTTCCGCAACTGCCAGGTCTGCGACCGCTGTCACGCCGGTGAGACGACGCTGTGCTCGGCGGGCTACGAGGAGACCGGGTTCACCCAGCCGGGCGCCATGGCCGCCACGCTGACCCTCCCGGCCCGGCTGCTGCACGTCCTGCCCGACGACGCCGACCTGAGCGCCGCCGCGCTGCTGGAGCCGGCCGCCTGCATCGCCGCCGCCGCGCTGAAGGCGCGTGCGGTGCCCGGTGAGCGGGTGGCGGTGGTCGGCACCGGCACGCTGGGGATGTTCGCCGTGCAGTTCCTGCGCGCGGGCTCCCCCGCCGAGCTGCTGGTGGTGGGCTCCCGGGGGGACCGTGAGGCGCTGTCCCGGCAGTACGGGGCCACCGACTTCCGTACCAAGGACCGTGAACTCCCGGACGACTTCGACGTGGTGATCGAGACCGCCGGGTCCGCGGACGCGGCCCGTACGGCGGCCTCGCTGCTGCGGCGCGGCGGACGGCTGGTGCTCACCGGTATCCCCGCGCCGGGCGCCGACGGGCTCGACCCCACGGACCTGGTCGTCCGGCAGCTGGAGGTGCACACCGTCTTCGGCGCTCCGCCGGACGCCTGGGCGCACACCGTGCGGGTGTTCGCCGCCGGGCTGCTCGATCCGCTGCCGCTGGTGAGCCACGAGCTGCCGCTCGCCGAGTTCCCGCAGGCCATCGAGCTGGTGGGGTCCGGCGATCCGAAGGTGGGCAAGGTGCTGTTGCGTCCCTAGTCCGTACGCCGGTACGAGGGCGACCTGACGGCCCTCGTACCGGCGTACACCCGGCCCGCACCGAACTCGCCCGACTCGTACCCCGAGCCGCGAACTTCGTCCGATATACCGAACCAAAGGACACCCTGTGACCGACGCTTCCGCCACGGCTCCCCGCAGGCCCGGTGAGCAGACCCTCACCGCGCTCGGCATGAGCGCACCCGCCCTCGACCCCGCCGACGCCTCGCCGCACGCCTTCCCCGGCGGCGGCCGCTGGCGCACCGAGGTTCCCTCGTGCGAGGGGCCCGAGGCGCTGGCCGTGGTACTGAAGGAGGCCTCGCGCCTCGACGTGCCGATCCACCGGATCAGCCAGGGCAGCGGCGTCTGGATGCTGACCGACGCCGAGATCACCGAGATGGTCGAGGCCACCGCGGAGCGCGACATCGAGCTCTGCCTGTTCACCGGCCCGCGCGGCACCTGGGACATCGGCGGCTCCACCCGTACCGACTCGGGCGGCGCCGGACTGCGCGCCCGGGGCCACGACGCGGTCGCCGGCTGTGTCGAGGACGCCGTCCGGGCAACGGAGCTGGGCGTCAAGTGCCTGCTCGTCGCCGACGAGGGCGTGCTGTGGACGCTGCACCGGGCGCGCGCGGCCGGGCTGCTCCCCGCCGACACCACGCTGAAGCTGTCGGCGCTCGTCGGACCGGTCAACCCGGCCTCGTTCGCGGTCTACGAGCGGCTCGGCGCCGACTCGATCAACGTCCCCAGCGACCTGACGCTCGATCACCTCACCGAGATACGGCGGGTTTCGGCCACGCCGATGGACATGTACATCGAGGCCCCGGACGACCTCGGCGGCTATGTGCGGATGTACGAGGTCGCCGAACTCATCCGGCGCGGCGCCCCGCTGTACCTGAAGTTCGGTCTGTCCAAGGCGCCCGGGATCTACCCGTACGGGCACCACCTGCGGGAGCTGACCCTGGCGACCGCGAAGGAGCGGGTGCGGCGCGGCCGGCTGGCCCTGGACCTGCTGGCCCGCCACGGCGCGGACGGCGACATGGCGCCGCTCGGATCCCGGCTCCCGGGCGATCTGAGCCGGTTCGAAATTACGTCATAACGTTCCGGAAACTCGGCTTCACAGAAGTAGACACAGCCGCGCACAATCGCACACACCTCTTTCTCGGTCTCCTGGTTCCACCCCCGGAAGCGCCTCGCTCGTCCGGACCGACCCCGCACACATCAAGGATGATGATCATGCGTAACCGCAGAGCCGCACTCGCCGCCGTCGCCTCGGCCGCCTCCCTCGCCCTCACCCTGTCCGCCTGCGGACAGAGCGGCGAGGGCGGCAGCGAGGAGAACAAGGGCGGTTCGGACGGGGCCACCGTCGGCATCGCGATGCCGACCAAGTCCTCCGAGCGCTGGATCGCCGACGGCGACAACGTCGTCAAGAACCTGGAGTCCAAGGGCTTCAAGACCAAGCTGGTCTTCGGCGAGGACGAGCCCGACCAGCAGGTCTCGCAGATCGAGAACATGATCACGCAGGGCGTGGACGCGCTGATCGTGGCGGCCATCGACAACAAGTCGCTGAACAACGTGCTCCAGCAGGCCGCCGACGCGGACATCCCGGTGATCTCCTACGACCGGCTCATCCTCGGCACCGAGAACGTCGACTACTACGCCTCCTTCGACAACGAGAAGGTCGGCGAGCTCCAGGGCACCTACATCGTCGAGAAGCTCGGCCTGAAGGACGGCGGCGAGAAGGGCCCCTTCAACATCGAGCTGTTCGCCGGCTCCAACGACGACAACAACACCCGCTACTTCTTCCAGGGCGCGATGAGCGTCCTGCAGCCGTACATCGACAAGAAGCAGCTCGTCGTCAAGTCCGGCCAGACCGAGCTGACCCAGGTCACCACGCTCCGCTGGGACGGTGCCACCGCGCAGCGCCGCATGGACGACATCCTCACCAAGTCGTACAAGAGCGGCAAGGTCGACGCCGTGCTCTCGCCGTACGACGGCATCTCCATCGGCATCCTCTCGGCGCTGAAGTCCGACGGCTACGGCTCCAAGGACAAGCCGCTGCCGGTCGTCACCGGCCAGGACGCCGAGGTCGCCTCGGTGAAGTCGATCATCGCCGGCGATCAGTCGATGACCGTCTACAAGGACACCCGCGAGCTCGCCAAGGTGGCCACCAACATGGTCGACGCGCTGCTCAACGACAAGAAGCCCGAGACCAACGACACCGAGACCTACGACAACGGCGCGAAGGTCGTGCCGGCGTACCTGCTGGAGCCGGTCGCCGTCGACAAGGCCAACTACCAGAAGACGGTCGTCGACTCCGGCTACATCAAGGAAAGCGACCTCAAGTAACCGCCGACCCCCACTGATTGGAAGGCACGACCATGGCGGGACCCGTCCTGGAAATGCGCTCGATCGTCAAGACCTTTCCCGGCGTCAAGGCGCTGTCGGACGTCA
This sequence comes from Streptomyces sp. NPDC051740, assembly GCF_044453165.1. NCBI lineage: Bacteria > Bacillati > Actinomycetota > Actinomycetes > Kitasatosporales > Streptomycetaceae > Streptomyces > Streptomyces sp. NPDC051740. The sequence continues at coordinate 497,682 of NZ_JBITCL010000002.1, read as the reverse complement.
CGCTGACCGTCCGGCAGGGCGAGGTCCACGCCATCTGCGGCGAGAACGGCGCCGGGAAGTCCACCCTGATGAAGGTGCTCTCCGGCGTCCATCCGCACGGCAGCTACGAGGGCGAGATCCTCTTCGAGGGGGAGCTCTGCCGGTTCAAGGACATCCGGGCGAGCGAACAGCACGGCATCGTGATCATCCACCAGGAGCTGGCGCTGGTGCCGTTCCTGTCCATCGCGGAGAACATCTTCCTCGGCAACGAGCACGCCACCCGCGGGCTGATCAACTGGAACGAGACCCTGCGGCACGCCACCGAGCTGCTGCGCCGGGTCGGTCTCACCGACCACCCGGAGACCCGCGTCGCCGACATCGGCGTGGGCAAGCAGCAGCTCGTGGAGATCGCCAAGGCCCTCTCCAAGAAGGTGAAGCTGCTCATCCTCGACGAGCCGACCGCGGCCCTGAACGACGAGGACAGCGACAAACTACTGGATCTCATCCTGGAGTTGAAGAAACAGGGCATCACCTCGATCATCATCTCCCACAAACTGAACGAGATCCGCAAGGTCGCCGACTCGGTGACGATCATCCGGGACGGCCAGTCGATCGAGACGCTCGACGTGAAGGACCCGGCGACCACCGAGGACCGGATCATCAGCGGCATGGTCGGCCGCGACCTCGACCACCGTTTCCCCGAACGCACCCCGCACCAGCCGGAGGAGGGCACGGCCCCCGCGCTGGAGATCCGCAACTGGACCGTGCACCACCCGATCGACCAGCAGCGCAAGGTCGTCGACGACGTGTCGATCAGCGTCCGGCGCGGTGAGATCGTCGGCATCGCGGGCCTGATGGGCGCCGGCCGCACCGAGCTGGCGATGAGCGTCTTCGGCCGGGCCTACGGGCGCCACGCGGGCGGCACCGTCCTGAAGGACGGCCGGGAGATCCGTACGAAGACCGTCCCCGAGGCGGTCGGCCACGGCATCGCGTACGTCACCGAGGACCGCAAGCACTACGGCCTGAACCTGCTCGACACCATCAACCGGAACATCTCGCTGACCGCCCTCGGCAAGGTCGCCAAGCGGGGCGTCGTCGACGAGCACGAGGAGCGGCAGGTCTCCGAGGGCTTCCGGAAGTCGATGAACATCAAGGCCCCGACGGTGTTCGAGCCGGTGGGCAAGCTGTCCGGCGGCAACCAGCAGAAGGTCGTCCTCAGCAAGTGGATCTTCGCCGGCCCGGACGTGCTGATCCTCGACGAGCCGACGCGCGGCATCGACGTCGGCGCCAAGTACGAGATCTACACGGTCATCGACAAGCTGGCCGCCGAGGGCAAGGCGGTCGTCTTCATCTCCTCCGAGCTGCCGGAACTGCTCGGTATGTGCGACCGCATCTACACCATGGCCGCCGGGCGGCTCACGGGTGAGTTCTCGCGGGCCGAGGCCTCGCAGGAATCGCTGATGCGCCAGATGACGAAGGACAAAGAGGTAACCCGATGAGCACGGATGTGACCGCCAAGAGCCCGGCCCCGGCGCCGCCGGGCGGCACCGGATCGGCCGCGGGCTCAGGCCTGCTCCACCTGGTGCTGGACGGCCTGCGCCGCAACATGCGCCAGTACGGCATGCTGCTCGCCCTCGGCCTGATCGTGGCGCTGTTCGCCGTGTGGACCGACGGCGACCTGCTGCTGCCGCGCAACGTCTCCAACCTGGTCCTGCAGAACAGCTACATCCTGATCCTCGCGATCGGCATGATGCTGGTGATCATCGCGGGCCACATCGACCTGTCGGTCGGCTCGCTCACGGCGTTCGTGGGCGCGTTCGCGGCCGTGCTGACGGTGCAGCACGACCTCTCCTGGCCCGTCGCCGTGGTGCTGTGCCTGCTGGCCGGCGCCGTCGCGGGCGCGGCACAGGGCTTCTTCATCGCCTATCTCGGCATACCGTCGTTCATCGTCACCCTCGCCGGCATGCTGGTCTTCCGCGGTGTGACGGAGATCCTCCTGGAGGGCCAGACCCTCGGCCCGTTCCCGGGCGGTCTGCAGAAGATGGGCAACGGCTTCCTCCCCGAGACCGGCCCGGAGACCAACTACCACAACATCACCCTGCTGCTGGGCTTCGCGATGGTCGCCTTCGTGGTCCTCCAGGAGCTCCGCGACCGCAAGCGCCAGCAGGAGTTCGCGCTGGACGTGGTGCCGTTCAACCTCTTCCTGCTGAAGCTCGTCGCCATCGCCGCCGCGCTCCTCACGGTCACCCTGCTCCTCGCCAGCTACAAGGGTGCCCCGATCATCCTGCTGATCCTGGGCGCGCTGGTGGTCGGCTACGGCTACCTCATGCGGAACTCGGTCTTCGGCCGGCACATCTACGCGATCGGCGGCAACCTGCCGGCGGCGAAGCTGTCCGGCGTGAAGGACAAGAAGGTCACCTTCCTGGTCTTCCTGAACATGGGCGTGCTCGCGGCCCTGGCGGGTCTGGCGATCGCCGCCCGTCTGAACGCGGCCTCTCCGAAGGCGGGCCTGAACTACGAACTCGAGGCGATCGCCTCGGCGTTCATCGGTGGCGCGTCCATGAGCGGCGGTGTCGGCACCGTGCTCGGCGCGATCATCGGCGGTCTCGTCCTCGGCGTGCTGAACAACGGCATGAACCTCCTCAGCGTCGGCACCGACTGGCAGCAGGTCATCAAGGGGCTCGCCCTGCTGGCCGCGGTCGGCTTCGACGTGTGGAACAAGCGCAAGTCCGGTTCGTAAGTCAGCTCGGGCCCCGCCGGACGGCGGGGCCCCTTCCTTTTCGGGAGCCGCACGGATGGAACTGAACAGACGCACGGTCATCGCGGGCGCGGCGGCGGCCGGGGTCGCCGCCACCACCACCGCGTTCGGCGGCACGGCACACGCCGCGTCGGGCAGGGGGAAGCCGGTGAAGTCGCTCTTCGGCAGGCTCGCGGACGGCACCAAGGTCCACAGCTGGTCGCTGGAGAACGGCGGCACCCGGATGAAGGTCCTCTCCTACGGCGGCATCGTCCAGTCCCTGGAGATCCCCGACCGCCGAGGCCGGTACACCAACGTCTCCCTCGGCTTCGACACCATCGAGGAGTACGTCGCCTCCAGTCCCTACTTCGGCGCCCTGATCGGCCGCTACGGCAACCGCGTCGACCAGGGCCGGTTCACCCTCGACGGCACCCCGTACCAGCTCTCCGTCAACGACGGCGAGAACAGCCTGCACGGCGGCGCCCAGGGCTTCGACAAGCGGGTCTGGGACGTCGAGCCGTTCACCCGGGGCTCCGACGTCGGCCTGTACCTGTACTACACGAGCGTCGACGGGGAGATGGGCTACCCGGGCACGCTGCGTACGAAGGTCACGTACACCCTCACCCGTGACGGCGACTGGCGCGTCGACTACGAGGCCACCACCGACCACGCCACCGTCGTCAACCTCACCAGCCACGTCTACTGGAACCTCGCCGGCGAGGGCAGCGGCTCGATATACGACCACGAGCTGTCCATCGCCGCCTCCCGCTACACACCGGTCGACCCGGGGCTGATCCCCACGGGCGAACTGGCGCGGGTCGCGGCCACCCCCTTCGACTTCCGCCGGGCCAAGCCGGTCGGCCGGGACATCCGCACCGCGCACCAACAGGTGCTGTACGGGCAGGGCTTCGACCACAACTGGGTGCTCGACAAGGGCATCACCCGCCGTCCCGAGCAGGTCGCCGTTCTCCGCGACCCGTCCTCCGGCCGCACGCTGAGGATCGCGACGAACGAGCCGGGCCTGCAGTTCTACTCCGGCAACTTCCTCGACGGCACCCTCGTCGGCACCGGCGGCCGGGTCTACCGGCAGGGCGACGGGCTGTGCCTGGAGACCCAGCACTTCCCGGACTCGCCGAACCAGCCGTCGTTCCCGTCGACCGTGCTGCGGCCGGGGCAGACGTACCGGACGACGACGGTCCACTCGTTCGGGGCATGAGCCCCCGGGGATCGCCGCCGTCACATTTTCCTCACACGAACTGAACGGCGGCGCGTCCCGCTCCGTACTCCTGGGTGGCCCGTGCTCCCCCGCGCGGGCCACCCAGGCATGACGGGTCCGCCACCTCCCCAGCGGGCCCGCCGCACACGGAGGTTCCCTTGGCCGACAACGTCACCTCGTTGTTCCGCAGCACCACGGCGCACAGTCCGTCGATGGCGGCGCTGACACGGGAGAGCGACGGGGCCGGCCCGGTGGACTTCTGCATCCCCTGCAACCCGTACTTCCCCACCCCCGCCATGTTCGAGGACATGGCGGGCCGGCTGCGCGACATCATCACGTACTACCCGAGCAGCGCCGACACCATCACGGCCGAGCTGTGCGGCCTGCTCCGACTGCCGCCGCAGTGCGTGGCGATGGGCAACGGATCGACCGAGCTGATCACCTGGATCGACCACCTGCTGGTCCGTGAGTCCCTCGCCGTCCCCGTCCCCACCTTCGGCCGCTGGACCGACCAGCCCATGGAGACCGGCAAACGGGTCGACATGTTCCCGCTCCAGGAGGCCGGCGGCTTCGCCCTCGACCTCGCCCAGTACGCCGAGTTCATCCGGGCGCGCGGCACCCGGGTCGCCGTCATCTGCAACCCCAACAACCCCGACGGCGGCTTCCTGCACAAGCACGCGGTCGTGCAGTTCATGGACGCCATGGCCGACCTGGACCTGGTGGTGATCGACGAGTCGTTCCTGGAGTTCGCCGACGCGGAGAACGAACCGAGCGTGGTGCAGGAGGCGATGCTGCGCCCCAACGTCATCGTGCTGCGCAGCCTCGGCAAGAACTTCGGCCTGCACGGCATCCGCTTCGGCTACCTGGTCGCCAACCCGGCCCTGGCGGGGCGGGTGAGGTCCATGCTCCCCAAGTGGAACCTCAACTCCTTCGCCGAGCACGTGGTGTTCATGCTGAAGGAGCACGGCGCCGAGTACGCCCAGAGTCTGCACCAGGTCCGCCGCGACCGGATGGACATGTCCGGCCAGCTCTCCTCGCTGCCCGGACTGACGGTCTACCCGTCCCAGGGCAACTTCCTCTTCGTGCGCCTCCCCGTGGGCGCCGAAGGCACCGTGGTCCGGGACCGGATGCTCACCGAGCACCGGATCCTGGTCCGCGAGTGCGGCAACAAGATCGGCTCCTCCAGCCGCTTCCTGCGTCTCGTGGTACGCCCCCAGGTGGACGTACGCCGCCTGGTGTCCGGCCTGGAACAGGTGCTCTACGGGACGTCCAGGAGGGGAACCGCCGTGCCCGAGCAGGCTCCGGGGACCGGCTACAGCTCGGGCACGGCGGCCGTGGACCGGCTGGTGAGCCGGACCAACGGGGCCGGCGTGCGGGGGCTCGCCGCCCAGGCCGCCGGTGCCGGCGTTCCGGGGCTCGCCGCCGCTCCGTCCGCCGGCACCGGCATGCCGCTCCCCGCCGCCGCGTCCGCCCCCGCGGTGGGCGCGGGCGGCGGGATGCCGGTGCCGGCCGCGGCTTCGGTGGTGACGGGGGGCGGGGCGGGGGTGCCGGGAGTGCCCCAGCCGGTTGCCCAGCCCGTGCCGCAGCAGGTCCCGCAGCCGGTCCCGCAGCAGGTCCCGCAGCCCGTGCCTCAGCAGGTCCCGCAGCCGGTCCCGCAGCAGGTTCCCGCGCCGGTCCCGCAACCCGTGCCGCGGCAGGCCGTACCGCAGCCCGTGCCGATGCCCGCGCCCGCCCAGCCGCTCGCGCCCGTGGCACAGGCGCCGATGCCCGCCACGGCCTTCCCGGCACCGGCGGCGGCCCAGATGTCACCGCAGATGCCGCCGCCCGCCGGCCCCACCCCGCCCGGCGTCCCCGCCCGCGGCGGTCTGACGGCCGCCCAGGTCAGGGGCACCGACGGCCTCTCCATGGCCCCGGCGACGGGCTGGCAGGGGCCGCAGAGCTGGCCCAACCCGGCGGGGATGGACCAGGTGGGCTGAGCCCGCCGACGTCCGCCCGGCGGATGACGGGCCTCACTCGGAGGGAGTGGCCGGGACGGTCGGGCAGGGCGAGGCGGTCGGGGAGGCGCCGGGTTCGGGAGACGGGGTCGCGGACTCCGGGGCACAGTCGTCCGAGGCGGTGGGCGAAGGGCTCGGATCGGTCGGGTCAGGTGAGGGCGACGGGGTCCCGGTGGGGGACTCGCCGGGCGGCTGCGAGGGTTCCTGACCCGTCGGGGACGCCGTCGGGGAGGAGGGCTCCGGGGACGGGGAGGCCGGATCCGGGGTGGACGACGGTGAGGGCGCGGAGGGGGACGGCCCGGGGCTGCCCGGCGTACTCGGGTCCGGGCCGATGACGATGCCGCCGCCCCCGTTCCCGTCCCCCTTGCCGCCGCTCCCGCCGTCGACGGGTTCGGTCGCCGGGGTCCCACCGCCCGCGCCGGGGCTCCTCGGGACGACGCCCTCGCCGTCGGGGACGGTGTGGACCCCCCGGCCGTAGAACTCCAGCCAGTACCTGACCAGCCTCAGGTAGGAGGACGAGTGGTTGTAGCTGAGGACCGCCCGGTCCAGGTCCGCCGCCCGGCCCAGATCCCGGCCGCCGGCGCACAGGTAGTGGCCGGCCGCCAGGGACGCGTCGAAGATGTTGTTCGGGTCGGCGCGGCCGTCGCCGTTGCCGTCCACGCCCCAGCGGGCCCAGGTGGACGGCAGGAACTGCATCGGCCCCACCGCGCGGTCGTAGACCGTGTCACCGTCGTGGGCGCCCCCGTCCGTGTCCCGGATCAGGGCGAAACCCCGGCCGTCGAGCGGTGGTCCGGTGATGCGGCCCAGCGTCGTGCCGTTCCGGTCGACCGCGCCGCCGCGCGCCTGGCCCGACTCGACCTTGCCGATCGCCGCGAGCAGCTCCCAGGGCAGCCGGCAGCCGGGGTCCGTGCCGCCGACGGAGGCCTCGGCGGCGCGGTAGGCGCGCAGCACGGTGGCCGGGATGCCCGACTGGGAACGCAGTTCCCGCACGAGCGCCGGGGGCGCCGACGCGACGTCCGGGGTCTTCAAGGGCGGGAGTTCGGTGTGGTAGGAGCCGTCGCCCGGAGGAGCGAGCTCGGTGTACGGGCCGCCTGCCGCCGGTGTGCGTACGTCGTCGGCGAGCGGGGCGGCGTGGTCGTCCTTCGTGTCCCGGGTGAGGCCGGGTGCCTGGGAGGCGGTGAGGGCCGCCATGGCCGCCACTGCGACGGCGGTCGTCCGCAGTCCCCTGCGGGTCCGGCCGGCATACGGGCGTCGGGCGGCGCGGCGTACGGGCATGGCTGTCGCTCCTGTGGGTGGTGGGGGCGGTCGTACGGTCCTCAGCGGCCGAAGGTGTCGATGCCGGAGACGAGCCAGCGTCCGTCGCGGTGTACGACGTCGACGGCGAGCATGGCCCCCGCGTACACGCCCTCGTCCTGCGAGTCCTTCGCGTCCTTGGCGTCCTTCGCGTCCTTGGCGTCCTTCGCGTCCTTCGCGTCCTTGGCGTCCTTCGCGGTTCCGGCGGTGCCGACGCTGCTCTGGTCGGCGTAGACGAGGACCCGGGCCCGGTCGCCGTCGATCCGTTCGACCGCGCTCTCGGTGACCGTCGTGGTGATCACCGCCTTCTGTTCGTCGGCCCGCTCGCGGACGTCGGCGAGCAGGGCTCCGTGCTGGTCGACGGCCTTTCCCGTGAGGAGGTCCTCCGCGGCTTCCTCGAGGGCGCCGGGGTCGGTGTGGTCGTAGGAGAAGAGCGCGTCGACGGCCTTGGCCGTCTGTCCCTTGATCTCGCTGGTGCGGGCCAGGTCGGTCAGGGCGGTGTTGTGCCGCGCGGGGCCGTCCCGGAGCGCTTCGGCCTCCGCGTGCGCCCAGCCGGCGAAGCCGCCGAGGAGCACGGTCAGTACGCAGAGCGCCACGAGGCCCACCGGTCGGCGCGGCCGGGTCCGGGTGGCCTTCTCCTCGGCCGCGACCGGTTCCGTCGCCCGCGCGGAGGACGGGGACGAGGACGAGGCGCCGGAGGGGGTCAGGACCGCCGTGCCGCGCGTACGGGTCCGGCTTCCCGTGCCCTCCGGGGTCCCGGCGGAGGCGGCGGGCCGGGTCTCGCGGGCCCGGCGGCGCCGCTGGCTGTTGATGTGGTGACGGGTCGTCGACATGGTGCGGTGTCCTCCTCGGTGCGGCCGGCTGCCGCGGTACGGGACCGGTCAGCCGGCCGATGTGCCGCCCACGGGTGCCTGGCCCAGGGCGCTCAGCTTCCACCGGCCGTCGGTCCGGGTGAGTTCGCCGAGCATGCGGCTGTCCTTGTCGGTCTTCGCGCCGTCGGACGCCTCGACGGTGACGCGCAGGGCGATCAGCACCCGGGCGCGGCCGGCCCGGTCGTCGAGTTCGGTGACGGCGCCCGACAGCACCCGGGCCGTGGTGACCGTTTTCGCCGCCTTCACCTGCTCGGCGAACTCCGCGCGGCCGGAGGTGAGTTGTTCGTGCAGTTCACCGGTGGTCGACGACTCCCAGAGGTCGAGGCCCCGGTTCACGTCGCGGTGGTCGAGCGTGTTGAGGTTCTGCACGGCCTGCTCCCCGGCGGCGAGTGCCTCGTCCCGTTGCCCGGCGTACGCGGCCCGGTCGTCGTGGGCCGCGTGGTACCAGTCCTGACCGGCCCACGCGGCGAAGCCGCCCGCGACGAGGGCGAGGGCGAGGACCAGGGCCGGCAGCGGCCGGGAGCGGGCTCCGGCGAGGGCGCGGACCGCGCGTTCCATGGGGTGCTCCAGTCTCCCGCGCACGTTCAGCGGGCCTTGATGTCGACGATCCGCCACCGGTCGTCCTCGAACCGGGCCGTGACGGTGAGCTGGGCCGCCGCGGTGGTGACCCCGTCCTTGCCTCCGCCCTTGTGGGAGGTCTGGTCGAGGAAGACCAGCAGGCGGGCCTCGTCGCCGTCGAGTTCGACCACTCCGGTGCGGACGGCCCGGGTGCTCAGGGTGACGCGCTGCTCGGTGAGGTCGTCGCGGACCTGCTCGAAGAGGGTCGCGTACTGGCGGGCGGCGCGGCCGTCGAGAACGGTGCGTGCGGAGCGTTCGGCGGCCGCGGTGCCGTCCGGTGTGTAGGAGAAGACACGGGCGAGGGCGTTGCCGACGTCGCCGGCGACGCGGGTGGTGGCCCCGGTGTCGGTGAGCGCGTGGTTCCGGGCGGACGCGGCCGACCTCAACTGGTGGGCACCGTGGAAGAAGCCGCAGCCACCGAGGACGAGCGCCACGACGGCCGCGACGAGGACGGCCCGCCGCAGCCGCCCGCCCGGCGGGCGGCGGGCGCGCTCACCGTCCGGCGCGTCGGCGGCGGACCCGGGCTCCTGCCCGCCCTCCTCCTCGACGGGCTCGGGCTCGTCCCCGCCCTCCTCCTCGACGGACGCGGGCTCGCCCCCGCCCTCCCTCCCGACGGGCTCGCCCCCGCCCTCCCTCTCGGCGGGCTCGCCCCCGCCCTCCCTCCCGACGGGCGCGTCCGCGGAGGCCGCCTCCGCGCCGGGCTCCGACGTACCGCCCCTGCGCAGCAGTCGCGTCAGCGTCATCGGTCGCCGCCCTCCTTCTCGCCCTCGACCGGTACGGCGCTCAGTGCCCTCACCTTCCACTCCCCCTCGCCCGTGCGGGCCAGGACCGCCTCCAGGCGCTTGCGGTCGGTGGTCGGCCTCTTCGCGCCGGCGGGCGTGACCTCGACGCGGACGGTGGCGATGAGCTTGGCCGTGCCGGACCGCGTGTCGAGCGCGGTGACGGCGGCCTCGGTGACCGTGCCGCGCGCCGAGGCGCCCGCCTCGGCGCCGGTACGGCCCAACTCCTCGCGCAGCGGCCCGGTGGAGGCGGCGCGCCAGGCCCGGACGCCCCGCTCCGCACGCTGCCGGGTGGAGGCGTCCAGCGTGGTGAGCACCGCGATGCCCGCCCGTCCGTCGGCGAGCGCCTCGTCCCGCTCACGGCCGTACGCGAGCGAGTCGTCGGTGCGGGCCTGCGCGTACGTCCACGCGCCCGTGCCGCAGAAGCCGAGGGCCAGCGCGAGCCCCGCTCCGGTGAGGATCCGGGCCCTCCTCATCGCGTACCGCCGGTGTCGAGGAGGCCGGACAGGTCGTCCGGTGCCTCGCCGCTCTGTCCGGGCAGGGCGAGGGCGCCGGGGAGTACCGGGGAGGCGTCGTTCCCGGCGGGTGTCCCGCCGCTGCCCGAGGGCAGCGAGCCGGGCCTGGCCGGTTCGGGCACCGCGCCGCCCTTCGGGGCGTTCGCCGAGCCGCGTACGTTCGACCCGCCGGCGGCCGGGGCGGTGCAGGCCGCACCGGTGTTGAGGGCGGGCGCGGTGCCGAGGTCGAGGCCGTTGCGGTAGCGCGTGGCGCCGTATCCGTCGGTGCAGGGCAGGGGGGTGAAGAAGGTGACGGCCATGCCGAGGTTCAGCTTCCCTCCGTCGACGGCGGTGGAGCCGGCGGCGACGGCCGCCGGGTACTTCACGAGGAGTTCCTCGATGCCGCGCTGCCGGGTGACGGCGACCTCGGAGGTGGTGAGGAGGTTGGCGAGGACGACGCCGAGGCTCGGGTCGAGGTCCCGCAGCAGACCGCTGACCTGGGTGGCGGCCTCGGGGGTGACCGCGAGGAGGCGGCGCAGGTCGGCGTCGGAGCCCTTGAGGGCACGGGCCAGTTCCTCCGCCCCGCCGGCGAAGTCGCGGATGGCCTTCGCCTCCTGGGCCTGGGTGCGCAGGACGGTCTCGCCGTCGGTGATGAGCAGGGCGGTGGACGGCAGGGCGCGGTCGGCGGCCTCGACGAAGTCGCTGCCGCCGTCGAGGAGCGCCTGGAGGTCGTCGCCGTGCCCTTCGAAGGCCTTGCCGAACTCGTCGACGACCGTGCGCAGATCCTCCAGCGGGACCGAGCTCACGAGGTCGTCGACGCTGGTGAGGACGTCGGTGACGGGTGCGGGCACCTGGGTGTCGGCCTGTTCGATGCGGGTGCCGTCGGCGAGGTAGGGGGAGCCGTCGCTCTCGGGCCGCAGGTCGATGTACTGCTCGCCCACGGCGGAGAGTCCGGCGACCACGGCCTTGGTGTCGGCGGGGATGCGGGGGGCGGACTTCTTGATGCGGAGTTCGGCGACGACTCCGTCGGCGGTGAGGCCGATCGGGCCGACGCGGCCCACCGAGACGCCCCGGTAGGTGACGTCGGAGTGGGTGAACAGGCCGCCCGTGCGCGGAAGTCGCACGTCCACCGTGTAGTAGTCGGCGACGCCCACGTACCGGCCGAGGTCGGCGTAGCGGATGCCGAGGAACGAGAGGGCGAGGACGGCGATGAGGAGGAAGGCGAGGTTCTTCAGCCGTACGGCGGGAGTGATCACCTGCTCTCACCTCCGGCCCCGGACACGGAGGGCAGCGGCAGCGGCGAGGAGGAGTCCCCCGACGGGGAGCGCGCCCCGGACGGCGGTGCGGACGGCGACACGGACGACGGCCCGGCTCCCGGTGCTCCGTCGTCGCCCCGGGCGGACCGCCCCTTCCCGGCCGCGCCCGGCCCGCCGTCCGCCGCGGCGGACGGAGAAGCCGTGCCCTCGGTCACCAGCGGCGGGATCACCTGGGTCCCGGGCACGGCGGCCATGGTCAGATATGTGTTGAGGTAGTCGCCCTTCACCCCGCGCAGCACCTCGTCGGTGAACGGGTACGTCACCAGCACCTGGAGCGAGTCGGGCAGGTCCGTGCCCGCGTCGGCGAGCGCCTTCAGCGTCGGCGCGATGGCCTTGAGGTCGGCGATCATGTCGTCCTTGCTCGCGTTGACGGTGGAGACGGCGACGCCGGAGAGGGTGTCGAGGGAGCGCAGCATGGTCAGCAGTGAGCCGCGCTGCTTCTCCAGCGTCTTCAGTCCGGGCGAGAGTCCGGTGAGGACGGTGCCGACGTCGTCCTTGCGGGTGGCGAGGGTCGAGGAGAGCCGGTTGACGGCGTCGAGGGCGTCGGTGATGTCCCCCCGGTGGTCGTCGAGGTCGCCCACCAGGGTGTCGACCCGTTTCAGCATGGAGCGGACCTCGGGTTCGCGTCCGCCGAGGGCCGCGTTGAGCTCCTGGGTGATGGTCTTGAGCTGGTTGACGCCGCCGCCGTTGAGGAGCAGGGACAGCGCGCCGAACACCTCCTCGACCTCGGTGTTGCGGCTGGTGCGGGCCAGCGGGATGACGTTCCCGTCCGTCAGCCGGCCGGCGCCGGTCTCCTTGGCGGGCGCGACGAGCTGGATGTACTTCTCGCCCAGCAGGCTGGACTGTTCGAGCCGTGCGGTGGCGTCGGCGGGCAGCCGCACATCGCCGTTGATCTCCATGGTGACGCGGGCCGACCAGTCGTCGCGGCCGAGTTCGATGTCGGTGATCCGGCCGACGGCGACGTCGTCGACCTTCACCGCGGCGTGCGGGACCAGGCTGAGCACGTCGTGGAGTTCCGCGGTGACGGTGTAGGGGTGGTCGCCGAGGTCGGCGCCGCCGGGCAGCGGCAGGTCCTCGATGCCGTCGAAGCGCGGTGGTCCGACGGCGACCGCGCCGAGGGCGAGGGTGAAGCCGAGGCCGAGGGCGATCAGTCCGCCCGCGGTGAGGCCCGCGGCCCGGCCCGCGGTGAGCGTGCCGCGCTTCATCGGCCGTCCCCCTTCCGCCCGTCGGCCGCACCGGTCACGGGCAGCGGCAGCAGCGGGCCGCCGATGCTGATCTCGTTGAGGTTGGCGCGGCCGTCGAGGGTGCGGGTGTCGGGGTCGTAGGCGCCTACGACGTTGCCGGCGGCCAGCGGCGCCACGTCCAGCGCCTCGGCCAGCGAGGCCCGTTGTTCGACCAGGGTCTGTGTGAGGGGGACGAGCCGGTCGACGTTCTTCTTCAGTTCGCCCCGGTTGTCCTCGATGAAGGTCTTGACCTGGCCGAGGGCCTTGCCGAGTTCCTCCAGCGCGCCGGTGAGGTCGTCCTTGTTGTCGGCGAAGAAGCCGACGACCTCGTCCAGGCGTTCCTGCGCGGTGCGCACGTCGGTGTCCTTGTTCTTCAGCATGGTGGTGAAGGTCTGGAGGCTGCTGAGCGTCTTGAACAGGTCACCGCTGCTGCCGTCGAGGGTCCTGGCCGCCTTGCCGAACTCCTCGACGCCCTCGCCGATGGCCTCGCCGTTGCCGTCGAGGTTGGCGGCGCCGGTCCGCAGCAGTTCGGACAGGGCGCCGTCGGCGTTGGCGCCGTCCGGGCCGAGGGCCTCGCCGAGTTCGGTGATCGAGTCGTAGATCTGGTCGATCTCGACGGGGAGGCGGTTGCGCGAGGCGGGCAGTACGGCGCCGTCGGCGAGGGCGGGGCCCGTGCTGTGGGCGGGGGTGAGCTGCACATACCGGTCGGCGACGACGCTCGGCGCGACGACGACGGCCCGCGCTCCCTCGGGGACCTTGATCCCCTCGTCCAGGCGGAGGTCGACGCGGACCGTGGTGCCCTGTGGCCGCACCGACTCCACCTCGCCGACCCGTACCCCGAGGACGCGCAGGTCGGACCCGGCGTAGACGCCGGTGGCGCGGTCGAAGTAGGCGGTGACGCGGGTGCCGTCGGACGAGAGGGTCCGGACGGTGGCCACGCCGCCGGCGGCGAGCAGCAGGAAGGCGAGCACGCCGGTGAGGATCTTTCCGCGTCGGTTCATCACTCACCGCTCCCCTGGGCCGCCACCGGCTGTTTCGGCGGCAGGCATCCGGTCTCGGGCTGGGAGGTCTCGGGCAGGTAGTCGCGGGGCACGACACCGCACAGGTAGCTGTCGAACCAGCGGCCGTTGCCGAGGGTGTTGCCGACCAGGCGGTAGTACGGGCCGACCAGCGCGAGGGTCCTGCCGAGCTGGGTGTTGTTCTCCTCCAGGACGGTGGTGACGCGGCCGAGGGCCTTGAGGGTGGGGCCGAGCTGCTTCTCGTTGTCCTCGACGAGGCCGCCGAGTTCGCCGCCGAGGTCGCGGCTGCCCTTGAGCAGGGCGCTGATGGCGGCGCGGCGGTCGCGGAGTTCGCCGAGCAGGGAGCCGCCGTCCTCGATGAGGGTCTCGAAGCTGGACTTCCTGTTCTCCAGCGTCTTGGTGAACTTCGCGCTGCCCTTGAGGAGTTCGGAGAGTTCCGCGTCGCGCTCGGAGATGGACCGCGACAGGTCGGACAGGCCGGTGGCGGCCTTGCGCACGTGTGGCGGGGAGTCCTCGAAGGTGTCGGAGATGGTCTCGAAGCTCTCCGCCAGCCGCCGCGTGTCGATGTCGTCGACGGTGCCGCTGAGGTCCTGGAACGCCTGGGTCACGTCGTAGGGGGAGGTGGTGCGGGTCAGCGGGATGCGGCTGCCGGGGTCCTGGCGGCCGGAGCCGAGCGGGTCGAGCGCCAGGTACTTGTCGCCGAGGACGGTCTTGATGGCGATGGCGGCGGTCGTGCGGTCGCCGAGCCAGGCGTCCTCGACCTCGAAGGTGACCTTCACCTTGGCGCCGTCGAGCGCGACGCCGGTGACCTGGCCGACCTTGACGCCCGCGATGCGCACCTCGTCGCCCTCGTCCAGACCCGCCGCCTCGGAGAAGTCGGCGCTGTAGGCGGTGCCGCCGCCGAACGGGAGCCGGTCGACGTGGTAGGCGAGGAGGGCGATCAGGGTGAGGACGAGCAGCCCCACGACGCCGACGGCGACGGGGTCGCGCTCTTTCACGGGCCTGATGTGCGGGCGCCTCATCCGCGGCACCTCGATTCGGTGACCGCGATACCGGTCGGCGGTTCGGAGCCGTCGGAGGTGGTGACTCCGCTCACGCGCGCCTCGCAGAGGTAGAGGTTGAACCACGATCCGTAGGAGGACAGGCGGGCCAGGGCGGTCATCTTGGCGGGGGTCTTCTCGAGGAAGTCCTCGATCTGCGGGGTGTGTTCGCCGAGGTTCGTCGAGAGCCGGCCCAGTTCGCGGATGTCCTGCTTGAGGGGCTCCCGCCCGTCCTCGAAGAGGTCGGCGGTGACGGTGGTCAGGTCGCCCATGGCCGCGACGGCCCTGCCGAGGGGTTCACGGTCCTCGTTGAAGCCGGTGACGAGTTCCTGGAGGGTGACGACGAGGTCGTCGAAGCCGTCCTCGCGGTCGTTGAGGGTGTCCAGGACGGTGGTGAGGTTGCCGACGACCTGGCCGATCACCTCGTCCTTGGCGGCGACGGTCGTACTGAGCGAGCCGATGTGGCGGATCAGGCTGTCCACGGTGGCGCCCTCGCCCTGGAGCACCTGCACGATCGATCCGGCGAGTTCGTTGACGTCCTTCGGGGAGAGCCCCTCGAACAGCGGCTTGAAGCCGTTGAAGAGCAGGGTCAGGTCGAGCGCGGGCGTGGTGCGCTCCAGCGGGACGGTGCCGCCCTCCTCCAGGGTGCCGGTGAGGTCGCCGCTGTCACGGCCGAGGGAGACGTAGCGCTGGCCGACCATGTTGAGGTACTTCACGGCGGCGGTGGTCGACCGGGGCAGCCTGCGGTCCTCCCGGACGGTGAAGGTGACCTGCGCGGTGCGCCGTTCCACCACGCGTACGTCGGTCACCTCGCCGACCTCCACCCCGGAGATCCGCACGCTGTCGCCGTCGACGAGTCCGGTGACGTCGGTGAACAGGGCCTTGTAGGTGGTGGTGCCGGAGCCGGAGCCGACGCCGGTGTTGGCGACGCCGATGCCGAGCACGGTCGTGGCGAGGGCGGTGACCACCACGAAGGCGAGGGACTTGAGCAGCGGCCCGGTCAGCGGGCGGCGCCGGGTGTGCGCGTCGTCGGCGGTGGTCATCCGAGGGTCACCTCCGTACCGCGGTAGACGGGGCCGACGAGCAGGCTGCTCCAGTCGGGCAGGTCGCCGGGGCTCTCGCCGGCGGCGGGGGCGAGGAGTTCGTTGACGAGGTCGTTCTCCGCCGGGGAGTTGGCGGGTCCGAGGTCCTGCTCGGCCGCGGGGGCGGCGGCCCGCGCGGTGGGCCGGGGCAGTGAGCCGAGGTAGGGCACGGAGGGGCAGCGGGGGCCGCCGCCGGAGTCGTACACCGGGGTGTCGCGGCCGGGGCGGTAGGCGCCGCGCGAGGCGACGGTGGTGACGTCGACGTGGATGCCGGGCCGGCCGGTGCCCTTGCCGAGCGCCTTGTCCATGGCCGGGACGAACTCGGTGAGGGTGCGCAGGGTGCAGGGGAAGGCCGAGGAGTACTCGGCGAGCAGTTCCAGGGTGGGTCGGCCGGCGGCACCGAGCCGGATGATGTTGTCCTTGTTCTCGCGCAGGAAGGCCGTCACGTCCTCGGCCGTGCGGGTGGTGGCGCCGAGGGTGGCGGCGAGTTCGGCCTCCTGCTCGGCGAGGGTGCCGCTGGTGGTGGTGAAGTCGGTGAGCGCCGTGACGATGTCGGGCGCGGCGTCCGCGTAGACATGGCTGACCTTCACGAGTTCCCTGAGGTCGCGGTTGAGGGCGGGCAGGTGGGGGTTGAACTCCTCCAGGTGCTCGTCCAGCAGGCTCAGCGTCTCGCCGAGCCGGTCCCCGCGGCCTTCCAGGGCCTGTGAGACGGCCGACAGGGTCGCGGAGAGCTTCTGCGGCTGCACGGCGGTGAGCATCGGCAGGACGTCGTCGAGCACCTGCTGGAGTTCGATGGCGTTCTCGGAGCGGTCCTGGGGGACGACGGCCCCGGCGGCCAGTGGCCGGGCCGAGGGGTTCTCGGGCGGTACGAGGGCCACGAACCGTTCGCCGAACAGGGTGGTCGGCAGCATCTGCGCGCGGACGTCGGACGGTACGTCGTCCAGCGCGCCGGGCTTCATGGCGAGGGTGAGCCGGGCCCCGTCGCCGGTGGCGTCGATGGCGCGGACCTCGCCGACGACGACGCCGCGCAGTTTCACCTCGGCGCCCGGGTGCATCTGGTTGCCGGCGCTGCCGGTCTCGACCACCACCGGGTCGGAGTCGGTGAACCTCTTGTCGTAGACGGCGACGGCCAGCCAGATCAGCAGGGCGGGCACCAGCACGAACACCACCCCGGCCAGCCGGCGGCGCAGCGTCTGTCCTCGGGATCCCCGGGGTCCGCTCATCTCACCCCGCCACCTTCACGGTCGTGGTCGCGCCCCACAGGGCGAGCGACAGGAAGAAGTCGGTGACGCTGATCAGCACGATGGCGTTGCGCACGGACCGGCCGACGGCGACGCCGACGCCGGCGGGGCCGCCCGAGGCGCGGAAGCCGTAGTAGCAGTGGGCGAGGATCACCATCACGCTGAAGATCAGCACCTTCAGTACGGAGAGCAGCACGTCCGTCGGGGAGAGGAAGAGGTTGAAGTAGTGGTCGTACGTCCCCCGGGACTGCCCGTTGAACAGGACGGTCACATAGCGGGAGGCGACGTAGGAGGAGAGCAGCCCGATCGCGTAGAGCGGGACGATGGCGACGACGCCGGCGATGATGCGGGTGGTGACCAGGTAGGGCATGGAGCGGATGCCCATGCCTTCGAGGGCGTCGACCTCCTCGTTGATGCGCATGGCGCCGAGCTGGGCGGTGAAGCCGGCGCCGACGGTCGCGGAGAGGGCGAGTCCGGCGACGAGGGGGGCGATCTCGCGGGTGTTGAAGTAGGCGGAGACGAATCCGGTGAACGCGGCCGTGCCGATCTGGTCGAGGGCCGCGTAGCCCTGGAGTCCGACGACGGTCCCGGTGAAGAGCGTCATCGCGATCATCACGCCGATGGTGCCGCCGATGATCCCGAGGCCGCCGGAGCCGAACGCCACCTCGGCCAGCAGGCGCTGCACCTCCTTGAGGTAGCGGCGCAGGGTCCGCGGGATCCACAGCAGGGCCCGGACGTAGAAGAGCAGTTGGTCGCCGGAGCGGTCGAGCCAGACGAGCGGGGAGGCCATCGGACCTCAGCCTCCCTTCGGCGGGACGATCTGGAGGTAGACGGCCGTCATCACCATGTTGACGAAGAAGAGCAGGAGGAACGTGATGACGACGGACTGGTTGACGGCGTCGCCGACGCCCTTGGGGCCGCCGCGCGGGTTGAGGCCCCGGTAGGCGGCGACGATGCCCGCGATGAACCCGAAGACCAGCGCCTTGAGTTCGCTGATGTACAGGTCGGGGAGCTGGGCGAGGGCGGAGAAGCTGGAGAGGTAGGCGCCGGGGGTGCCGCCCTGCATGATGACGTTGAAGAAGTAGCCGCCGAGGATGCCGACGACGGAGACCAGGCCGTTGAGCAGGACCGCGACGCCCATGGCGGCCAGCACCCGGGGCACGACCAGGCGCTGCACCGGGGACACGCCCATGACCTCCATCGCGTCGAGTTCCTCGCGGATCCTGCGGGAGCCGAGGTCGGCGCAGATGGCCGAGCCGCCGGCGCCGGCGATCAGCAGGGCGACGATGAGCGGGCTGGCCTGCTGGACGACGGCGAGGACGCTGGCGCCCCCGGTGAACGACTGGGCGCCCAGCTGCTCGGTCAGGGAGCCGACCTGGAGGGCGATGACGGCGCCGAAGGGGATCGAGACGAGGGCGGCGGGCAGGATGGTCACGCTCGCGACGAACCAGAACTGCTCGACGAACTCGCGGAACTGGAAGGGTCTTCGGAAGACGGCGCGGCCGACTTCGGCGGCGAGCGCGAAGAGCCGGCCGGTCTGCCGCAGCGCGCCGGTGATCACGCGCCGCTCCCGGCGGTGGGCATCGGCAGGGTGGCCGCCCCGGAGTTCCTCGCGTAGGTGTCCCGGATGGCGGAGCGCGCGGCGGGCGGCAGCGTGTCGATCATGCCCATGACACGGTTGCGTCGCCGGTCGACGGCCCGGCGCGGCGGGAGGCCGGGCGACGGCTCCAGCTGCGGGACGATCACCCGGGGTACGGCGGGGGCGGAGGAGGCGGCGCCCGCCTCGGCGGCGAGGGTGGCCGCGTCCTTCTCCTCGGACATCCCGATGGGGCCCTCGCGCCGGCCGCCGAGGAACTGGGCCACGACCGGCTCGTCGCTGGTGAGCAGCACCTCGCGCGGACCGAAGGTGACGAGCTCGCGCCGGAAGAGCATCCCCATGTTGTCGGGCACGGTGGCGGCGATGTCGAGGTTGTGGGTGACGATCAGCATCGTCGCGTCGATCTGCGCGTTCAGGTCGATCAGCAGCTGGGAGAGGTAGGCGGTGCGGACCGGGTCGAGTCCGGAGTCCGGCTCGTCGCACAGGATGATCTGCGGGTCGAGGACGAGCGCGCGGGCCAGTCCGGCCCGCTTGCGCATGCCTCCGCTGATCTCTCCCGGAAGCTTGCCCTCCGCACCCAGCAGCCCGACGACCTCGATCCGCTCCATGACGATGCGGCGGATCTCGGACTCCTTCTTGCGGGTGTGCTCGCGCAGCGGGAAGGCGATGTTGTCGAAAAGGGACATGGACCCGAAGAGGGCCCCGTCCTGGAACATGAGACCGAACAGTTTACGGGTCTCGTAGATATCCTTTTCGGGACTGTTCACCATGTCCACCCCGTCGATGAGGACACGGCCCTTCTCGGGTTTGAGCAGCCCTATGAGCGACTTCAGGAAAACGGTCTTCCCGGTGCCGGACGGGCCCAGCATCACGCTCACCTCTCCGGCAGGAAGGGTGAGTGTCACGTCCCGCCAGATGCTCTGCTTACCGAAGGACTTGGTCAGGCCCTCGACCACCACTTCGATTCCCATATCACCTCCAGCGGACGTCCATCGGATAGGTACCGCGGGCGCACGTTAAGTCGGCGCGGAGCGCACTGACAACGGGTGCGGCAGCGGATCCCCGCCGACCCACCGGAACTTGTCACCGCGCACACAACACACCGGCCCCGCACTTGTCTCCGGGGAGACAGGGCAGGGTCCCGCGGCTCCGGGGGGTGTGGATCCGTGAGACCCTGCCGACGGACGCCCGAGCCCGATGGAAGGGGGGCCGGAAAGCGCCCGTCATGGCTCCGGCCGACGGGGGCCACCGACCTGGAACCGAGCACCACACCGGCACGTTACGGCCCGGTAACCTCGACGGGCAACACCGGAATCCGAGTTTTCCGGGATACCGACTCCGGCCATCCGGAACCTGTCACGGAGGACACAAAAAACCCTCCCGGCATTGTCGGCGGGTGAGTGTCACACCCCCCGGTACGGGGAGCGCCCGGAGAGCGGGATCATCCTCTCCGGACGTTTCCTCCTTGGCAGCGCGTGACTAAGGCGAACCGCGAATCACTCACTGGGGAAACAGCTTGTTCCACTTTTAAAAGAATCATGGACAACCGCATTGTTCGGCTAAGTTTCCGGCGAGTAACGTCACCGCTCACTGCAGGTCAACCCTCAAGGAGTCCCGAGTCATGAAGAAGAACACGAGAAGGTCGGCCGTCGTGGTGTGTGCGGCCGCGTCGGCGCTGGGTCTCGCCGCCGGCCCGTCCTCCGCGGTGCCCTCCACGGTGTGGACCGTCACCCCCTCGCCGTCCTCGTTCCAGGCCGCGAACGTCGGCAACATCGTGCTGACCGCCACCATCCCGATGACCTGTACGACCTCCAACGCGGCCGGTGTGATGAACAGCGCCACCGGCAACCCGGGGGACGTCGCCGACATCACCACCATGAACTTCGGTGCCACCGGCTCGCCGTGCACCAGTGTCCTGGGCAACGTCACCACCACGTCGGTCACCCCCTGGGACGTCGTCGCGGTGGACTACACCGCCTCCACCGGCGTCACCAAGGGCTACGTCGGCAACGTCAAGGCCAACGTGACCGCCGGCGCCTGCAAGTTCACGGTGGCGGGCAAGGCCTCGGCCACCTACACCAACTCCACCGGTGTCCTCGCGGTCAACAGCGTCGCCGGTGAACTGGCGGTCAGCAACCCCGTCAACTGCGGGGCGATCGTCACGACCGCCACCAAGCCCACCTTCAAGGGCAACTACGCCGTCAAGCAGGCGGGCACCGGCATCATCCCGACCATCGTCGGTTCCAACCCGTAGACCGCCCCCGCTCACGTCCGCCCGGCCGGCTACCCCGGCCGGGCGTTCGCGGACTCCGTGCCGCGTCCCGCCGACACCGGCCTCCTACCGAGCGGAGTTGTATGAGAGTCCAGCGAGCCGCCGCCCCGCGGCCCTCCCGTGCCCGCACCAGGACCACGTCGATCGCGGCGTTCGTCGTGCTCGCCGCCCTGATACCGACCACGGCCTCCGCCACGGGCCCCCAGGAGATCGAGGCCGAACTCCCCTACGTCTGCACCCTGCCCTCGGGGCGGCTGCCCGCGACGGTGCGGATCTCGGCGGACTTCCCGGAACGGGCCGAGGCGGGCGAGGCGTTCTCGCCCACCGGCGTCACCACCACCGTGGAACTCCCCGCGGAGGCCGTCGCCGATCTCACCGCACACGAGGCGTCCGGGGTACGGGCGGCGACCCGGCTCGCCGTGGGCGTCGCCCAGAACGCGGCGACCGCCACCGCGACCTGGCGCGGAAGCGCCGAACCCGTCGCCCTTCCCGCCTCCGGGCCGCTGACACTGACCACGAAGGGCGACGTCCCCTCGGTGGCCGGCCGGGGCGACGGCGCCCTGACCTTCACCGCCGGCGACCTCGCGATCGACCTGGCGCCCGGCACGGCGGACACGGCGGACACGGCCACCGCCGGCCCCGGCTCGCTGACCGTCGACTGCTCCCTCACCGAGGACGCCACGGACCAGGGGCTGCTGGCCACCGTACCGGTCGGCACGGACGGCCCCGGGGCGAGCGGCCCGCCCTCCCCGTCCGGGTCCGCGGAGGCATCGGGCCCACCGGAGGACGGGCCGGGGGACGGAACGGAGGAGCGGCAGGGGGACCGGTCACCGAAGGTGCTGGAGAACTCGCCCGGCACCGCCGCGGACCGCGACGTACCGCCGTGCCGCTACGACGAACAGCACCCGCCCACGGACGTGTCGCTCAACGCCTACGTCACCGGCTACGCCAACGTGAAGAAGATGAAGGGCGCCGCGTACCTGCCGCCGTCCTGCGTGCTGATCGAACAGGGGCTCCCCGAGATGGGTCCCCCCGACCCTGAGTACCTGATCTTCGACACCGTGTCGTACGCGAACCTCCACTACCGGGAGCGGAAGCAGACACCGCCCTTCGACGCGACCTTCCTGTCCTTCGACTTCGCCCCGGTGAAGGCCACCATGGTGCTGGAGCAGACGGGCACCATGAGGATCGACTCGCGCATGAGGATGCGCCTCTCCGACTTCACCACGATCACGGACACCTACGTCCGGGCCCCGCTGG
Source organism: Streptomyces sp. NPDC051740 (assembly GCF_044453165.1). Lineage (NCBI taxonomy): Bacteria > Bacillati > Actinomycetota > Actinomycetes > Kitasatosporales > Streptomycetaceae > Streptomyces > Streptomyces sp. NPDC051740. The sequence goes on along the minus strand of NZ_JBITCL010000002.1, from coordinate 475,650 downwards.
TCCTGCACGTACTGGATCTCGAGGTCAACGGGACGCCCCTGGACGTCGGTCCCGGGTGCCGGACCGAGACGTCCCTCACCTCCGCCGACCCGGACCCCGCGAACTTCCCGGGTGACCACCTGGTGCTGTACGGCCGGGGCGAGCAGATCATCGGCCTGCCGGCCACCGGCTATCTGCTCCTCAGCGGCGGCGTGCTGTCCGGCGAGGCGGCCATCCCCGCCTTCACCGGCTGCGGCACCGACGGCGAGGACCTCGACCGTCTGCTCACCGCCTCCGTCTCCGGTCCCGGCAACCACATCAAGCAGGTCCAGGGCCAGACGTGCGCGATCGCCGCCCCGGTGTTCCCGAGCCCGACCAACGAAGGCCAGTGCACCGAGGACCTCCAGCCCTACGAGGTCCCCGTCGCCGAGCGCTGATCCCCTGTCCCCCACCTCCACGGAAGGCCACCACCATGCCCCCGTTCTCCCCCCGCACCCGGCTCGCCGCCGTCTCCGCGCTGACCGCGTTCGGCGCCTTCGCCTCCCTGGGCACGGCGACCGCCGCCGGCCCCGCGCTCAACGGCGAGTGGGCCCCCTTCACCCGCTGCCCCGTGGACGCCCCGGCGATGCTGGCCGCCGACGGCTTCGACAGGACCCCGCAGTGCGTGGTCTCCACCTCGGCGAGCGGCTCCATCAAGCTGGGCGACACCACCGTGACGACCGGCAGGACCAACCTCCAGATCGGCGTCGTCCAGAACGCGGACGGCACCAGCAGCGTGGTCGCCCCGGCCTCCGGCGCGCTGGTCGCCGAGCCCGCCACCGTGCCCGGCGGACTGCTCGGCCTGATGTGCCCGAGCGACATATTCGTGATCACGGGCATCTGCGAGTCGCTGGAGAACTCCAGCCTCAACAAGATCACCGCGACCATGGAGTCCGTCGGCGCGCCCTACGCCTTCGACCAGACCGCCGGCGTCCTCACGGACACGCCCATCATCGCCCTGCCGGTCCGCATCCACCTGGAGAACCCGCTCCTCGGCAGCAAGTGCTACATCGGAACGGCCGCCGACCCGATCGTGCTGCGCCCCGCGAACCGCGAGTACCCGGCGTTCGGGATGACCTTCTTCCAGGGTGACGGCACCCCCGACCCGGCCGGCGAGATGAGCCGGATCGACCTCACCGGCGCCCCCCAGAACGACAGCACCTTCGCGGTCCCCGGCGCCACCGGCTGCGGCCTGAACGTCGGTCTGATCAACGCCGCGGTCAACGCGAAGACCGGGCTGCCCTCCGCCTCCGGGAACAACAGCCTGACCCTCAACGACACGCAGACCCACCTCACCGGCCTCAACGCCCCCGGGACCGTCGCCCCCGACGCCGGCAAGGTCCTGGCGGAGAACTGGCACTCCGCCGCCGAGTAGCCACCACGGGACCGGAACCGCGTGGCCGTCCCGGCAGCCGGCCCTCACCACCATGACGCGATTCCTTCACAAGTGATGTACAACACAACAAAGTTGATTTACCGTCAGCTTGCCAAGCCGGTGAATCCCGGTGGACCGGTCCGGGTTCCGCCCGACGAGGGCGGAACCCGGCCGGCCGGCCGCCCCACCGGACATGTCGGAGAGCAAGGGATCACTCATGCCCTCAAGCGCGCGTCCCTCGGTGCTCGGTGAACCGCTCGACCCGCTCCCCAAGAAGTTCGCGGCCTTCATGCGGCCGCTGCTTCCGGGGCTGCTGAACGAGATACGGACCGAGGTCACCCGCACCTACCCGGTGTACGGCAGGCTGCTCAACGGCCCGGACGGGGACGCGATCCGCCAAGGCGTCGAACAGGCGCTGACCGCCTTCGTGGACCGGGTGGCCGACCCCGGCAGCAGCTCGGAGCTGCGGGACGAACTGCTGCGCAGGTTCGGCCGGGTGGAGGCCTACGAGGGCCGTGACCTGGAGGTACTGCAGGGCGCCTACCGGCTCGGCGCCCGCATCGCACTGCGCCGGGCCAAGACGCTGGGACGGCAGTACAGCCTCTCCCCCGCGCTGGTCCTCGCCTTCGCCGACGCCCTCTTCGCGTACGTCGAGGAACTGGAGGCGATCACCCGCGAGGGGTACGCGGAGGTGCGGGAGCGGGCCGCCTCCGAGGAGTCGGCGTTACGGAGGCAGTTATTGCACTTCCTCCTGGCCTCCTCGCCGATGCCCCGGACGACCGTCTCCGAACTGTGCAAGGCCGCCGCCTGGGAGCTGCCCCGCTCGTGCTTCCTCGTCGCCCTGCGCCCCCCGGTGCCGGAGCACATCCAGGCGGGACTCGACCGGGACGTCCTCGCCGACCTGGACATACCGCAACCGCACCTGCTCGTCCCCGGGGACCTCACCCCCCGGCGCCTCGACATGATCCGTACGGCCCTGACCGGCACCCGTGCCGCGGTGGGCCTGACCGTGCCGATCGCGCAGGCCGCCGACTCCGTCCGCTGGGCCCGCCGTGTGCTCCAGCTCGTTGACGACGATGTCGTCCCCGACGCCCCGCTGATCCGCTGCGAGGATCATCTGACGACCCTGTGGCTGCTGTCCGACTCCGCCCTCGTCGACCGTGTCGCGGCGCGTGAACTGGCCGCGCTCGACGAGTTGCCCGCCAGGCGGCGCGACCGGCTGGTCGAGACCCTCCGGGTCCACGTCTCCACCCGGGCGCCCGCCGAACAGGTCGGCGAGATCCTGGGCGTGCACGCCCAGACCGTCCGCTACCGCCTGCGGATGCTGGACACCTACCTGGGCGACCGGCTCGCCGACCCCGACCACCGCTTCGCCATCGAGGTGGCCCTCCGCTCGCTCCACCTGCGGGGCCACGACGGCACGGAGTGACCCCCGAGGCCGGTGGGAGACCTGGTACGGGCCCCACGCCGGCCTCGTACGGGCCTCACGCCGGGTTCAGCCGCCACTGCTGACAGCCGTTGTCCAGCCAGGTCCACTGCCGTACGTCGGCACCGTCCGCGGTGGAGCAGTCGGCGACGTCGGCGACCTTGCCGGTGGCCTGGTTGACGATACGGACGTGACCGCCGTCCGTCGCCACGAACCGGAACCGCTGGCAGGTGTTGTCCAGCCACGACCACTGCCTCAGGTCGGCGCCGTCGGCGGAGGAGCAGTTCTCGGTGTCGAGCACCTTGCCACTGGCGACGTTCACCAGCCGGTGGGTGTCGTCGCCGAGGTCCTCCAGGCGCCACCGCTGGTTGGCGCCGCCGTTGCAGGCGTACTGCTGCACATGGGCGCCGTCGGCGGACGAACTCCCTGACAGATCAAGGCACTTGCCGCTGTTGCGGTTGGTGAGGGTGTAGGTGGTGGAGACGGTCGACGGCTCACCGGAGGGACCGGTGAGGCCCGCCCCGAGCCGTACGGGCGTACCGAAGTTCGGCGAACCGTCCGCGTTCCAGGTGAACTTCTGCGCCCGTGCCGTACGCCCGTTGTCGCACCCCTCGGACGCGGAGTCGTTGGCGTGGTAGACGATCCAGCTCTCCGTGCCGTCCGGCGAGGTGAAGAAGCCGTTGTGGCCGGGACCGTAGACGCCGTTGCCGTCACTGCGCTGGAAGACGGGCGTGGACTTCTTGGTCCAGGAGGACGCGGAGGCCGGGTCGGAGCCGGTGAGGGTGAGCTGCCCGAGCTTGTAGTCGGGGGTCCAGCAGCCGCTCGCGGAGTAGACGAGGAAGGTGCGGCCGCCCCGCTGGAGGATCTCCGGGCCCTCGTTGACGGTGCCGCCCTGCCGTTCCCAGTCGTACGTGGGCGTGGAGACGGTCGAGAAGGACGAACTCACCGTGTACGGGTTCGACATGCGCGCGGCGACGATGTTCTGCGTGCCGTTGTGCGTGCTGCCGAAGAGATACAGCTGTCCGTCGACGGTGGCGACGGTGGGGTCCAGCATCCAGCCGGAGTTCAGCCGTCCCTTGTAGCTGTACGGCCCCATGGGATCGGACCCGGCGCTCTCCAGGACGTGGCTGCGCTGGGTGGGGTTGTAGTCGGCGATGTTCTGCCCGGCCACGTAGTACAGGTACCAGCGCCCGTTGAGGTAGTGCAGTTCCGGTGCCCAGATGTTGCAGCACCGGGAGGCCGCGTCACCCTGCCACACCTGCACGCCGGGGGCGGTGGCGAGGCCGCCGAGGGTGGGTGACCTGCGGATGGTGATGACGTCGGTCCAGGACGTGCTGACCAGGTAGTAGTGGCCGTCGTGGCGGACGATCCAGGGGTCGGCGCCCTTCTGGGCCTTGACGGGGTTGCCGAAGGAGGCCGCCTGCGCGGACGACTGCCCGAACGAGAGGGCGAGCAGCAGCGCGGCCGGCAGGGTCAGTAGGCGACGGGCCATCCGCTGCTCCAGTTCAGGAGGTTGATGCCGAGCTTGGGGGTGCCGTTGTCGTCGCCGTCGTAGTAGTGGTAGACGATCAGGTCCCCGTCGACGTCGTTCATGATCGACTGGCCGCCGGGGCCGATGACGCTGCCGTGCGACTCGAGTACGGGCGTGCCGCCGTTGTTCATCATCGAGACGCCGTTCTTGTCGCGGTACGGCCCGGTGACGCTGGTGGCGCGGCCGACCTTGACCTTGTAGGTGGAGCCGGTGCCGGCGCAGCAGGTGTCGTACGAGGCGAAGAGGTAGTAGTAGCCGTTCCGCTTGACGACGAACGGCGCCTCGACGGCCTTCGTCCCGGAGGGGCGGGAGGCGAGCGAGTAGCGGGTGGTGTGGGAGGAGAGCTGCTTCCCGGTGGAGGGGTCGATCCGGATCATCTTGATCCCGGTCCACCAACTGCCGAAGGACAGCCACCACTTGCCGTCGTCGTCGACGAAGAGGTTGGGGTCGATGGCGTTGTAGTCGCTGGAGGAGCCGGAGGTGTACACGGTGCCGTAGTCGGTCCAGCTGCCCGGCTGTCCGGTGGTCGAGCCGGCCAGTCCGATGGCGGAGGTGTTCGAGCCGAACTTCGAGACGGAGTAGTACATCAGGTACTTGCCGCCGTGGTACGAGATGTCCGGCGCCCAGGCCTCCGGTACGGAGGAGTAGTTCCGCCACCAGCTCGGCCGGGACGAGAACGCGTCGGCGCCGGCGGAGAAGGCGGTGCGGTCGGTGGAGGTCTTGTGGGAGACGCCTCCGCCGGTGGCGTAGAGGAGGTACTGCCCGGAGGAGGTCCGGATCATCGACGGGTCGTGCGTGACGACGGACCCGGTGACGCGGCCGGGGTCGGGGTACGCCGAGGCGGTGGACGGCATCAGCGCCAGGAGGGCTGCGGCGGGGATCGAGAGGAGGGCGGTGCGCTTCCGGAGGGTGCGGCTCATACGGGGTTCTCCTTGCGGTGGGGGTGGGGAGGTCGTTCGGGATTGCGAACGACGATCGCAAGTTCGAACGGACCGTAGAATCGAACCACTTGCGCGTCAATGGTCCGCGCGGCACCACTTGCCTCCGCACGGACGGCCTCGCCGAGGAAGCGGGCGGGCCGCGCATGCGCCGCGCCGGCCCGCCCGCTCCCGTTCCCGCTCCTCAGCGGGCCGTCACCCCTCCGGGCACTCCTTCCACGCGAGGTGGTACACGGTGCTGATGTCCCCGTCCGTGGAGTCCATCGTCATGAAGCTGACGTCGTCGGGGGACGAGGTGCCCGCGCTCACCCGCAGCTCCGTGTTGATGTTGAAGTTGCGCTGGACCCCGCAGGGCGCGTAGACCAGCTGGGCCCAGTCGGTCTCGTCCGTGACCTGCCAGTTGTCGTCGAGGGGGCCCACGAAGGGGTGACTGCGGTACTCCGTGTTCGGGGAGCCCTGGAAGTAGTACGACGCCCTCTGCGTCCCCTTCGCGCCGGACCGGAGCGAGGCGAAGCCCCGGTAGTCGGCGCTGGCGACGGCGTAGGTGAAGCCCTGGGGGACGTGCACCAGCAGGCTGAGCTGGCAGTTCTTGCGGAAGGCCGTGGGGTCCGAGTTCCCGCCGGCCCGGGCGAGGTAGTCGCTGTACGTCACGGTGAAGGCGGTGTTGTCCGCGGAGACGGCGACCGCGGCGGTGCCCTGGGGGCAACCGGAACCGTTCACCGTGGCGACCTTGATGACGATCTTGTCCGGCGGCGGGTCCTCGAAACCGGCCGACGGGTCGTGCGCGGGTAACGCGGCGGTGAGGAGCGCGGCCGCCGCCGCGCTCAGGAGCAGTCCACCAGCCATGGTTCTCCGTCCTTCGGTGGGGGGTGATTGAAATATCATGTACATGCCAATAACGCACGCACATGTACCCCCGGCCTCGTGAAGGAGGCATGAAGGTGCGGTGGAGGCCGGGAGCGCTCGCATCGTACGAAGCCCCACGACCGGCGGACAGGGCCAACTCCGGCCATTCACTTCCACCACACCGAAACGGGAGGAAACAGGCGTACCGGAACCCTCATGTGAACGCGGAGGCACCGGTTCATGGACAATGGCCCACCGGCACCCCGTGTGGCAGTACAAGCAGGAGGCGCTCCCTTGGAGCTCAGCAGGCGTACCTTCACCGCCCTGGCCGGTACGGCGGCGCTCGGTCTCGCGCTGGCCGGCAGCGGCGGGGCGGCGACCGGCGCGCACGGACCGCGCGGCGTGCCGACGGGTCCGCCGCCCCCTCCCCCGAGCGCGGACGGCAAGCGGCACCGGATCGGCCACGACCGGTACTCGCTGCTGGTCGACGGCCGGCGCCTGGTGCTGTGGTCCGGCGAGCTGCACCCCTTCCGGCTGCCCAGCCCCTCCCTGTGGCGGGACGTGCTGCAGAAGCTGCGCGCGGGCGGGTGCAACGCGGTCAGCGTCCCCGTGCCGTGGAACCACCACTCCCCCGCGCCCGGGACGTACGACTTCACCGGAGTGCGGGACCTGGACCTCTTCCTGACCATGGCCGCCGAGGAGCGGCTGTACGTCATCCTGCGTCCCGGCCCGTACCTCGGCTCCGCCGATCTCGACGCCGGCGGCTTCCCCGGATGGCTGACGGCCACCGAGGGCCGCGCCCGCACCACCGACCCCGAGTACCTGCGGCACGTCGACGAGTGGCTGAGCGCCGTCAACCGCATCGCCGTACGGCACCTGTTCACCGCGGGCGGCGGCACCGTGCTGCTGTACCGGTTCGAGGACGGGTTCGAGGTCTTCGCCGACGAGCCGGCCGGGCAGGCCTATCTGACCCACCTGTACGACAAGGCGCGCGCCGACCGCATCGACGTACCGCTCTTCCACGCGGACGGGCACCTCGGTGAGCGCGAGACCGGCCGGCAGGCGCCCGGAGTGCTCGCCGGGGCGGCCGGCGGGGCGGCCGATCCGTGGGGCGGGGCCACCTCCGGCGGCAAGGGGTACGCGCAGGTGCGGCGGACGCACGACGCGGCCCACGAGCGGCGCGCCCACCTCACGAGCCTCGCCGACGGCGTCACGGTGCACAACGTCCGGGTGGCGTTCGGCGGGACCTCGTGGGGCTGGCTGCCCGGGCCGGGCGTCTACACCTCGTACGACTACGGGGCGGCGATCGACGAGGGCCGCCGGCCGACGCCGAAACTGGCCGCGCTCCAGCAGCTCGGCCATCTGCTGCGGACCGTGCCCGACCTCGCCCGGCTGGACCCGGCGAAGGAGGTGCGGGCCGAGGACGACCGGCTGAAGGTGCGCCACCTGGCCAACCCCGACACCGGCGCCCAGGTGTACGTCCTGCACAACGACTCCGCGGAGCCGGTCGGCTCGATGCTGCCGGACACCGGCATCGACGTACCGGTCACCGTCGGCGCGCGGGACGCCAAGCTGCTCACCACCGGCCTGGAACTGGGCCGGCGGAAACTGGCGTACACCACCGCGCAGCCCACGCTGAACATGACCGTCGGACGGCAGGACATCGCCCTGTTCACGGGCCGCAGCGGTGAGACGGCCCAGGTCGCGCTGGACTGCGACACCGAACCGGTCACCAGCCGGCTGGACGACGAGCCCGGATGGTCCTACGACCGGGGCAGGCTGAACGTCGTGGTGCCGCTCGGGGTGGGCGGGCTGAGCAGGGTGCTGGTCGAGGGCGGGGACTCCGAGACGCCCATGCTGCTGCTGTTCGCCGACGACGCGACGGCGCTGCACCTGTGGCCGTACGAGACCCCGTCCGGCTCGCTGCTGGTCCACGGCCCGGCGCTGCTCCGCTCGGTCACCCTGCGCGGCTCCACCGCCCATCTCGTCGGCGACCACGTCGGCGGGATGGGCCTGGAGGTGTGGGCACCGCGCGGGATCACCGCCGTGACCTGGAACGGACGGCCGGTGCGCACCCGTGTCAGCCGGGCCGGGAGCCTGGCGATGGAGGGGCTGATGCCGAACACGCCCGAGGTGCGGCTGCCCGCGCTGGAGGGCTGGCGGAGACGGGCGGAGAACCCGGAGTCCGAGGCCGGTTTCGACGACTCGGCGTGGCCGGCCGCCGATCTCACCTCGTCGCACAGCACCACGCCCGTGCCCGAGGGCGGTCCCGTCCTCTTCGCGGACGACTACGGCTTCCACCACGGCGACGTCTGGTACCGGGGGCGGTTCGAGGACACGCGCGGTGTCGAGTCCGTGTCGCTGTCCTACAGCACCGGTACCCAGGGACTGCTGATGGCCTGGCTGGACGGCCGCCCGCTGGGCACGCACCGCATGCCGGTGCCGGACGAGGACACGGCCCGGCGGGGCACGTGGACGGCGACGGCCTCCTTCGACGTGCCGGAGGAGCGGCGCGAGCGGGGCCCGCACGTGCTGTCGGTGCTCGTACGGCCGATGCAGCACGACGGGGACGAGCGGGCCGAGGACACGCACAAGGCCGCGCGCGGGCTCGTGGCCGTCGGGTTCGGGGGCGGCTCCCGGAGCGTGGAGTGGCGGATCCAGGGCGCCACGGCGCCGGACCGGGTGCGCGGGCCGCTGAACAACGGCGGGCTGTACGGGGAGCGGGAGGGCTGGCACCTGCCGGGGTTCGACGACCGGGAGTGGCGGGCCGCGGAGTTCCCGCGGGAGGTGCGGCGGCAGGGGGTGACCTGGTGCCGGACGGGTTTCCGGCTGAACGTGCCCGCCGACGTGGACGCCTCGATCGGGCTCACGATCGACGACGACCCGGAGCGTGCCTACCGGGTCCAGATCTTCCTCAACGGCTGGAACATGGGCCAGTACATCAACGATGTGGGCCCGCAGCACACCTTCGTCCTGCCGAACGGGATTCTGCGCACACGTGGGACCAACACACTGGCCCTGGCGGTGCTGTCCGACGGGACCACGCCCTCGGGCCCGCGGGATGTGCGGCTGACGCTGCTGGGCGCGGTGCGGGGCGGGGTTCCGGTGGAGGCGGTGGACTCACCGGGGAGGAGGTGAGCCCACCGCCGGACACTCACGCCAGCCGGATCACGTTCCAGGACAGCGGCTCCAGTACGGCGGAGAGCCGGCCGTCGTCCAGGGCCGTGCCGTCGACCGTGTGCGGGGTGACCCGCTCGGGCTCGGCGAGGGTGTTGCGGGCGTCGGGGTCGGCGTCCGCGAGGGCGCTGTGCTCGACGACCGAGGTGAGGTCGAGGCCGTTGAGGGCGACGTCCAGCGGCAGCGACTCGGTGCGGCTGCGGTTGACGGCGAACACGGTGACCGTGCCGTCCTCGGCGCGCACGGCGGTGGCGTGCAGCAGGTCGGCCTCGCCGTACTTCTTCGTCTCGTACGTCGGTGAGTCCACGCGCACGTCGAGCACCTCGCCCCGGCCGTACTTCGAGGCCTGGGCGAACGGGAAGAACGTCGTCTGCCGCCAGGCCGGGCCGCCGGGCTCGGTCATGATCGGGGCGATCACGTTGACGAGCTGGGCGAGACAGGCGACGGTGACGCGGTCCGCGTGCCGGAGCAGCGCGATGAGCAGCGAGCCGAAGACGACGGCGTCGGTGACGTTGTAGTTGTCCTCCAGGAGGCGGGGGGCCTCGGGCCAGTCGAGAGCGCTGACCTGGGCCTCCGTGCGGGACAGGTACCAGACGTTCCACTCGTCGAAGGAGAGGTCGATCTTCTTCCTGGACTTGAGGCGGGCGCCGACGTGGTCGCAGGTGGCGACCACGTTCTCGATGAAGGACTCCATGTCGACGGCGGAGGCGAGGAAGGAGTCGACGTCGCCGTCGAGCGGCTCGTAGTAGGCGTGCAGGGAGATGTGGTCGACCAGGTCGTACGTCTCCTTGAGGACCGTCGCCTCCCACTCGGCGAAGGTCTCCATGGACTGGCCGGAGGAGCCGCAGGCGACGAGTTCGACACCGGGGTCGATCTGGCGCATGGCGCGGGCGGTCTCGGCGGCGATCCGGCCGTACTCCTCGGCGGTCTTGTGACCGGTCTGCCAGGGGCCGTCCATCTCGTTGCCGAGGCACCACATGCGGATGCCGAACGGGTCCTTGTCGCCGTGCTCGACGCGCAGGTCCGACAGGGTCGTGCCGGAGGGGTGGTTGGCGTACTCCTGGAGCTCCAGGGCCTCCGCCACGCCCCGGGTGCCGAGGTTGACGGCCATCATCGGTTCGGCCTGCGGGCCGATCTTCTTCAGGAACGCGATGTACTCGGAGAGGCCGAAGCGGTTGGTCTCCGTGGAGCGCCAGGCGAGGTCCAGGCGGCGGGGGCGGTCCTCCACGGGGCCCACGGAGTCCTCCCACTTGTAGCCCGAGACGAAGTTGCCGCCGGGGTAGCGGATGGCGGTGACGCCGAGTTCCCTGACGAGGTCCAGGACGTCCGTGCGGAGGCCTTCCGCGTCCGCGGTGGGGTGGTCCGGTTCGAAGATGCCGGTGTACACGCAGCGGCCGAGGTGTTCCACGAACGAGCCGAAGAGGCGGGGGTTCACCTCACCTACGGTGAAGGCGGGGTCCAGGGTGAAGCGGGCGGTTCGCATGGGTTCCTTTCGGTGCGTTTTCGAGTGCGGGTGCGTTGTGGCTGGTCGCGCCCGCGCGGCGGAGCCGCACATGGACACAGCCCCGCGCCCCTAGAGGACGGTGGGCCAGCCGTCTCTTGTCCAGCTCAGCTTGTTGAGCCCCAGCTTGGGCGTGCCTTCGTCCTCTGCGTCGTAGTAGTGGTAGGCCAGCCAGTCCTTGTCCCGGTCGCGGAAGACGGACTGGCCACCCGTGCCCACGTACTTGCCGTGGCCGGCGAGGAGGAGGTCGCCGCCGCCCTCCAGCATCGGGGTGCCCTTGCTGTCCACGTACGGGCCGGTGATCGATGTCGAGCGGCCGACCTTGATCCTGTACGTCGAGTTCACGCCCGAGCAGCACGCGTCGTACGACGCGAACAGGTAGTAGTGGCGGCCGTGTCTGACGATCTCCGGGCCCTCGACCGCGTACGGCTCGTCGGGGCGGGTGGCCAGGTGGTGGACCGTGGGGTTCTCGATCGCCCTGCCCGTTCGCGGGTTCAGTTCGACCATGCGGATGCCGGTCCAGTACGAGCCGAAGGTCATCCACAGGCGGCCGTCGGCCCGGACGACCGCCGGGTCGATGGCGTTCCAGTGGTCGGTGGTCTCCGAGGTGAAGACCCTGCCGTGGTCGGTCCAGGTGCCGGGCAGGCCCGTGCGGGAGGTGGCCACGCCGATCGCGGAGTGGTTGGTGCCCCAGGAGGAGACTGCGTAGTACAGCCAGTAGCGGCCGGCCCGGTAGGTGAGGTCGGGGGCCCAGGGGTCGCCGGTGTCGTTGTACTCGTACCACCAACTCGGTGGTTCGGCGAAGGCGTTGCCCGCGTCCGTCCAGTGGACGCGGTCCTTCGAGGTGCGGGCGCCGATGACGCCGCCGGTCGAATAGGCCACGTAGCCGCCGGACTTGAGGCGCATCACGGTCGGGTCGTGGATGATCTGCTGGCCGGTGACCGGCTGGGGGTCGGGGTAGGTCACGTCCGCCTGGGCGGTGGTCGGCAGCAGGGCCACGACCGCGGCGGCCAGGAGGGTGACGAGTCTCGGGCGTTTCACATCAGGCTCCCCTCGGCGGGATCACTGGCCGGCCAGACCGGTGTGGGCGACGCCCGCCACGATCTGGCGCTGGAAGAAGACGAAGACGATGATCAGGGGCAGGCCCGCCATGAGGCCGCCGGCCATGAGCTGGGCCCACTGGATGCCGTAGGAGTTCATGACGGTCGCGATGCCGTTCGGCATGGTCATCAGGTCGGGGTTGTTGGTGACCATGTAGGGCCACAGGAAGTTGTTCCACGAGCTGATGAAGGTGAAGATGCCGACCGCCGCGAGGGAGGGGCGGGAGAGCGGCACGATGATCGTGAGGAAGACGCGCCAGCGGCCGGCGCCGTCGATGAAGGCGGCCTCCTCCAGTTCGCGCGGGATGCCCTGGAAGAACTTGTAGAGGATGTAGACCATCGCGGCGGGCGCGCACTGCGGCAGGATCATGCCCCAGTAGGTGTCGACCATGCCCATCTGCTGGACGGTGGTGAACAGGGGGACGCCGAGCACGGCCGGGGAGACCATGAGGCCGGCCATGACGACGCCCATCAGGACGTTCTTGCCGCGGAACTCGGTGCGGGCGAAGCCGTATCCGGCGAGGGCGCCGGTCACCAGCACGATCGCCGTCACGCAGACGGACACCACCAGGGAGTTCACGAACCAGTTGGTGATGTTGCCGGTCTCGAAGAGCGCCTTCCAGGCCTGGCCCGTCCAGACCTCCGGCAGCCAGTGCGGCGGGATCTCGGCGGCCTCCGCCTCGGACTTGAACGAGGTGAGCAGGGCCGCGGCGATCGGCGCCACGAAGACGGCGGAGACGGCGGTACCGAGCAGGGTGAGGACGATCTGGCTGGGCGTCCAGCGCTTGCGGGACTTGGTGTGTGTCGGCGTGGTCGCGGCGGTGGTCATCGGCCGCCCTCCTCACGGTTGCGCAGCAGCCACATCCGCGCCAGGGCGACGGCTGCGATGATCACGAAGAAGATGATGGACATCGCGGAGGCATAGCCCACGCGGTAGCCGGTGAAGCCCTGTTCGAGGGTGTACTGGACGAAGGAGCGGGTGCTGAGCTCCGGTCCGGGGCTGAAGTCCATCATCACGACGGCCTGGTCGAACAGTTGCAGCGAGGCGAGGATCTGGAGCGCGATCACCAGGCCGGTGATGTTGCGCAGCATCGGCAGGGTGATGTGGACCATGCGGTGCCAGGCGTTCGCCCCGTCCAGCTTGGCCGCCTCGTACAGGTGGCCCGGGATGCCCTGGAGGGCGGCGAGGTACAGCAGGAAGCTGAACCCGACCGTCCACCACAGGGTCTGGATCACGATGGCGAACATGGCGTACGACTTGTCGGTCAGCCAGGGCGTGTCGGTCCCGAGGGTGTGGTTGAACAGGCCGATGCCCTGGGTGAACAGCCACTGCCACATGTTGGCCGCGACCGTCGACGGCAGCAGGAACGGGACGAAGAAGCACAGCCGCCACAGCCACTTGCCGCGTTCGATGTGGTGGGCGAGCATCGCGAGGAGGAAGGCCATGACCGTGATGCAGGGCACGACCAGGAGCGTGAAGTACGCGCTGTGGCCGAGCGCGTCCCACATCGCCGAGTCGTTCAGCGCCTCGCGGTAGTTGTCGAGGCCGACGAAGCTCGCGCCCTCGCCGGAGATGTTGGCGTCCGTGAAGCTGAGGTAGACGCCGCGCAGCAGCGGCCAGACGATGAACAGCACGAAGAGCGTCAGGAAGGGGGCGAGGAACCAGCCCCCGTGCTGGAAGCCCTGCTTGCGGCGGACGGTGGCGCCGGCGGTGGCGGTCTTCGCGCGTGCCGGGCGGATGACGGTCTCTGCACTGGTCGTCGTCATGCGACCGCACCTCCCTGCGCGGCGGTCCTGCCGTCCATGGGGTTCTTCGAGGCGAGGAGCGTGGTGAGCCGGCTCTTCATCCGCCGTGCGACGGCGTCCGGCTTGGCGGAGCCCATCGTCGAGGAGACGACCACGGGGCCGAGGTCCTGGGCGAGGACGCCGGTGGAGCCCGCGAACCACACCTTCGGCTCGGTGGCCTGGTGGTCCATGGCCGAGACGTACTCGTTCTGCGGTTCGAGCTTCTTGTACGCGTCCGTGGACAGGGTCGGCGTGTGGGCGGGGATGTGTCCGCCGGCGGCCCACTGCTGGGCGTGCTGGACGATGTAGGCGGCGAGCCGGTGGGCGGCCTCGTTGTCGGTGGTGCCGCCGCGGCCGGACTGGTGCGGGAGCACGAAGGCGTGCGACTCGGCGTGGGTGGCCTGCTTGCCGAAGACGGACGGCAGCGGGGTGGCGCCGTAGTCCAGCTCCGCGCCGGAGAAGACCGGCACCGACCAGTTGCCCTCCCAGGTGAACGGGGCGCCGTTGACGAACTGCTCGCCGGTCGGCGCGCCCGGGATGACGTACCCGTCGGTGACGTGCCGGCGGAGGAACTCCAGGACCTCGGTGGCCTTGTCGGTGTCGAAGGTGACCTCGGTGTTGGCGTCGTCGAACCAGGTACCGCCGAGCTGGGTGTAGAAGGCGACGAAGAACCACCACTGGAAGTTCTGGTCGTTGGTCCACAGGCCGATGGTCTGCAGGCCCTTCTTCTGGGCCTTCTTGGCCTTCTTCAGGACGTCGAACCACTCGGTGGTGGAGGTCACCGGGATCATCCGGCCGTCGTCGCCGAGCAGGTCCGCCTTCTTCAGCACGTCCTTGCGGTAGAAGCAGAGCTGGACGTGGATGTCGAGCGGCAGGGCGTAGAGCTTGCCGTCGATGACGCCGCGGTTCCACAGCGCGGGGTTGTAGTCCTCCTCGCGCACGCCGTACTTCGCGAGGAGGCCCATGTCCCAGGCGTCGAGGAGCCGCCCCGGCGAGAAGCCGGTGACCCGGCCCATGTGCATGACCCCGAGGTCGGGGGCGCGGTTGCCCGCGGCCGCCATGGCGAGCTTGGTGTAGAAGGGATTGCCCCACTGGAGGGTGGAGTCCTTCACGTCGATGCCGGGGTTGTCCTCACGGAAGGAGTCCAGCATCGAGATCATGTTGTATCCGTCGCCGCCGCTGAAGAGGTTCCAGTAGCGCACGCGGGTGTCCGCTCCGGAGGCGAGCGCGTCGGCCCCGGTCCCGAGCGCCGCGAAGCCGAAGCTTCCGGCGACGGTCAACCCGCCCATTCCGGCGAGGAGTTGCCTGCGATTCAGGCCAGGTCGTCCCATGCCCTGCCCCATCTGCTCATGGATTGTTCGAGATATCGAATGACGCCCGTAACTTCGAACGGACCGTAGAGGTGATGGGCCGACGCGTCAATGGTTCGGACAGGAACTCACAGCCGGACTTCCCGAGCGCCTCGCTCCCGCCGTGGCACCCGGGGACACCGCGGCGGTCACCGAGTGACCGCGTCGCACGGGGAACTGGCCGGGACGGCACCCGACTTGGCATATTGCACTGGTGACCGGGCAACACCCAGGGGAACAGGGAGACAGCGGTGCGTACCAGGAAGGAGATGCGTCGTCTCGCTGACGCCCTCATCGGCCCCATCCGGGTGCCGGTACCGGCGGACCCCGAGGTCCTGTTCGAGGCGCTGGTCGCCTCCGTCAGCGCCTGGCGGGGCCGTGACGTGGTCGTCCACCGGGCGGCGTTCCCCCCGCACACGGCCAGCGGACTGTGGCTGGAGCGCGAGGGCCACGACGACGTGGTGGTCGACGAACGGGCCGCCGTCTGGCACCAGATCGTGATCCTCTGCCACGAGGTGTGGCACATGAGCCGCCGGCAGGCGGACACCGGCACGGCCACCGGCGGACGGCCCGGACCCGTCGCCGCGCGCACCGACTTCAGCCTGGCCGAGGAACAGGAGGCCGACCGCTTCGGCATGCTGATGGGCCGCCGCCTGCGCACCTGGCTGGAGGCCTCCACCGACTCGGTGTACGCCGCGGAGGGCGGCGGCCCCGAGAACCCGCCGGACCTCGCCGGACGCATCGGGGCCGCGCTCAACCACCGCGGGACCAGGAGATGAGCGGCCTGGTCAACTACGTGAGCTGCGGGGCCCTGTGGCTCGGCCTGCTGGTGCGGGCCCCCGACCTGCTGCGGCACCGGCGCGATCCGTATCTGCGGGCGATCTGCGCGGTGCTGGGCCTGGCGGGGCTGTGCTTCTTCCTGGGGGCGCCGCCGACGGTCGGCGCCGTCAACCGGATCGGCGACGTGCCGAACCTCGCGGCGCCGGTCACCTATGCGGCGATCACCGGGTACTGTGCCGCGTCCCAGCTCCTCGTCGTGCACTGGCGCGGCGGGCCCCGGGTGCGCCGCACCGCCCGCCGCTGGCTGCTCGCCTACACCGTCGTCGTCCTCGGCATCGCGGTGACGTTCGCGCTCGGTGAGGCGCCCGTGGAGCGCCGTACCGACCTGGACACCTACTACGCGACGACGCCGTACATCGCCCAGATGATCGTGCTCTACCTGGTCGCGCACCTCACCGCGGTGACCGTCACCACCGTGTCGGCGCTGCGCTGGGCACGCCGGGTGCGGGGCGGGCTGCGGGCGGGGCTGACGCTGCTCGGCACCGGTTCGCTGTGCGGGGCCGGGTACAGCGTGGCCAAGCTGGTCGCGGTGGGCGCCCGCTGGTCCGGGCGGGACTGGTCGGGGCTCGGCACCACCGTCTCCCCGGCCGCCGCCGGGCTCGGCGCCCTGCTGACGGTCGTCGGGGTGCTGGTGCCGCTGGCGGCGCCCCGGATCACCGAGTGGCGGCGGGCACGACGGACGTACGCCCGCCTTGAACCGCTGGAGCGGGCGCTGGACGACCTCCTCACCCGCCGGACGCTGCGGCTGCCCCGGCCCGGGCTCGCCTCCCCCACGACACGGCTGATGTGGCGGCAGACCAGCGTCCACAACGCGCTGAGCCACCTGGCCCCCTACTTCGACCGGGAGCTGTACGACCGGACCCGCGCCGGTGCGCCGGCCGCGACGGGGGAGGCGGAGCGCGCGGAGGCCGCCGCGTGGGCGGCGGTGATCACCGCGGCGGTACGGGAGGAGGCGGACGCGGGGCGCCGGGTCCCGCCGCGCGACGGCGGTGGCTGCGGCCGGTCCCTGGACCGGGTGCCGGACCCGGCCGTCCTGCTCCGGATCGCCGACGCGCTGGCCGGTGCGGCTCCGGCACCGGCGGCCGACGTGGTGCCGAGCCGTACGACCACGGCGGGGACCGCGTGAACCGGGCCCCGGACGAGAGGAGCCGGCCGGTATGAGTCTCGTCGTCTACCTGGCGGCCTTCGTGTTCGGGATGACGTCCGTGCTGCTGTTCCGCCGCCCGCGCACGGCGGCCCCGCGCAACCCGCTGACGCTGTCCACCTGCGCCGCGATCATCCTGGGTGCCCTGGTCTTCGTGTGCGCCGCCCCGGCCACCCTGGCCGGCGTCAACTCCCTCACCGGCGTCCCCAACTTCGGGGCCCCGCTGACCTACGGGATGCTCTCCGCGTACAGCTGCGCGGTGCTGGTGCTGCTGATCAACTGGCGGGGCGGGTCGCGGGAGCGGGTGCGGCGCATGGTGCTGCGCAGTGTGGCCGCCTACGGGCTGCTGGTGGCCGCCATCGTCGTCCTGTTCGCGCTCGCCGAGGCGGACACCGAGCGGCTGGCCGACCTCGACACCTACTACGCCAACACCCCGTTCATGCGGGAGATGATCCTGCTCTACCTGGTCGGGCACAGCGCGGCGATGCTGGTGATGTGCGTCGTCTGCGTCAAGTGGGGGCGCGAGGTCGGCGGGCTGCTGCGGGCCGGGCTGCGGCTGATCCTCGTGGGGGCGCTGCTGGACGTGGTGGGCTTCCAGCTCACCAAGTACACGGCGGTGGTTGCCCGTTGGACGGGCCACGACCTGGACTTCCTGTCCACCACGGTTGCCCCGCCGATGGCCTCGCTGGCCGCGCTGCTGTGTTCGGCCGGCTTCGCGCTGCCGAGGCTGCTGCCGTCCGTCCTCGCGCAGTGGCGGGGGCTCGGCGACTACCGGCGGCTGGGCCCGCTGTGGTCGCTGGTGGGGCCGGTGCCGACCGCGCCCAAGCCACAGGCCGCCTGGTGGCAGCTGCCGCGGGCGCGGCTGCAGTGGCGTGAGGTGTCGATCCACGACGCGCTGCTCGCACTGGCGCCGTACTTCGACCACCGGGTCCGTGAACGGGTCCGGGACACCGCCCTGCGCGCGGGCCGCTCCCCCCACGAGGCGCGGCTGGCGGCGGAGGCGGCCATGCTCTCCGACGCGGCACGCCGGGCCGCCGCCCGCGAGGACCCTCCCGAGACCGCCGGAACGTACCGGCTGCACGCCACCGAGGTCTCCGGCACCGGCGGGCTGGTGGAACTGGCGCAGGCGCTGCCCCGCCCGCCCGCCGCGCGCACGGGCGCGGCGCCCTCGTCCCCGACCGGAACCGTGACCGAACCCGAGGAGCCCCATGTCGCGTAGAGCTGTCGTCATCGGTGCCGGGCCGGCCGGCACGCTGGCCGCGGCGGTGCTGTCCCGTGCGGGAGCGGACGAGGTGATCGTCCTGGACCGCGACGAACTGCCGGACGGCCCCGAGCACCGCAAGGGGCTGCCGCAGGGGCGGCACGCGCATCTGCTGATGGCGGGCGGCATGGACGCCATGGAGGAGCTGCTGCCGGGCGCGGGGCTGCGGGGGCGGCTGCTCGCCGCCGGGGCGCACGAGATCCCGCTCGGCTCGGGCGTGCTGGCGCTCACCCCCGAGGGCTGGCTGCGGCGGTGGCGGCGCGAGGGCCCGGCGATGGTGACGTGCAGCCGGGCGCTGCTGGACTGGGTGGTGCGGGAGACGGTACGGGAACAGGTGCCGGTGGAGTTCCGCAGGGCGGCGGTGGTGGGTCTGACGGGCTCCGCGGGGCGGGTGCGCGGGGTGCGGATCGCGGCGCCCGGCGGGGACACGGACCTGGAGGCGGACCTGGTCGTCGACGCGAGCGGACGCGGGACGCGGGTCACCGGCTGGCTGGACGGGCTCGGGCTGCCCGGCGTGCGGGAACGCGCGGTGGACTCCGGGCTGGTCAACGCCTCGCGCGTGTACCGGGTGCCGGACGGGGCGGAACGGTTCCCGCTGACGGTCGTACAGGCCGACCCGTACGTGTCGCGGCCGGCGCGGAGCGCGATGGTGATGCCGATCGAGGGGGGCCGCTGGCTGGTGAGCTGCGGCGGCTCGCGCGGCGGTGAGCCGCCGGCGGACCCGGCGGGGTTCCTGCGGTACACCCTCGAACTGCCGGACCCGATCGTGGGCCGGCTGATCTCGGGCGCGGAGCCGCTGTCCGATGTGCGTCTGAGCCGGTCGACCAGCAATGTACGGCGGTATCTGGAGCGGATGCCGCGGTGGCCGGAGGGGTTCGCGGTCCTCGGGGACGCGCTGGCCGCGTTCAATCCGGCGTACGGGCACGGGATGTCGGTGGCGGCGTTCGGGGCGCGGGTGCTCGGGCGGGAGCTGGGACGGGGCGGGGGCGTCGGCGCGCC
This sequence comes from Streptomyces sp. NPDC051740, assembly GCF_044453165.1. Taxonomy (NCBI): domain Bacteria; kingdom Bacillati; phylum Actinomycetota; class Actinomycetes; order Kitasatosporales; family Streptomycetaceae; genus Streptomyces; species Streptomyces sp. NPDC051740. The sequence goes on along the minus strand of NZ_JBITCL010000002.1, from coordinate 456,360 downwards.
CGGTCTGGGCCGGCGGGTGGTGCGGGGGGCCGCGCGGGCGGCGGACGCGGCGTGGGCGATGGCGGTGGGGCAGGACGTGCTGTACCCGGGGGTACGGGGTGGGACGCCGCCGGGTGTCGGCGACCGGGTGATGACGGCGTACACGCGGCGGATGATGAAGGCGGCGACGGGTTCCTACGCGGCGGCCTCGGCGGTCTGGGACGTCACCAGTCTGCGCACGCCGCCGACCCGTATGTTCCGGCCCTCGGCGATGCTGGCGGCTCTGGCCGGGTCCCCGCTGCCTCCGTCGGTGGAGCCTCCGCTGACGCCAGGTGAACGTGAGGTTCTGCGGGGGCTCGACCGTACGGGGGTGTGAACCGAGGATTTTTTCGCCCCCGCCGCCCTTACCCGTCCCATCCCGGGGGGCGCTGCCCCCGGACCCCCGCTCCTCAAACGCCGGAGGGGCTGAATTTCACCTTGCGGAGCGGGGTCCGGGGCGGAGCCCCGGGTCCGGGACGGGAAGGGGCGGCGGGGGCGAAATCAGCCCGCGAACGGAGGCTGCGGCACTCCCTTGCCCGCGCCCGGTACCACCAGCAGCGAGCCCGCCAGGGGGTGCGGGGCCGTGAGGCCCACGCGGGCCGTGGTGATGTAGAGGTCCGTCAGGTCCGGACCTCCGAAGGCGCAGGCCGTGACGAGGGGGACGGGGAGGGGGATCACCCGGTCCAGCTCCCCGGAGGGGGTGTAGCGGCGTACCGCGCCGCCGTCCCACAGGGCGACCCAGACACAGCCGTCGGCGTCCACGCACAGACCGTCGGGGAAACCGGCGCCGTCCTCGATCGCGACCAGCGAACGGCGGTTGGTGATCCTGCCGTCCGCCTCGCCGACGTCGAAGACGTCGATACGCCGGGTCGGCGAGTCGATGTAGTACATCAGCCGCCCGTCCGGGCTCCACCCGGTGCCGTTGCTCACCGCCACGTCGTCGAGGAGGACACGCACCGTGCCGTCACCGGTGACACGGGACAGCGTGCCGCCACAGGGCGCCTCGTCGTAACGCATGGTGCCCGCGAAGAGGCTGCCGTCGGGGGCGACGGCGGCGTCGTTGGCGCGGCGGCCGGGGACGACCTCGCGGTGCAGCCAGCGGAAGGTGCCGTCGGGGTCGAGCAGGCCGATGCCGTCCCGCAGGTTGAGGACGAGTCCGCCGCCCGCGCGGGGCTTGACGGCGCCCACGTGCTGGTCGGTGCGGCGGACCGTGCGCCGGCCGGTGGCCGGGTCCCAGGTGTGGACGCGGGAGCCGAGGATGTCGATCCACAGCAGGCGGCCGGTGGCCGGGTCCCAGGTGGGGCCCTCGCCGAGGGCCGCCTCCGCGCGGACGGCGACGTCGAAGGTGTTCGTCATGCCACGCTCCTGTAGCCCAGTCGCTCGGAGAGCTCGGCGGCGCCCTTGGCCGCGAGCTGCTCCAGCTCGCCCAGCCGCTCGTCGCTCCAGCGGATCATCGGTACGGAGATGGACAGCGCGGCGACCACCTGCCCCGTGCGGTCGCGCACCGGGGCGGCGACGCAGGAGACGTCGGGGTTGGACTCGCGGCTCTCCACGGCGACGCCCCGGGCGCGGATCTCCGCGAGGGTCTCGCGCAGGGCGGCCACGTCGGTGATGCTGTTGGGGGTCATCGCGGACAGCTCGGCGTCGTCGGGGACGCGCGCGGTGAGTTCGTGCTCGGGAAGGGAGGCCAGCAGCATCTTGCCGACGGAGGTGCAGTGGGCGGGCAGTCTGCGGCCGGCCGCCGACACCATCCGCACCGCGTGGGTGGAGTCCACCTTGGCGATGTAGATGACGTCGGTCTCCTCCAGGATCGCCACGTGCACCGTCTCGTCGCAGGTCTCGGCGACCGAGCGGGCGACCTGCTGGCCCTCGGCGGCGAGGTCGAGGTGTTCGGCGTAGCGGGCGCCGAGCTGGTACGGGCGTACGCCGAGCCGGTAGCGGCCGGGCTGGCCCGTCACCGGGACGATGTACTTCCGGGCGGCGAGCGTGGTCACCAGCTCGTGCACGGTGGTGCGCGGCAGCTGCAGCCTGCGCACGATGTCGGGGGCGGAGAGCGTCCCGTCCCCGTCGAGGAAGAGCTCGAGAATGTCGAGAGCCCGGGTCACGGCTGGTACGAGGCGTCCCACGACCGGCCCCCTCCCTATGTGTCTCAGGTGCCTGCGGTCGTTCGAGATTTCAACAGGCGATCGGAATGACGAACACACAGGCTAACCGGGCGGGCCGACCCCGGGCAATGGGACGATCGTCCTCACCGTCGTGCGCAGGGGGCCGGGCGGGGTTCAAGGGGGTGCCGGGGCCGGCTGACGGCCGACGGTACCGGCGGTGCGGTCATCGGTCCGCCGAGCTCTGGAGGCCCCACCAGGCCCGTACCTCGTACGTCGTCACGCACGGCCTGCCGCGCCGGGTGCCGCCGGACGGCCGCCGCCCCGAAGCGTCCCCGGCGCGTCCCCGGTGCGCGACGATGGGTCCCGTGCCCACCGGACGACGTCCCACCAGCCCGTTCACCCCGCTCGACTTCCAGCTCGTGCTGCTGCGCCGCATGGCCGACCACAACCCCGGCCCGGTGGAGGACGCCCGGCGCGAACTGGGCGTCTCCCTCGCGGACATGCGCGAGGCCAACAAGCGCTGGCAGGCGATGGTCCGCTCGCCGCGCCCCCGCCCCGCCCTCTCCCGGTACCGGTCCGTGCTCGGCGAACCCGAGTCCCGGACCCCGCGCAGGATCGGTGACCTGGACTGCGAGGCGTGGCGGTGGCCGGTCCCGCTCTGGCCCGGCCTGCGCTTCGAGGTGCTGGCCACGGCGGCCGGCGGAGCGGTGTGGAACGAGTGGCTGGTCCGCGCGCCGGGCGCCGGACCGCCCGCCCTGCGCACGGTGGAGGACCTCACCCCCTGGTCCTGCACGGTGGACGAGGCCGCCCGCGCCTTCGCGCCCGCCCGGCCCCTGGAGGGCTCGGCCCCGACGCGGTGGGGGCTCGCCTTCACGGCCCCGGACGCGAGCGGCGTACGGCGCGAGGTGGCCGCCGAGTTCACGTGGGGACTGCTGCAGCGCACGGCGGTCAGCGGACCGCTGCCTTGAGGATCTCCTCCACGACGCGCGGCACCGACTCGGGGTGCAGCCACAGGAACAGGTTCGGTTCGACCAGTTCCAGCTCCATCACCCGGGGCTGTCCGTCCTCCCCGTCCACGACGTCGACGCGCGCGTACAGCAGCTCGGGCCTGCCCGGCACGGAGGCCAACGCCTTCCTGGCGAGGGCGGTGTCGACGAGGGCCGGGGTCCAGTCGGTCAGTCCGGGGTGGGCCACCTTGCGCCGGTCGTAGGGCGTGCCGGGGGCGAGGACGGGCCCCTTGCGGCTCACGTGCAGCAGGTTCCCGCCGAAGAACTGCAGCGCCCGCTCGCCGGTGGTGTCGATGCCGCGCGCATAGGGCTGCACCATCGCGGTGAACCCCTCGGCGTGCATGCGCCGCAGGTGCCGTACGGCCGTGTCGTGCTCGTCGGGGGTGTAGCGGGCGGCGAACCGGGCGCCGGCGCCGGAGGTCGGCTTGACGACGTACTCGTGGCCGTCCGGGAGGTCGAGCGGATCGCCCGCCGCGATGTACCGGGTGTCCACCACCGGCACCCCGGCGGCGGCGAGCTCCCCGAGGTACCGCTTGTCGGTGTTCCAGCGCACCACGTCCGCCGGATTGGCCAGCCGGGTGAGCGTGCCGCACCGCTCGGCCCACGCGGTGAACTCCGCCGACCGCCAGCTGTAGTCCCAGGTGGAGCGGATCACGACGAGGTCGAAGCGGGCCCAGTCGACGGCGTCGTCGTCCCACACCTCGGCGGACGCCCCGGCCCCGGCCTCCTCCAGCGCCCGCACCAGCCCCGGCAGGTCCCGGTCCTCGGCGACGTCGGGGCCGGGCCGGCAGGTCACGAGCGCGATACGGGGCACGACGACTCACTCCTCATACGAACAGCCGATCGACGAGCAGGCTAGCAACCACGCCCGGCAACCCGTCCTTCACTTCGGTGAAGGCCCGGTATCGGTTGCGGAAACGCGGGAGACTCCGGCGGCCGGAACCGCCGTACCCCGTCCGGTCCCCGGGACCGGTAGGGCACCCTGGTCCGGCGGGTACCGACCGTCTTCGACCGACAGCGAGCCAAGGAGTACGCCCCGTGTCCTCTCTCTTCCCGGCCCTGACCGACGGCCCGGCCGACCGGCCCGCCCTGCGCTTCGGCGAGCGCGCGCTGACGTACGGGGAACTCGCCTCGGCGGCCGGAGCGGTGGCCGGGGGCCTGACGGGGGCGCGCCGGGTCGCCGTATGGGCCACGCCGGCGCTGGAGACGGCGGTCGCGGTCACCGCGGCACTGGTCGCGGGGGTGACCGTCGTGCCGCTCAACCCGAAGTCGGGCGGGAAGGAGCTCGGCCACATCCTCTCCGACAGCGCCCCGGACCTGCTGCTCACCGCGCCCGGCGAGGAACTGCCCGCCCCGCTGGGCGACCTGCCCCGCGTCGATGTGGACCCGGCGGCTTCGGGTGCGCTCCCCGACGACCGCGAGCGGGACCCGGAGGACCCCGCCCTGATCGTCTACACCTCCGGCACCACCGGCCCGCCCAAGGGCGCCGTCCTCCCGCGCCGCGCGATCGCCACCACCCTGGACGCCCTCGCCGACGCCTGGCGGTGGACCGGCGACGACGTACTGGTGCACGGGCTGCCGCTGTTCCACGTGCACGGACTCGTCCTCGGCACGCTCGGCCCGCTGCGGCGCGGCGGCTCCGTGCGCCACCTGGGCAGGTTCACCCCCGAGGGCGTGGCGCGCGAGCTGAACGACGGCGCGACGATGCTGTTCGGGGTGCCGACGATGTACCACCGCCTCGCGGGGGCGCTGCCCGCCGCACCCGGGCTGGTGAAGGCGCTGGCCGGGGCGCGGCTGCTGGTGTCGGGGTCGGCCGCGCTGCCCGTGCACGACCACGAGCGGATCGCGGCGGCGACCGGGCGCCGGGTCATCGAGCGGTACGGCATGACGGAGACGCTCATGCTGTGCTCGTCCCGGTGGACACCCCCGGGCCCCCGGCCCGCCGTCCGCGCGGACGGCGAGGCCCGCCCCGGCACGGTGGGCGTGGAGCTGCCGGGCGTGGAGCTGCGGCTGGTGGAGGAGGACGGGTCGCCGGTGACGTCGTACGACGGTGAGACGGTCGGCGAGATCCAGGTGCGCGGGCCGAACCTGTTCACGGAGTACCTGAACCGGCCGGACGCGACGGCCGCCGCGTTCACGGCCGACGGCTGGTTCCGCACCGGGGACATGGCGGTGCGCGACGCCGACGGGTACGTCCGGATCGTCGGCCGCAAGGCCACCGACCTGATCAAGAGCGGGGGGTACAAGATCGGCGCGGGTGAGATCGAGAACGCGCTGCTGGAGCATCCGGGGGTGCGGGAGGCCGCGGTCACCGGGGAGCCGGACGCCGATCTGGGCGAGCGGATCGTGGCGTGGGTGGTGCCGGCGGATCCGCAGTCCCCGCCCGGCCTGGAGGAGCTGGCCGGTCATGTCGCCGGGCGTCTCGCCCCGCACAAGCGGCCGCGCGTGGTCCACCACCTCGACGCCCTGCCCCGCAACGACATGGGGAAGATCATGAAGCGGGCGCTGTCCCGTGGCTGACCGGCTGTCCGCGCGGGAGGCCGTCGCCCTCCTCGCGGACGACTTCACCGGACTGCCGCACTCCGAACGGCGGTCGCCCCCCGACGGCCCGCTCGGCTGGCCCGGTTACGGCACCGCCCGCGCCCGTGCCGCCGGGCGCACCGGCGAGCAGGAGTCCGTGATCTGCGGCACCGCGAGCGTCGAGGGCACCCGGGCCGTCGTCGTCGCCTTCGAGTTCGGCTTCCTCGGCGGCTCGCTCGGTGAGCGCACCGGCGACCGTCTGGTGGCGGCGTACGCCCATGCCCGCGCCCACCGGCTGCCGGTGGTGCCGCTGGTCGCCACCGGGGGCAGCAGGATGCAGGAGGGCATGCTCGCGCTCACCCAGCTCCAGCGGGTGGCTCGGGAGTCGGCGCTCACGCGGGAGGCCGGGCTGCCGCAGATCGCGGTGGTGCGGGACCCGACGACCGGCGGCGGGTGGGCCACCCTGGGCGCGGGCGCCGATGTCGTCCTCGCCCTGCCCGGCGCGCAGGTCGGCTTCGCCGGCTCACGGGTGCGGCCCACGGACGCGGACCCGGCGGCGTACACGGCCGAGGCGCAGGTGGCGGCGGGGGCGGCGGACGCGCTGGTACGGCCGGAGGAGCTGCGGGGGACGCTGGGCCGCTGGCTGCGGCTGCTGACCCGGCCCTCCACCGCCCCGGTCCCGCCGCCGCCCGCGCTGGGCAGGGCGGACCTCCCGGCCACCGGCCGGGACGCCGTCCGCCGCGCCCGCTCGCCCGAACGCCCGCGCGCCACCGCCTACCTGGACGCCTGCCTCACCTCCCGCGTCACCATCAGCGGCGACCGCTGCGGCGGTACGGACCCCGACGGCATGCTGTGCGGCTTCGGTGAGCGGGAGGGCCGTACGGTCGCCTACGCGGCGCAGACCGGGGCGGCCACCCGGCCCGCCGGGTACCGCACCGCCGCCCGGCTGGTCCGGCTCGCGGACCGGCTCGGCATCCCGGTGCTGACGCTGGTGGACACGCCGGGCGCGGCGAACGACGCGGAGGCGGAGCGACAGGGCGCGGGAGCCGCCATCGCCGACCTGTTCGGCGCCGTGGCCGCCGCCCGTACGCCGGTCACCACGCTGGTCGTCGGCGAGGGCGGCTCCGGCGGCGCGCTGGCCCTCGCGGCCCCCGGCAACACCTGGGCCACCCCGGACAGCTACTTCTCGGTGATCGCCCCGGAACTCGCGGCGGCCATCCTCAAACGGCCCCCGGAGGAGGCGGAGGACACGGCGGACCGGCTCCGCGTCCGCCCGCAGGACCTGGTGGAGCTGGGGGTGGTCCGGGGGGTCGTGGGACCGGCGGACCGCACCCCCCGCGCCTGAGAGGCCCCGTTCGGCGGCCCCCCACCCGGCCCCCCAGGAAAGGCGCCCTCCCCCTCCGCCGCGCACGATGCCTGAGAGGTCCGCCGCCCGGCGGGCCGCTGGGTGCGCACTCGGGAGGATCCGCCGTGACCGCCAGTCTGGAGCAGCTGCGCCGCTGCCACTTCGCCGTCGACCTGGGGGCGGCCCGCACCCGGGTGTATGTCAAGGGCGCCGGACTCGTCGTCGACCAGCCGTCCACCGCCGCCGTGAACACCCGTACCGGAGCGCTGATGGCGGTCGGTGAGTTCGCGGAGAAGATGACGGGCCGTACACCGGACTACATCCGCGTCGTACGTCCCGTCTCCGGCGGCACGGTCGTCGACATCGAGATGGCGCAGCGCATGCTGCGGCAGCTCATCGGGGACAAAATGCGCCGTACGCTGCGCCGCAGGCCCCGGCTGCGGGCCGCGGCCTGTGTCCCGCACGACGCCGATCCGCTCGCCCAGCGCGCCGCGATCGAGACGCTGGTCGGTCTCGGTGCCCGCCGGGTGGAGCTGGTCGACACGCTCATCGCCGCCGCCGTCGGCTGCGGTCTGCCGGTGGAGCGGCCCGAGGCCACCATGATCATGGTGTGCGGTGCGGCGGCCACGCAGGTGGCTGTGCTCTCCCTCGGGGCGATCGTGACGGCGGAGCGCGTCCCCGTCGGCGGGGAGGCCGTGGACAACGCGATCGTGCAGCACCTGCGCCACCAGCACGAGCTGATGCTGCCGAGCCAGTCCGTACGGCCCCTGCAGCTCGCCCTGCACGGCAACGGGCTCACCCCGCAGGGCCCGGAGTCGACGGAGATCCACGGGCGGGACGTGGCCACCGGTCTGGCCCGTTCCGTACGGGTCGACACGGCCGCCGTGCGGCGGGCCATCCAGACGCCGCTCACCGCCGTCCTCGACGGCATCGGCAAGGTGCTGCGGGAGTGCCCGCCGGATCTGGTCGCCGACCTGGTCGACCGGGGGATCATGATGGTCGGCGGGAGCGCCCTGCTGCCGGGCTTCGACCAGATGCTGCGCCAGGCGACGGGCATGCCGGTGCACATCGCCGAACGGCCGGAGCTCTGCGCCGTACAGGGGCTGGGCGAGATGCTGGAGGGCAGGATCGCCCCGATCGTGCTGGACCCGCTGCGCGCCTGAACCGGACGGGCTCCGGCGGGCGGACCGGCCCACCCTCGCCCCGGCGCGCACCCGCGGACGCGGACGGCCGGGGCGGGCCGTCAGCAGGCGAGCGGCAGGCCCTCGCCCGGTGCGCACCCGCGGGCGCGGGCGGCCGGGCGGGCCGTCAGGCCCTCGCCCCCGGGCGGGCCGTCAGCGGGGGAACCAGCATCTGATCGTCGTGCCCTCGTCCCCGGTGTGCACGCGTACCAGGTCGGCGATCAGGTTGACCATCAGCAGGCCGCGTCCGCCGCGCTGGTCGCGGGAGGCGGGGCGGCGCCCGGCGAGGGGGTCGGTCATCCGGCCCCCGTCGCGCACCTCGCACAGTACGTGGCCGTTCTCGGCCCAGATCCGCAGCACCCCCGAACCGCCGCCGTGCACCACGCTGTTCGTGGTCAGCTCGGCCGTGGCGAGGGCCAGGTCGTCCAGGGTGACGCCGGTGAGGCCGAGCCGCCGCCCCTCGTCGGACGCGGCGTGCCGGGCCGAGGGCAGCGAGTCGGCGACGAACGGGAAGGTCATCGCGTCCGTCACGAGCGGCAGCGGCTCGTTGTAGCGGGCGACGACCGCGTCGGGGGCGTACGCCTCGCTGTCCCGCGCCGGGCGGGCGCCGACGGGGATGACGGCGGGGTGGGTGGCGTGGGCGTCGGCGAGGACGTGCGCGGGCAGGCGTACGGCGTCGTAGGGGCACAGGATCGTCGCCGTACGGCCCTGGAAGGCGGCGTTGATCAGTGCCTCGTGCTGGACGCAGGCGGGGTACTCGGTCGCGGAGCGGCCGGCCCAGACGGGCTCGCCGATGATCCGCACCCGCTTCCCGGCCGGCTGGGTGTCGGCGAAGGCGCGCAGCACGCCGGGGATGATCCGGCCGGGGTTGCGTCCGGCCTCGCGCATGTCGAGGAGGCGGACGCCGTCCGCGTCGTCACCGAGCGCGTCCCGGATCATCCGCAGCCGGTCACCGGGCACGGCGACCGCCACCGGCTCGCCGGCCGCGAGCCCCTCGCGCACGAAGGGGACGGTGCCCTCCAGGTACTCCTGGTCGTCCCGGTAGAAGAGGGCGGGGTGGACGAAGGGACCGGCGGGGGCTTCCAGGGGTTCGGCCGCGGCACTCATGACATCGACACCTCGATCGTCGACAGGTCGGGCCAGAACATGTCCAGCACCCGGCTCAGGGCGGGCGGCGGGCGGTGCACCACGAACCGGCGGCCGTCCCCGAGGCGCTCGGCGGCCGCCGCGAGTGCTCCGGCACCCGCGACGTCGACGAACGTCACCTCGGACAGTTCCAGGTAGTACACGGCCTCACCCTCGCGCACCGCCTGCTCCAGCACGCGCTCCCAGATCGTATGCGTGGCCAGGCCGATCTCCCCGGCCGCGCGGACACCGCGGCCGCCCTCCAGCGGGCGCACCGTCAGACACGGCGCCGCGGTCCCGGGCCCGCACGGCGTCCGATGGTGATCGCCCAACACCCGTCTCCCTGCGCTCCCGGACCTGTAGGTACCCCGTCGGTTCCCCGCCATTCCCCGGCACCGCGTGTAGTACGCCTCAGGCTGGGCAGGCGCACCCGCAGCGCAGCCGGGACCGTGCGCAGCCTACCGCTCCGGTGCCGACGGCGGCCGAACCCATCCGAAACGCCCCGACCACTCACGAGCACCGACAAGGCGGTGACATGACCTCCGCGGCATCACTCCCTCTTTCGGGAAGGCTGAACACCTTGGTCATCGGCGGTCGCATGGACGCGGACCGGGCGCTGCTCACCCCGCGCGGCGAGCTGGTCCGCGGATGTGCCCAGGACCTGGCCGAGAAGCTGGCGCGGCTGCCGGCCGGCACGGCGCGGGTCGACGTGGACATGAGCGGCGTGTACTTCATGGACACGGCGGGGCTGGAGTTCCTGGAGGTGCTGCGCGACCACGGCCGGCGGTGGTCGGTGCCGGTCACGGTCACCCGCTGGAACGGTCAGCCGCGCCGCATCCTGGAACTGGCCGGCCTCGACGCCACGGACCCGCTGCGCTCCCCGGCGCCGGAGGACGCGCCGCCGCGGGCCGTCTCGGCGGTGGCGCTGGAGCGGGAGGAGCGGCTGCACCTGCTCCAGGAGGAGGTCGAGCAGTTGCGGCAGGCGATCGCCTCCCGCCCGGTGATCGACCAGGCCCGTGGCATCCTGATGGCGACGTACGGCTGCACCTCGGACGAGGCGTGGCACATCCTGCGGGAGGCGTCCCAGCTGTCCAACACCAAGCTCCGCGCGGTCGCGGAGGCGCTCACCGCCTCCGCGGAGGCGGAGGGCGCTCCCCCGCCCGAGGAGGTCCGCGCCGCCCTGTCCAGGGCTCTGGCCCGCCGCTCGGCACGGTGACACCGGCCCGCGCGGGGTACCCGGCGACGGACCGACCACCCGTCCCGCGATCGGGAGGCAGCACCATGAGCGAGCTGAGCGAGCACACTCCGTCCCAGGCCGAGGGCGACCGGGACGACGACGAGTGGACCACCCCCGAGGTCCCGCACTCCACCCCGTCCCAGGCGGAGGGCGAACGCGACCCGTCGGACGCCCCCGCCGCGTCCGACGGCGACACCGAGGAGCGGTGAGCCCGGGGCCCCGCCGCCTCAGGCCCGTACGTCCCGCTGCTCCCCGTCCTTCAGGACGGCCGCGACAGTGCCGAAGTCGTTGTCCACATGGAGCGCGGTATGGCCGTGGTGGACCGCGGTGGCGCACACCAGGAGACCGACGGCCCCTGCGGAGCGATGCTGCCCACGCCGGGTGAGCTTGTACTGGGCTGTGTCCACCCAGCGCCACGCGTTCTTCGGCACCGGCGAGAGCCGGCACAGCGCGTCCAGTCCTTCGGCGAGTTCGTCGCGGTGCGCCGGGCTGGTGGCCGAGTAGAGGAACTCAGCCCTCGTAGGTTCACAGACATGGAAAACTCCGGCGGCGATATGTCCTTCCCAGGGCAGGACCGCCCCCGGAGTACGGAACAGATGCCACAGGGCCGAGGCGTCGAGCAGGTACGTGATCACTCGAAGGCAGCCCGCCGCGCACGCTTGACCGCGTCATGCGCAGCCGCCGCGGCCTCGAATTCGCCGCGCTCACCGCGAGCGGCCAGCCGCTCGGCCGCCTCAAGCCGTTTAGCACGTGCCACGTAGTCCCGGAGGGCTTCGTTGACCGTGTCCTCCTTCGTGGTGGATCCCATGAGACGCATCGCCTCGGCGAGTGCGTCGTCATCCAGGTCAATCTGCGTGACAGACATCCGCCACCACCTCCATACGCCATGTGTGCCAACAAGACACATCACCAACGTGCAGCAGGCGGAGAACGGACTGCCGGCGAGTGCCGGACCCGCCCACCACGCTCTCCCTTGATCCGGAACTCGCAGGCAGAGCCCGGCGGGAGTGGAACTCCGAGGGAAGCGCTACCCGGCCTCCTCCAGCTCGGACAGCCGAGCCAGAATCCGCTGTGACAGCTCCGCAGTCGTCAGCCGGTACGGCGTCCAGCGGTCCTTGGAGTCCGGCTTCAGGGAGGCGGCGAACCGGTACTTCCCCTTGCCGTTGGGCTCGCTCACCATCTCGCCGAACACGCCGCTCGGTACCAGCCAGGCGGTCATGATCGCCGTGCGCTCGACGTCCACCGCCACGAAGAGCATGTCCAGGTCCTCGCGAGGCCGGAACGTCTGCGACCGCACATCGGCCAGGTACTGGCCCTTCCGGACGACCGACGTCGTGGACATGCGCGACTTCACCTGCACGGCCAGGGTCACCGAACTCCCCCGCCGGTGGAAGACCAGGTCCACCCCCGCGTCGTCGGCCTGGGACGTCGAGACGTTCAACTCGCCCTGGGTGGCGAGGACGCAGGAGGCCGCGACCAGGTACTCGGCCGCCTTGCCCATCTGAGCAGCCGACGGGCTCTTGTCGAGGTAGTCCTCGTCTTCGGTCATGACGGGAAGGTACCGGACCGGACGGACAGGACCCGGCGCCCCTTCGACGGGTTCGGCGGGGTGCCGCAGCCTCCCGCGGCGCGACAACCACCGGCGAGGGGCGGGCACTTCACGGAGGTCTCCTTGCGGGGTGCGGCCCGAAGCGGAGTCCGGGGTCGCACGGGTCACGGTCCGCGGGGCGGCTGCGGCACTCCGCGGAGAGGAGCCGATCGTCACCACTGCGGGCAGGGCCCGTTCGTGGCCGGAGAGGAGCGGCCGAACACCTCTTCGCAGCGAGGGGCGGAGGTGGACCCGGAGGACCCCGAGGGGATGCCACTCGCCCCTTGGTGACGGAGCGGGCGTCTCCCGTGGTGCGGTGAGTGGGGCGGGTGGGACTCGAACCCACGGCCGACGGATTATGAGTCCGCTGCTCTAACCGGCTGAGCTACCGCCCCATAACGGCGTGTCGCGTACATGTGTGCGCGCCGTCTGCCGCAGCATAGCCGCTCATACGATCTCCTGCTCCGGCTGGTCGGCTGCGTGCGGTCTTCGTGACCATGGAGACTTCGCCGAGCCTCGCACGGTTCCCCCGAACATGAAAAAGGACCCCCACGGGGTCCTCGTTCATCATGCTCCCCCGACTGGACTCGAACCAGTAACCTGCCGGTTAACAGCCGGCTGCTCTGCCAATTGAGCTACGGAGGACCGAGCTCCCCCGACTGGACTCGAACCAGTAACCTGCCGGTTAACAGCCGGCTGCTCTGCCAATTGAGCTACGGAGGAATGACTCGTTGCATCGAACGTGGCCACCTGGGTATTCGCCAGGGGGCGCTCGCTCGCTGCGACACATACATTAGCGCAAGCAGGGGGGTGCTCCGCCAATCGGTACTCCCCGGCGCTGTCGCCGGAACAACGGGAAGGGTGGCCGCCATGCGTTACCGGCTCACGTTCGTCGCCGGAGTCGTCCTGGGTTACGTGCTGGGCACGAAAGCCGGGCGCGAGCGCTACGAGCAGATGAAGAGGTCCGCGCAGCAGTTCACGCGGAACCCCGCCGTGCGCAACACCGCGGAGAGCGCGGCGCAGCAGGGCCGCGACTTCGCGGACAAGGCGTACCACGCGGTCAGCGACAAGGTCGGCGACCGCATGCCCGACTCGGTCGCCCAGCGGGTCCGCACCCTCCGCGAGCGCACGGCCCACGGCCCGGCGGAGGACGACTGGGGTACGAGCAACACCTGACAGCACCTCTGGAACCCGGGGTGACCGCCACACCCCCAGGGGCGCGGGGCCGTGTCGATATGCGGCTCCGCCGCGTGGGCGCGAGCGACCACGGACGACCCGCACCCGCGACGCGACAGGAACCCCAACGGCGCCCACCGCCCACGCAAGCGCCGCGGTACGGCAAAATCGCCGTATGGGGATAGTCGCCGGACTGGACAGCGCGCCAGACTTCACTCGCATCGTCGTCTGTGACACGGACACCGGATCCGTGCTCAAGCAGGGGTACGCCCGGCATCCGGTACAGGGCACCGACGGCGGCGGCCGTCCCTCCGACGTCGACCCGCAGGCCTGGCTGCTGTCCCTCGGCGAGGCCGCGGGCGGCGGCCTGCTGGAGGGCGTGCAGGCCATCGGCGTCTCCGCGCAGCAGAACGCGCTGGTGCCGCTGGACGCGCAGGGCAACACCGTGCGGCCGGCGATGACCGGCGGGGACAAGCGGGCGCAGGTCGCGGCGGCGGACCTCATCGACGCGTTCGGCGGGCGTGAGGCGTGGGCGCAGGCCGTGGGCTGTGTGCCGGGGGCCGCCCAGCCGGTGACCAAGCTGCGCTGGATGGCCCGCAGCGAACCGGAGAACGCGGCGCGCACCGCCGTACTGCTGCAGGCGCACGACTGGCTGGTGTGGCAGCTCCTCGGCCGTCCGGTGCGGCGCACCACCGACCGGGGCGGGGCCTCCGGCACCGGGTACTGGGCGGCGGCCACCGGCGGTTACCGGTCCGATCTGGTGGAGCTGGCGCTCGGGCACCAGGCGATGCTGCCCGAGGTGATCGGTCCGGCGGAGGCGGCCGGTACGACACCGGAGGGACTGCTGATCTCCGCCGGTACGGGCGAGACGATGGCGGCGGCGTTCGGGCTCGGCATCGGGCTGGGCGACGCGGTGGTGTCGCTGGGCGCGTCCGGGTCCGTGATGGCCGTGCACCCCGAGGCGCTCGTCGACCAGCACGGGATGATCACCTCTTTGGCGGACGCGACCGGCATGCACCTGCCCGTCGTCACCACCCTGAACGCCGTGCGCGCCCTGCGCGGGACCGCCGAACTGCTCGGGCTGCCCGACCTGGAGAGCCTGTCCGACCTGGCGATGAAGTCGACGCCGGGGTCGCACGGGCTGGTGCTGCTGCCGTACCTGGAGGGCGAGCGCACCCCGAACCTGCCGCACACCGCCGGGACGCTGGCGGGGCTGCGGCGCGAGTCGATGAAGCCGGAGCATCTGGCGCGGGCCGCGTTCGAGGGGATGCTGTGCGGGCTCGCGGACGCGCTGGACGTGCTGCGCGGCCGGGGCGTGGAGGTGCGGCGGGTCTTCCTGCTGGGCCAGGCCGCGGAGTTGCCGGCCGTGCAGTCGGCGGCGCCCGCGCTGTTCGGGGCGCAGGTGGTCGTGCCGCAGCCCGCGGACTACGCGGCGATCGGCGCGGCCCGGCAGGCGGCGTGGGCGCTCGGGGTGTCGCAGGGCGCCCTCGATCCGCGCACCCCGCCCGTGTGGCAGGGCGCGGTGGCACAGGTGCTGGATCCCGGGGAGGACCTGGCGGTGGGACAGGCGGTGCGCCAGCAGTACGTGTCGGTGCGCGAGCAGACGCACCCGGGGGCGTTCCGCGCGTAGCACGGGCCGGTGGATTAATTCGGTTGAGGTAACGCGGGTGGAGTGTTCGACGATAGGGGCCACGGGCAACCAACGCCCCCGCCGACCACTCCGAGAGATTCAGCGTGCTCATACGACTCCTGCGGACCCATCTCCAGCCCTACAAGAGACCCATCGTCCTGCTGGTGCTGCTGCAGTTCCTGCAGACCTGCGCCTCGCTCTACCTGCCCACGCTCAACGCGGACATCATCGACCAGGGCGTCGTCGAGGGTGACAGCGGTTACATCCTGAGCTACGGCGCCCTGATGATCGGCATCTCGCTGGTTCAGGTCGTGTGCAACATCGGTGCCGTGTACTACGGCGCCCGGACCGCGTCGGCGCTGGGACGGGACGTGCGCGCCGCCGTGTTCGACCGGGTGCAGTCGTTCTCCGCGCGTGAGGTGGGTCACTTCGGCGCGCCCTCGCTGATCACCCGTACGACGAACGACGTCCAGCAGGTACAGATGCTGGCCCTGATGACGTTCACCCTGATGGTGTCGGCGCCCATCATGTGTGTGGGCGGCATCGTGATGGCGCTCGGCCTGGACGTCCCGCTGTCCGGGGTGCTGGTCGCGGTGGTGCCGGTGCTGGGCATCTGCGTGACGCTGATCGTGCGACGGCTGCGTCCGCTGTTCCGGACCATGCAGGAGCGGCTCGACACGGTGAACCGGGTGCTGCGCGAGCAGATCACCGGCAACCGGGTGATCCGCGCCTTCGTGCGGGACGAGTACGAGCAGGAGCGGTTCCGGAGGTCCAACACCGATCTGACCGACATGTCGCTGCGCACGGGCAACCTGCTGGCGCTGATGTTCCCGGTGGTCATGACGGTGGTGAACCTGTCGTCGATCGCGGTGGTGTGGTTCGGCGCGCACCGCATCGACAGCGGCGGGATGCAGATCGGCGACCTGACCGCGTTCCTCGCCTATCTGATGCAGATCGTCATGTCCGTGATGATGGCCACCTTCATGTTCATGATGGTGCCGCGCGCCGAGGTGTGCGCCGAGCGCATCCACGAGGTGCTGGACACCTCCTCCAGCGTGGTGCCGCCCGTCACTCCCGTCACCGAGCTGCGCCGGCACGGGCATCTGGAGATCCGGGGCGCGGGCTTCCGCTACCCGGGTGCCGAGGAGCCGGTGCTGAGGGCGGTCGACCTGGTGGCGCGGCCCGGTGAGGTCACGGCCGTGATCGGTTCCACCGGCAGCGGCAAGTCCACCCTCCTCGGTCTGGTCCCCCGGCTGTTCGACGCGACCGACGGGGAAGTGCTGGTGGACGGCGTGCCCGTGGCGGACGTCGAGCCGGCGCTGCTGGCGAGGACGGTCGGACTCGTGCCGCAGAAGCCGTACCTCTTCGCGGGCACGGTGGCGACGAACCTGCGCTACGGCAATCCGGACGCCACCGACGAGGAGCTGTGGCACGCGCTGGAGGTGGCGCAGGGCAAGGACTTCGTGGAGCGTCTCGAGGGCGGCCTCGACGCGCCGATCGCCCAGGGCGGGACGAACGTCTCCGGTGGTCAGCGCCAGCGCCTCGCGATCGCCCGGACGCTGGTGCAGCGCCCGGAGATCTACCTCTTCGACGACTCCTTCTCCGCGCTCGACTACGCCACCGACGCGGCCCTGCGGGCCGCTCTCGGACGGGAGACGGCCGAGGCGACCGTGGTGATCGTCGCCCAGCGGGTGGCGACCATCCGGGACGCCGACCGGATCGTGGTCCTGGACGAGGGCCGGGTCGTCGGCACCGGCCGGCACCACGAGCTGATGGCGGACAACGAGACCTACCGGGAGATCGTGCTCTCCCAGCTGACGGAAGCGGAGGCCGCCTGATGGCCGGGCCCGGAGGACGGATGATGGCCGGGGGCGGCCCCGACCAGCGCTCGATCGACTTCAAGGGGTCGAGCAAACGGCTGATCGCCCGGTTCGGACCGGAACGCCTGACGATCTACGGGCTGCTGGCCTGTGTCGTACTGAGCGTCGGGCTCAGCGTGATCGGGCCGAAGATCCTCGGCAGGGCGACCGACCTGGTCTTCGCGGGCATCGTCGGACGCGACATGCCGGAGGGCGCCACCAAGGAACAGGTGCTCGACTCGATGCGGGAGCGGGGCGAGGGCGACGTCGCCGACATGCTCCGCAGCACCGACTTCACCCCCGGCGAGGGCATCGACTTCACGACGGTCGGCAACGTCCTGCTGTTCGCGCTGGCGGTGTTCCTGGTCGCCGGTCTGCTGATGGCGGTCGCCACCCGGCTGGTGAACCGGGCGGTCAACCACACCATGTTCCGGATGCGCGAGGACGTGCAGACGAAGCTGTCGCGGCTGCCGCTGTCGTACTTCGACAAGCGGCAGCGCGGTGAGGTGCTGAGCCGCGCCACCAACGACATCGACAACATCGGGCAGACGCTCCAGCAGTCGATGGGGCAGCTGATCAACTCGCTGCTCACCATCATCGGCGTGCTCGCGATGATGTTCTACGTCTCGTGGATCCTGGCGCTGGTCGCGCTGGTGACGGTGCCGCTGTCGTTCGTCGTCGCCACGCGCGTCGGCAAGCGGTCGCAGCCGCACTTCGTGCAGCAGTGGCGGACCACCGGCACCCTCAACGCGCACGTCGAGGAGATGTACACCGGGCACGCCCTGGTGAAGGTGTTCGGGCGGCAGGAGGAGTCGGCGAAGAAGTTCGCCGAGGAGAACGAGGCGCTGTACGAGGCCGGGTTCAAGGCGCAGTTCAACAGCGGCGTCATGCAGCCGCTGATGTTCTTCGTCTCGAACATCAACTACGTGCTGGTGGCGGTCGTCGGCGGCCTGCGGGTCGCGTCGGGCACGCTGTCCATCGGTGACGTGCAGGCGTTCATCCAGTACTCGCGGCAGTTCTCGATGCCGCTGACGCAGGTCGCCTCGATGGCGAACCTGGTGCAGTCGGGTGTCGCCTCGGCGGAGCGGGTCTTCGAACTGCTGGACGCCGAGGAGCAGGAGGCGGACGCCTCACCGGCCGAGAAGCCGGCCGAGCTGCGCGGGCGGGTGGCGCTGGAGCACGTGTCGTTCCGGTACGACCCCGAGAAGCCGCTGATCGAGGACCTGTCCCTGAAGGTCGAGCCGGGGCACACGGTCGCCATCGTCGGCCCGACGGGCGCCGGCAAGACGACCCTCGTGAACCTGCTGATGCGGTTCTACGAGGTGTCCGGCGGGCGGATCACGCTCGACGGGGTGGACATCGCGAGGATGTCCCGGGACGAACTGCGCGCCGGGATCGGCATGGTGCTCCAGGACACCTGGCTGTTCGGCGGCACCATCGCGGAGAACATCGCGTACGGTTCCGCGCGCGAGGTCACCCGGGAGGAGATCGAGGAGGCGGCGCGGGCCGCGCACGCCGACCGGTTCGTCCGGACGCTGCCCGACGGGTACGACACGGTGATCGACGACGAGGGCGGCGGGGTGAGCGCGGGTGAGAAGCAGCTCATCACGATCGCCCGGGCGTTCCTGTCGGACCCGGTGATCCTCGTCCTGGACGAGGCGACGAGTTCCGTGGACACCCGTACGGAGGTGCTGATCCAGAAGGCGATGGCGCAACTGGCGCACGGGCGTACGTCGTTCGTGATCGCTCACCGGTTGTCCACGATCCGGGACGCGGACACGATCCTGGTGATGGAGAACGGCTCGATCGTCGAACAGGGCGCGCACGAGAAGCTGCTGGCGGCGGACGGGGCGTACGCCCGCCTCTACAAGGCGCAGTTCGCGGAGGCGGTGGCGGAGGTCGACTGAGTTTCCCTCGCCACCGCCGCCCCTTCCCGTCCCATCCCGGGGGCGCTGCCCCCGGACCCTCGCTCCTCAAACGCCGGAGAGGCTGGATTTCAGCCTCTCCGGCGTTTGAGGAGCGGGGTCTGGGGCGGAGCCCCGGGTTCGGGACGGGAAGGGGCGGCGGGGGCGAAAAACTCAGTCCAGATACCCGCGCAACTGATCCGCGAAGGCGTGATCGCGGAGCTTGTTCAGCGTCTTGGACTCGATCTGCCGTATCCGCTCACGGGTCACACCGAAGAGGCGGCCTATCTCCTCCAGAGTGCGCGGACGCCCGTCGACGAGGCCGTAGCGGAGCTGGACGACCTTGCGCTCGCGTTCGCCGAGGGTGGAGAGGACCGCCTCCAGGTGCTCCCTGAGCAGCAGGAACGCGGCCGACTCGACCGGGCTCGCCGCGTCGCCGTCCTCGATGAGGTCACCGAGCGCCACGTCCTCCTCCTCGCCCACCGGCGCATGGAGGGAGACCGGCTCCTGCGCGAGCCGCAACACCTCCCCCACCCGCTCGGCCGGCAGGTCGAGATGCGCGGCGACCTCGCCCGGCGTCGGCTCGTACCCGCGCTCCTGCAGCATCCGCCGCTGCACCCGCACCACCCGGTTGATGAGCTCCACCACGTGCACGGGCACGCGAATGGTCCGGGCCTGGTCGGCCAGCGCACGCGACATGGCCTGGCGGATCCACCACGTGGCGTACGTGGAGAACTTGTACCCCCGCGCGTAGTCGAACTTCTCCACCGCCCGGATCAGCCCGAGGTTCCCCTCCTGGACCAGGTCGAGCATGGTCAGCCCCCGGCCCACGTACCGCTTGGCGACGGACACGACGAGCCGCAGGTTCGCCTCGATCAGCCGCCGCTTGGCCATCCGGCCCATGACGACGAGCCGGTCCAGGTCGACGGCGAGCCGGCTGTCCAGATCGGGGGCCAGCCGCAGTTTCTCCTCGGCGAACAGCCCCGCCTCGACACGGCGGGCGAGTTCGACCTCCTCGGCGGCGGTCAGCAACGGGATGCGCCCGATCTCGCGCAGGTACTGCCGGAACAGGTCCGAGGAGGGGCCCCCGGTCTCGGCGCGGACGGGCGCGGCCGGCTCCTCGACGGGCGCGGCCGGCTCCTCGACGGACGGGGCCGGCTCCTCGACGGGCGCGGCCGGCTCGGGCGGTGTCCCGGGATGGTGCGCGACGCGGCTCCGCGCGGGCACGGCGACGAGGACGCCGGCGTCGGGCTGGGTGAGGATCTGGGTCTGGGTCTGCACGGGGGCGACCTCCAGGATGATCGCTGCCAGGGGGTGGGGCAGCGGTACTTCGGGAACGGAGCCGGCGGCCTCGCCGCTGTCCGTCCCGTACGCGATGAGCACAACCGCGGATGTCCGGGACCCGTCGGTGACGGATCGGCCGCGCTCCGAGGACTCAGGCACCGGGACCAGTGTGGGGTACGACACATCGTCCCCACGAGGGGCGTGCGATGACTTTTTGCGTCCGGTCGGTGACCGGCCGGTTACCCGGGGCCTTCCCCGGCCGCCCTCACAGCGCGGTCGCGCCGTGCTCCCGCAGGGCCTGGTCGTACTGCTGGAGGACCCACAACTCGTTCTGCACGGCTGCCAGTTCGCCCGGGTCGCCGTGGGTGCTGAGGCGGGTGAGGCGGCTGGTGATGTCACGGATGCGGCGCTCGACCGCGCGGCGGCGGACGGTGACGAGCTGGGCGCCCGCGTAGGTCTCGTCGACCCCCTTGACGCCCCGGTGCAGCATGATCGCCTCGACGGCGAGTTCGGTGACCATGGCGCGGACGGTGTCGTCGGGGGCGGCCTCGCGGACCCGGATCAGGTACTCCTGCGGGTCCTGCACGCCGTGCTCCGCGCCGCCCGCGTCCAGGATCGCCTGGCGTACGGCCGCGTAGGGCGGGGCGGTGAACTCGTCCACGCCGTACGCGTCGAAGGCCGGGGAGACCAGCTCCGGGCGCTGGAGGGCGAGCTTGAGCAGTTCGCGTTCGGTGGCGAAGACCGGGTTGCGGAGGTTGAGGGCGGGACCGCGCGGGGCGGCCTGGGCCGGGGCGTACTGCTGGGGCCCACCGCCGCCCCCGCGCTGTCGCTGGTCCGGTGCCGGGCCCTTGCCGCCGCGTTCGCGGGCCCAGCGGGCGAGCTGGGCGACCCGCTTGACGACGAACTGGGTGTCGAGGATGCCGAGCATCCCGGCGAGCTGGACGGCGACCTCGTGCTGGGCGCCGCTGTTCTTGATCCGGGCGACGATCGGCGCGGCCTCGTCGAGGGCGGCTGCGCGGCCGGCCGGGGTGTCCAGGTCGTAGCGGACCACGATCTGGCGGAGGGCGAACTCGAAGAGCGGGGTGCGGGGTTCGGCCAGGTCGGCGACGGCCTCGTCGCCCTTGGCGAGGCGCAGGTCGCAGGGGTCCATGCCGTCGGGGGCGATGGCGATGTAGGTCTCGGCGGCGAACTTCTGGTCGTCCTCGAAGGCGCGCAGGGCCGCCTTCTGGCCGGCCGCGTCACCGTCGAAGGTGAAGATCACGCGCGCGCTGCCGTTGTCCATGAGCAGCCGGCGCAGGATCTTGATGTGGTCGCCGCCGAAGGCGGTGCCGCAGGTGGCGACGGCGGTCGTCACCCCGGCGAGGTGGCAGGCCATGACGTCGGTGTAGCCCTCGACGACGACCGCGCGGGACGCCTTCGCGATGTCCTTCTTCGCCAGGTCGATGCCGTAGAGGACCTGGGACTTCTTGTAGATCGCCGTCTCGGGCGTGTTGAGGTACTTCGGGCCGGTGTCCGCCTCGTAGAGCTTGCGGGCGCCGAAGCCGACGACCTCCCCGCCGATGTCGCGGATGGGCCACATCAGCCGGCCGCGGAAGCGGTCGATGGGGCCGCGGCGGCCCTCCTGGGAGAGGCCGGAGAGGATCAGCTCCTTGTCGCTGAAGCCCTTGCCGCGCAGGAAACGGGTGAGGTGGTCCCAGCCCTGCGGGCTGTAGCCGACACCGAAGTGGACGGCGGCGGCCTGGTCGAAGCCGCGGTCGGCGAGGAAGATCCGGCCGGTGTCCGCCTCGGGGGAGGTCGCGAGCTGTTCCGCGTACCACTCGGCGGCGATCTTGTGGGCCTCGACCAGACGGATGCGCTCACCGCGCTGGTGGGTCGGGTTGTACCCGCCCTCCTCGTAACGCAGGGTGATGCCGGCCTGACCGGCGAGGCGCTCGACCGCCTCCGAGAAGGAGAGGTGGTCGACCTTCATCACGAACGTGATGGTGTCGCCGCCCTCCTGACAGCCGAAGCAGTGGAAGAGTCCCTTGCTCGGGCTGACCTGGAAGGACGGCGACTTCTCGTCGTGGAACGGGCAGAGCCCCTTGAGGTTCCCACCGCCCGCGTTCCGCAACTGGAGGTACTCGGACACGACGGCGTCGATCGGGACCGCGTCCCGAACCGCCTTCACGTCCTCGTCATTGATCCGTCCTGCCACGCGTAGATTCTACGGGTGCGCCGTGGCGTCTCCGGGGCGTGGAGCGCCCCGGAGGGGGCCCGGGACTGTGACATACGCGGCTCCACCGCGTGGACGCGACCGGCCGCGACGGTGCCGAGGCCACGACGGACGGAGGAGACCTCCGAGGAGGGCCCCGGTGTCGTACGCGGTCTCCCGGCCGGTCCGGCGTGCCCTCACACCTCCGTCGCGTAGACGTGCTCGTACCAGTCGCTGCCGCCGTCGGCCGGGTCGTGGTCCGGGTCGTGCTCCCACTCGCTCCGGTCCACCTTGAAGTTCGCGCCCGGCATGAGCAGGACCTCCGCCTCGGTGCCCTGGTACTGGTGGAAGGGGTCGATGTCACGGCCGTACTTCCCGGTGAGCGTCAGCTCCAGGAGGATCCGGTGCGTCTTCGTGCCGGAGACCCGCTGGCCACGCATGAAGCCCAGGGCCACGGACTGCTCCCTGCTGGTGCTGTCGAAGGAGCTCGTGAAGACGGAGCCCGGCCGGTAGTTCAGCGCGGCCTGCTTGCCGAGCCGGTAGACCGACTCGTCCCCGCCGAGGTTCCAGTCGCCGCGGAAGACGGTGCCGGTGACGGGAGGCAGCCGGTTCAGCGCCTCCATCGTCATGTCGGCGTGCATCTTGAGCTCCTCGAAGAGCGCGGGGGCGATGACCTCGATCCGCGCGTCGATGACGGCCATCGCCGCCTTCTTGGCCACCGGGTCCGTGCCCCGGGCGGCCGCGAGCTGCGGCCCGATCACCGGATCCTCGTCGAGGGTGGGCACCGGCTCCTGGTTGTGGCTGTTCTGGGCGGCCCAGCTGAGCTGTCCCTTGATCTGCCGCAAGGAGACGGCCTCGGCGCCGGCGGTGGCCACGCCGGCGGTGCCGTACGGCGCGTACCCCCCGGGCAGCAGCCGGCTGCGCACCACCGAGTTGATCATCTGGTGCGCGCCGCCGGTGTACGTCATCAGCGCGGTCGCGTGGGCGGGCTTGAACGTCTTCGCGACGGCCTCGGTGGAGGCGTCGTTGTTGTCCGCCTTCCACTGGGCGATGCGCGCCGTGGGCGCGGTGTCGCCCGCCACGAACTCGTCGTACTTGTCCGGTACCTCGCCCGCCGCGGCCTGGCCGGGTTCCATGAAGCCGCTCGTCGCGGGGTCCTCCGTACGCGGCTTGTTGGCCTCGGCGAGGTACATCAGCTCGTGCGGGAACTGTCCGTCGACGCAGACGTGCTGCCGCAGCTCCTCCTCCGTGAAGGGCGCGATGTTCTGGTACATCAGCGCCGCGCCCCTGCCCGCCCGGGCCGCGGACTCGCCCGGCCCCTTGACCCCGGCCGCCCAGGAACCGCGCAGGATCTCGTAGAGCGAGTGGTCCCAGGACGGCAGCATCCAGCCCATCACGGCCATCCGGTAGTCGAAGACGTCCACCCCGGGCACGTTGATCCACTGGAAGGTCTTGAGCATCCGGGTCGTGGTGCCGGACATGCCGGCGACGGTCGGGATGCCGCGCGCGGCGTTCTGCTTCGGCCAGGACTCGTTCTGCTGGATCTCCCAGTAGGCGGTGCCCTCGTCCCAGGGCAGCTTGTCGTCCGGGCCGGGTTTGCCGGCGAACGCCAGCTCGCGCGCGCTGAGCGGGGCGCCCCGGTCCGCGTAGTCGCGGGGGGTCTTGCGGTTGGCCTCCTTGTCGGCCTGGCTCCGCGGCTTGCGCGGCCCCTGGCTGTTGATCATCTCGCGGGTGTCACCGGCGAAGGCCTCCGGGGTCGACTGCCACAGCAGGTTGCCCAGCGCGTACGGGTCCTTCTCGTAGTTGTAGCCCTTGCCCACGAGGTTCGCCACGGCCCACATGGGCGGCCGGGACCAGCTGTTGAGGAACGCGGAGTGTTTCTTCAGCTCCTCCTCGTTCATGCCGAGGGTCGAGGCGAGCTGTGGCTTGGGCCCGATGACGCCTTCGAGGACGTGCTTGAGCGAGAGTTCCGCCCCCTTGTTGTAGTAGGCGGCGTTGTAGACGGCCGTGATCAGCTCCCGGACGTTGCCGTCCCGGGAGAAGAAGTCCTTGATCTGTTCGGTGGCCATCCCCTCGCCCACCTGCCCGGCGCTCGTCCTGTCGTTCTTGAAGAACGACTTGTTGGCGAGTGCCGGGTCCTTGTGCTCCGCGTGGGCGTAGGCGATGAGCAGCTGCTTGAGCCGGTTCACGGTCCCGCGCGCCGCGGCGAGCGCCTTCGGATGCCCGAAGGAGTACGCGCCCAGCCGCTTCTCGAACTCCTCGGCCGCCGCCTGCCAGTCCGTCTTCGCGTAGTACTGGGCGTGGTCGAAGGGCGCCTCGCCGCCGCCGGCGCGCTGTACGGCGGTCTCCCCGCCGGAGTGGGCGGTCTCCCCGCCGGAGTGGGCGGGAGCGGCCGCCGGAGTGGGCGGTCTCCCCGCCGGAGTGGGCGGGAGCGGCCGCCGGAGTGGGCGGTCTCCCCGCCGGAGTGGGCGGGAGCGGCCGCCGTCCGCTGCACGGGCGCCGCCCCGGTGGGCACGGGGCCCGCCAGGACACGACGGGCGTTCTCCTCCGCCGCGCGTTCGAAGCGGTCGGAGGGGTCCGAGACGCTGAGCCCCGAGCCGTTGTCGGTACCCGCGACCGGTCCCTGACGCTGCTGGATGACGTGCGTCAGCTCATGGGCCAGGGTGTGCCGGTCCGCACCGCCGGTCCCGATGACGACATGGCTGCCGGAGGTGTAGGCGCGGGCCCCCACCTCGGCTGCCGAGCGCTGGGCGGCCGCTCCGGTGTGCAGCCGTACGTCGGAGAAGTCGGCGCCCAGCCGCGCCTCCATCTCCGTGCGGACCGCCCCGTCCAGCGGCCGTCCGGCGGTACGCAGCACGTCCGGCACGGACGAACGCTGCACCGGCGCGGACTCGTCGTGGCCGCAGGAGGGTCCGTGCGCGTGGCGCTGCACGGGAGTGGGGTCGTCGTGACCGCAGGAGGGTCCGTGCGGGTGAGGCCCGGCCCGCCGCTGCCGTTCCAGCGCCTGGACGACGGCGGCGTTGCCGGCCGCGCGCTGCAACGCCAGCAGCCGCCTCGCGGCCGCCGGTCCGGCGGCATCGGTCGAGCGCGCGACAGCAGGCGCGGTCCGGGCGGGACGGGCGGCGGTGTCCTGCTGATCCTGTAGACGCATACTCCGATCATCGGCCATCCCGCCCCGGGACATCCAGGCCCTCCGCTCTCCAATTCGCTTGTCCGCTGCGGAAATTGCACCGCACCGGACCCCCGCGAACCCGCCGGCCGGATCGTGGAGCCGTACCGGAGCGCCAGGGGGTGCCGTTCGGGTCTTGCCGGGGTCGCGGGCCCTGGCACCGCTCACTGAGCCGGCCTGATCCGAACGCCCCCCTAGGCCCCGACGCTCTCCAGCGGCACGTGCGGATCCGCCAGCGTCTCCGTGTCCACCCGCGCACCGGAGCGGATCAGCCTCTGGATCGGCTCCGTGACGTCCCACACGTTCACGTTCATCCCGGCGAGCACGCGCCCTTCCTTCACCCAGAACGCGACGAACTCCCGCTTCCCCGCGTCCCCGCGGATCACCACCTGGTCGTACGACCCCGGCGGCGCCCACCCGGAGTACTCCATCCCCAGGTCGTACTGATCGGTGAAGAAGTAGGGGACGCGGTCGTAGACCTCCTCCCGGCCCAGCATGGAGCGGGCCGCCGCCGGCCCGCCGTTGAGCGCGTTGGCCCAGTGCTCCACCCGCAGCCGCGTGCCGAAGAGGCCGTGCGGGAAGGACGCGACGTCACCGGCCGCGTAGATGTCCGGGTCGGAGGTGCGCAGCCGTTCGTCGACGCGGACGCCGCCGCCGTCCGCGCGGTCGGCGAGCTCCAGTCCCGCCGCCTCCGCGAGGGCCGTGCGGGGAGCCGCGCCGATCGCCGCGAGGACGGCGTGCGCGGGGTGCTCCTCGCCGTCGTCGGTGCGGGCGGCGAGGACCATGCCGTCCTGGCCGGTGATCTCGGTGAGCGTGGCACCGAAGTGGAAGCGGACGCCGTGCTCCCGGTGCAGCTCGGCGAAGAGCTGGCCGAGCTCGGGGCCGAGGACCGAGTGCAGCGGGGTCTCGCCGCGGTGGACGACGGTGACCTCCGCGCCGTACCCGCGGGCCGCCGCCGCGATCTCCAGGCCGATCCAGCCGGCGCCGGCGATCACCAGATGGCCGTTGTCGCGGCCGAGGGAGGCCAGGACGCCCTTGAGACGTTCGGCGTGGGCGAGGCGGCGCAGATGGTGGACGCCGACGAGGTCCGTGCCGGGGATGTCCAGGCGACGGGGTTCGGCGCCGGTGGCGAGCAGCAGTTTGTCGTAGCGGACGACGGTGCCGTCCTCGCCGAAGCGGACGGTCCTCGCGGCGCGGTCGACGGCGTCGACGGTCTGGCCGAGGTGCAGCTCGACGTCGTGGCGCGCGTACCAGGCGGGCTCGTGGACGAAGACGCTGTCGCGTTCGTCCTTGCCGAGGAGGTAGCCCTTGGAGAGGGGCGGACGCTCGTAGGGGTGGTCGCGTTCGTCGCAGATCAGTATCACGCGGCCGGTGAAGCCCTCCGCTCTCAGCGTCTCGGCCGCCTTCGCGCCGGCCAGGCCGCCTCCGACGATGACGAATGTCTGATCCGCGTCGACCACGTGATGCCTCCTCGTAACGGTGTAGCCACCTGTGAGCGTCCCGCACTCAGCATGATGCCGTAAGGGGGAGCGACCCGATCAGGCCGTACGGCTCATGCCTGCCCCGTGAGCCGGGCGTGAAGCGAGCGGGCCGAGGCGTCGGTGAGCGACGCGATCTGGTCGACGATCACGCGCTTGCGGGCGCGGTCGTCCGGGGCCCGCTCGAACAGGGTGCGGAACTGGGGGTCCAGGCCGTAGGGGGCGCGGGAGGTGAGCGCCTCGGCCAGTTCGAGGACGACGATCCGCTGGTCGGCGCGGAGCAGCTCCTGTTCGGCGCGCTGCATGACGTACCGGTCGGCGACCGCCTTGAGGACCGCGCACTCCATACGGGTGCTGCGCGGTACGACCAGTTCGGCACCGTATCTGGTGAGGTACCCGGTGCCGAAGGCCTGCCGGGTGGCGCCTTCGGCGGCGAGGCAGAAGCGGCCGATGAGCTGGCTGGTGGCGTCCTTGAGGCGGGCCTGGGCGACGGCGGTGCCGTCGTAGCCGTGCGGCCACCACTCCTGGTCGAGGAGGCGGTCGAGGGCCTCCGCGAGTTCGGCGGGGTCGGTGCCGGTGGGGACGTACCGGCCGACGGCGACGGCGAAGACGGCTTCCCGCTCCGGATCGGAGTGCAGGCAGTTCGGGTCGATGTGGCCGGCGTGCAGGCCGTCCTCCACGTCGTGCACCGAGTAGGCCACGTCGTCGGACCAGTCCATGACCTGGGCCTCGAAGCAGGTGCGGGTGCCGGGGGCGTCCTCGCGGAGCCAGTCGAAGACGGGACGGTCGTCGTCGTAGACGCCGAACTTCGGGGAGGCCGGGTCGGTGGGGTGGGCGCCGCGGGGCCAGGGGTACTTGGTGGCGGCGTCGAGGGCGGCGCGGGTGAGGTTGAGGCCGACGGAGCCTTCGGGGGTGAAGCGTTTGGGTTCGATGCGGGTGAGGAGCCGGAGCGACTGGGCGTTGCCCTCGAAGCCGCCGCAGTCCTCGGCGAACTCGTTCAGCGCCTGTTCGCCGTTGTGGCCGAAGGGCGGGTGCCCGAGGTCGTGGGAGAGGCAGGCGGCCTCGACGAGGTCGGGGTCGCAGCCGAGGGCGGCGCCGAGTTCGCGGCCGACCTGGGCGCATTCGAGGGAGTGGGTGAGGCGGGTGCGGGGGCTGGCGTCCCAGACCTGGCTGCGTTCGCCGGGGGTGACGACCTGCGTTTTTCCCGCGAGGCGGCGGAGGGCTGCGGAGTGCAGGACGCGGGCGCGGTCGCGTTGGAAGGCGGTGCGGCCGGGGCGTTTGTCGGGTTCGGGGGCCCAGCGGGCGACTGACGTCGGGTCGTATGCGGGGGGTGGTGCGGCGCCTTCCATGCCCCGACAGTACGGGGCGGGTGTGACAACCGGGGGGTTTCCCGCCCTCCGGGGGCCGCGTCCGTGCCGTTCCGGGGCTCGGACGAGGCGGCGCACCGTCACACTCGCTGTTCACCGGTGCCGGCGGCACCCGCACGGCCCGCTACGCGCCGCCCCCGGTGGCTGCGCCCCCCGGGCCCCTCTTCCTCGCGCGGTTCCCCGCGCCCCTTCAGACGGCCGGCGCCAGCTCCATGGGCGTGGTGGACGGAGTGCGCAGAGCCTGGTCGTAGCGGTGGAGGAGGAGGTGGGCCATCGCGGGGTGGGTGGCCAGGGGGGCGGAGGCGATTCCCGGCGCCGCCGCCGCGCATTCCGTGGCGAAGCGGCCGGGGGCCGTGAAGTAGGAGGCCACGGCGACGCGGTGGCGGCCCCTGGCGGCCAGGGCGCGGACGGCTCCGGGGACCGTGGGGGACGCGGCGGAGGCGTAGGCGGGGACGACGGGGACGCCGAGGCGTTCGGCGAGCAGTCGCGCGGTGCGGTTCGTGTCGATGCCCGATTCGGGGTCGCGGGAGCCCGCGGCGGCGAGCACGATGCCGCTCGCGCGGCGGGTCGCCTCGTCCGCCGGGGTGCGCCAGCCGGCCTCGGTGAGGCGGGCGTGCAGGGCGTCCACGAGCAGGGGGTGCGGACCGAGCGGTGCGGCCACGCGCGTGTGCAGTCGTGCCCCGGCGGCCATCTCGGGGATGTCCCGCTTGACGTGGTAGCCCCGGCTGAGCAGCAGCGGTACCAGCACGGCGGCCCCGGTGCCGTGCGCGTCCAGTTCGGCGAGGGTGTCGGGGAGCAGGGGCGCGTTCAGCTCGATGTGGCCCAGGTGCACGGGCAGGCCCGGCCGCAGTGCGCGGACGCGGTCCAGGAGCTGCCGTACGGTGCTCAGCGCGCGCGGGTCGCGGCTGCCGTGGGCCACGACGACGAGGGCGGGAGGGTTCGTGGTGTACGTCGTCATGCACCGATGGTGGACGCGGCACGTTGCCTTCCCGTTGCGCGGGCGTGACGGGTGTTTTCCCGCGGTTCACGATGTGGACGGCGGCGGGTGTGAGGCCGCTCGGCCCGCGGGTTCGCGCCGGCCGTGAAGCCGGTCACAGTGCGTGACGTGAACCGGAAGGCTCGGCGGGGCGTCTCTCACGGTCGAGGACCGACCGGGGAGGGCCCGTCCGATGTGCCGTTTCAGAGTCCGCCGCCCGCGTCTGCCGCGTACCCGTACGGGGCGGCGGCGGCTGGTGCGGGGGGTGGTGGCGGTGTGCGTGCTGGCGCTGCTGCCTGCGGCCTGGCTGCGCCTGACGACGGAGGACCGGCTGCGCACCACCGCCGACGTGCCGCGCACCGACGTCGCCGTGGTCTTCGGCGCGGGTCTGTGGGACGGGGAGCCGTCGCCGTATCTCGCGCACCGGCTGGACGCGGCGGCGGAGCTGTACCGCGCGGGACGGATCGAGGTGGTCCTGGTCACCGGCGACAACAGCCGCGAGGAGTACGACGAGCCGGACGCGATGCGCGCCTACCTCACCCGGCACGGCGTCCCCGACGCGCGGATCGTCAGCGACTACGCGGGCTTCGACACCTGGGACTCCTGTGTCCGCGCGAAGAAGATCTTCGGCGTGGACCGCGCGGTGCTGATCAGCCAGGGCTTCCACATCCGCCGCGCGGTGGCCCTGTGCCGGACGGCCGGCGTCACCTCGTACGGCATCGGCGTGGACGACCGCCACGACGTCACCTGGTACTACGGGGGCGTCAGGGAGATCTTCGCGGCGGGCAAGGCGGCCCTGGACGTCACCTTCCGCCCGGACCCGCACTTCCTCGGGCCGAGGGAGCCGGGGGTGGAGCGGGCGCTCGAGGAGGCGTCCGCGCGGAGCGTCGGATGAACCCCTCACCGTGGGGCGCGGCCGGCGGGGAGGCCGCCGTACCCGGGGTGTAACAGCGGCCGGTGCGGTGTGTAACACCGGGGGCTCAGCCTGGGCGGTATGCGAGACACCGTGACGCCCACGCACTGCCCCTACTGCGCCCTGCAGTGCGGGATGAATCTGACGCCGGCCCCCGACGGGAGAGCCGTCGAGGTGAGTGAGCGTACGGACTTCCCGGTGAACCGGGGGGCGCTGTGCGGGAAGGGGCGCACGGCGCCCGCCGTGCTGTCGTCGAGCGTGCGGCTGACCTCGCCGCTGGTGCGGTCCGAGGGGGGCGCGCTGGTGCCGGCCTCCTGGGAGGAGGCGCTGGCGCGGGTCGCCGAGGGGCTCGGGCGGACGCGTGCGGAGTACGGGGCGGACTCGGTCGGGGTGTTCGGCGGGGGCGGGCTGACCAACGAGAAGGCGTACTCGCTCGGGAAGTTCGCGCGGGTGGTGCTGGGGACCTCCCAGATCGACTACAACGGGCGGTTCTGCATGTCGTCGGCCGCGGCGGCGGGCGGCAAGGCGTTCGGTCTCGACCGCGGGCTGCCGTTTCCGCTGGAGGACATTCCGCGGACCGGGTGCGTGATCCTGGTCGGGTCGAACCCGGCGGAGACCATGCCGCCGTCGCTGCGGTACTTCACCGAACTGAGGGAGAACGGCGGCACGCTGATCGTCGTCGACCCGCGCCGTACGAAGACCGCCGAGCAGGCCGATCTGCACCTGGCGCCGCGTCCCGGCACCGATCTCGCGCTGGCGCTGGGGCTGCTGCACCTGATCGTCGCCGAGGGGCGCACCGACGAGGCGTACATCCGGGAGCGCACCAGCGGCTGGGAGGAGACCCGGGCCGCCGCGATGGCGCACTGGCCGGAGTACGTGGAGCGCATCACCGGCGTGCCCGTTCCCGAACTGCGGGAGACCGTACGGATGTTCTGCGAGCCGGAGGCCGCGATGGTGCTCACCGCGCGCGGGCCCGAGCAGCAGTCCAAGGGCACGGACACGGTGGGCGCGTGGATCAACCTGTGCCTGGCGACGGGGCGGGCGGGCCGGCCGCTGTCCGGGTACGGGTGCCTGACCGGGCAGGGCAACGGTCAGGGCGGGCGCGAACACGGCCAGAAGGCCGACCAGTTGCCCGGTTACCGCAAGCTGACGGATCCGGCGGCGCGGGCGCACGTCGCCGAGGTGTGGGGCGTGGACCCCGACTCGCTGCCGGGGCCGGGGCGCAGCGCGTACGAGCTGCTCGACGCGCTCGGCACGGACATCCGCTCGCTGCTGCTGATGGGCTCCAACCCGGTGGTGTCGGCACCGCGCGCCGCGCACGTCGAGGAGCGGATCCGCTCGCTGGACTTCCTGGCGGTGTGCGACGTGGTGCTGTCGGAGACGGCCGCGCTCGCCGATGTCGTCCTGCCGGTGACGCAGTGGGCGGAGGAGACGGGGACGACGACGAACCTGGAGGGGCGGGTACTGCTGCGGCGGCGTGCGATCGCGCCACCGGAGGGCGTCCGCAGCGACCTGGAGGTCATGCACGAGCTGGCCGCGCGGCTGGGCGGGGAGAGGAACCTGGAGAAGGGCTTCCCGACCGACCCCGAGGAGGTCTTCGAGGAACTGCGCCGGGCCAGCGCGGGCGGGCCCGCGGACTACTCCGGGATCACCTACAGGAGGCTGGCGGAGGAGAACGGCGTCTTCTGGCCGTGCCCGGCGGACGAGGGCCCGGAAGACGGTGCCCACCCCGGCACCCCCCGCCTCTTCCACGACCGGTTCGCCACCGAGGACGGGCGGGCGCGGTTCGCGCCGGTGTCGCACCGGGCGGTCGCCGAGGAGCCCGATGACGAGTATCCCGTGCTGCTGACCACCGGGCGGGTCGTGGCGCAGTACCAGTCCGGTGCCCAGACCCGCCGCGTCGACGAGCTGAACGCCGCCGCGCCCGGCCCGTTCGTGGAGCTGCACCCCCGGCTCGCGGAGCGGCTCGGCGCGGCCGAGGGCGAGCCGGTGGCCGTGGTGTCCCGGCGGGGGCGGGCGGTGGCGCCGGCCAGGATCACGACCGCGATCCGGCCGGACACGGTGTTCATGCCGTTCCACTGGGCCGGTGAGGGCCGCGCCAACACCCTCACCAACCCCGCCCTCGACCCGGTCTCCCGGATGCCCGAGTTCAAGGCGTGCGCGGTACGCCTCGAGGCGGTGGAGGCCGGCCGGCCCGCGCCTTCCTCGCCGTAGCGGCCACGGGTGCGCGCGGGGTGAGAATCGTTCCGCAAGGTTCCGCCGACCGTCCGCGCGGGTGAACGTGATCCTCCCCTTCTTCGTCTACGGCACCCTCCGCCCCGGCGGGACCAACCACGACCTCTTCCTGCGCGGCCGCACCCTGCGCGAGGAACCCGGCCGGCTCCGGGGCGCGGTGCTGTACGAGGGGCCCGGATATCCGTACGCCGTCGAGGAGCCGGGCTCCGTGGTGAACGGGGAGCTGGTGACCGCGCTGCCGGAGGCGTACGCGGGGCTGCTCACCGAGCTGGACCGGCTGGAGGAGTACGTGCCGGGCGATCCGCGCAACCTCTACGAGCGGGTGGCGCGGGACGTCGTCCGGGCCGGCGACGGCACGGCGGTACGGGCCTGGGTGTACGTCGCCGCGCCCGCCGTCGCCGCCCGGCTGCGGGTACGGGGGGAGATCGTCGAGGGCGGGGAGTGGCGGGGGTGACGGCCGGACGGCGCCCCCAGCGGCCGAGGGGCCGCGCGGACGCCCCGTGAACGCCTCACGGGCGTCGCGTCCGGGCCTCGCGGACGCGCCGGTCACCCGTTCACCCCCGTGTGCCGCACCCTTCGGGCACTTCACCGCGACCGGATCGGCGCGGCGCCGGTGACCTGCTGAAACGCCACAAAGGACGGCGGCCGTCCGGGTGCGCCTGACACCCGTTCAGCCCGCCTCCTGACGCCCCCTCAAGAAGCGGTACGGCCTCGGTGGCACTTACCTCGAAGGGGCAGGGACGCGTCCGACGGCGGCACATGGGGGTGCCGCGGGCCGTGGCCCCGCCGTGAACCCGAGGGAGCATCGATGCGACGTACCGCCCGGCTGCTGACCGGCCTGACCGGCACCGCGCTCGCCGTGGCCACCGCGGGGCTGCTCGTCACGCCCGCGTACGCCGGGGAGAGCGCCGGCACGTCGACGGGAAGCCTGGAGGTGTACCCGTCCTCGGTCGCGCCGGGATCCCACGTCACGGTGAACACCGCGGCGTGCGGCGACGGAGGGACGGCGGCGGGCGACGCCACCGCCGTGGGCGCCGGCCGGTTCACGCTGGCGCCGAGCGCGCACGAACGGGACGCGATCGGACAGTTCCAGGTGCCGCCGAGCGCGCAGCCGGGGACGTACGAGATCGTCGCCACGTGTGACGGGAGCGACCGGCGGGTGGCCGGTGACCTGGTGGTCACGCTGACGCCCGACGCGCGGCAGGTGGTTCCCCGGGGGAGTGTGAAGACGGGGGTCGGGGGCGCGCTGGGCCCCGACCCCGTACAGACCGCGGCCGGTGTGACGGCTCTCGCCGTCGCCGCCGCGGGCGGTACCTGGCTCCTGCATCGCCGGGCGAGAGGCGATGACATCTGACGGGCACCCTCCGCCGCCCGTCCCCGCCGGTACCGCACGTCCCCTCCCCCTCCGGGTCCGACGCCCCTCGCGGCCCGGAGGGGGCACGGGGACCGATTCGAGACGAGGTCAGTCCGTCATGCGCCGCAGGTTCCGCCGGGCCGGGTGTCCGGGCAACGCAGCGGTAGCCGCCGTCACGGTGTGCGCCCTGTGTGCGGGGATGTGGCTGCTGCACGACGGGACCGGGGCGCAGGCGCCGCCGCAGCCGTCCGCCGCCCAGGCGCACGCGGGGGACGACGACCGCGGCGCGGACCGGGCCTCGGCCCCCGCCCTGCCGCCCTCTCCTCCCGACCGCGTCCGCATCCCCGCGATCGACGTGGACGCGCCCCTGACCGGCCTCGGCCTGACGAGGACCGGCAGTCTCGACGCCCCGCCCCCCGACCGGAAGAACCTCGCCGGCTGGTACGAGGCCGGCACCACCCCCGGTGAGACGGGCACCGCGATCGTCGCGGGCCACGTCGACAACGCCGACGGCCCCGCCGTCTTCTACTCCCTCGGCGCCCTGCGCAAGGGCGGCACCATCGAGGTGGACCGCCGCGACGGCACCGTCGCCGTGTTCACGGTGGACGCCGTCGAGGTGTACGACGCCCGGGACTTCCCCGACGGGAAGGTGTACGGGGCGGCGCCCCGCCCCGAACTGCGGGTCATCACCTGCGGCGGGGGCTACTCCCGGACGACCGGGTACCGGGGGAACGTCGTCGTGTACGCCCACCTGACCGGCAGCCGCTGAGCCGGGGACGCCGACCGGGCACCGACCGCGAGCGCCGGGACGGTCGTCGCCCGCCCGGACCGGCTGCGGTCACCGCTCGTACCCTCAGGCCGGCCACTGCTCGGACCCTCACGCCGGCCACTGCTCGGACCCTCACGCCAGCCACTGCTCGTACGCCAGGTTCGCCACCAGGGCGAAGACGACCGTCAGCAGGACGACGCGGACGAAGCCGCTGCCCTTCTTCAGTGCCGTGTGCGCGCCGAGCGTGCCGCCCGCCAGGTTGAACACCGCCATCAGCAACGCCAGTTGCCACAGCACCGCGCCCTGCCAGGCGAACATCGCGAGCGCGCCGGCGTTGGTGCAGCAGTTGACGATCTTGGCGGTGGCGGAGGCGGTGACCAGGTCGAGGTGGAGCAGGGCGGTGAGCGCCAGGACGAGGAACGTACCGGTGCCGGGGCCGATGAGACCGTCGTAGAAGCCGATGCCGAGGCCGGCCAGGCCGATCGCGGCGAGGATCTGGCGGCGGGTCGCCGGGCCGGTGGCGGGGGCCGTGCCGAAGGCGGGGCGCAGGATCACGAAGGCGGCCACGGCGAGCAGCACCACCATGATCACCGGTTTGAGGACCTCGGTGCTCATCCCGGCCGCGAAGAAGGCCCCGCCCGACGATCCGGCGAGGGCCGCGAGGCCGATGCGTACGGCGGTCCTCACGTCGACCGGCGCCTTGCGGGCGTAGGTGACCGCCGCGCCCGTGGTGCCGACGATCGCTACCGCCTTGTTGGTGCCGAGCGCGTGCGCGGCGGGGGTGCCGGCGGGCAGGCCGAGCAGCAGGGCGGGCAGGAGCAGCAGTCCGCCGCCGCCGACCACGGCGTCGATCCAGCCGGCGGCGAGGGCGGCCAGACAGAGCAGGACGACCGTGGTCAGGGAGATGTCGGGCATGGTCGGGAGCCTATGGACGAGATAGATGCCACGTCCATCAAGATGAGCGTTACTTGAGGTTGCCGGCGGGGCCGGCCTCCTCACATCCGCCGCACCCCTTCGCTGAGGGCAGCGTTCCGCGCGGGAAACAGAAGGGATGCCGACGGGTAACACCCGCACCGCAGGCTCAGGGGCATGACCTCGAATGAGCGTGTGGTGGTGATCGGCTCCGGCCTCGCGGGCGTACGACTCGCCCGGCGGCTCGGCGAGCTCGGCACGCCCGTGACGCTGATCGGCGAGGAGGAGCACCGCCCGTACAACAGGGTGCTGCTCGCCGAGGTGCTGGCCGGACGTTACAGCCCCGAGGTGATCGCCCTGCCGGCGCCCGCGGAGCTGACCCGCGCCCGGGTGACCGGCATCGACCGCGCGGCGCGGACCGTCGGCTGCGCGGACGGTTCGGTGATCGCATACGACAGGCTCGTCCTGGCCACCGGCTCCAACCCCGTACTGCCGCCGCTGCGCGGCCTGTTCACCGAGGACCACGAGCTGCCCGAGGGCGTGCACGCGTTCCGCACCCTGGACGACTGCCTGGGCCTGGCCGAGGCGGTACGGCCCGGGGTGCGGGCGGTGGTGATCGGCGGCGGGCTGCTCGGGGTCTCCGCGGCCCGCGCTCTCGCCGTGCGCGGCGCGCAGGTCGTCCTCGCCCAGCAGTCCGAGCGGCTGATGGAACGGCAGCTCGACCCGGCCGCGTCCAAGCTGGTCCGGCGGCACCTGACCGACCTCGGCGTGGAGGTGCACACCGAGTGCCGGGTGCGGGACGTGCGCTGCGTCGGCGGCGCGGTCCGCTCGGTGGAGATGGCCGACGGCTACGCCCTCGACGCCGACCTCGTGGTGCTGGCCTGCGGGGTGCACCCGAGGACCGGTCTCGCGCAGGCGGCCGGGCTCGACGTCCGCAAGGGCGTCGTCGTCGACGACGAGCTGCGCACCTCCGACCCGTACATCCACGCGATCGGCGACTGCGTCCAGCACGCCGGCACGGTGTACGGGCTGGCCACCCCGGCGCTGGAACAGGCCGACGCGCTCGCCGCGCTGCTCGCCGGGGACAGCGGCGCCCGTTACACCGGCACCCGTTCCCTGACCCGGCTCACCCTCACCGGCCCGGACAGCCCCTTCGACCTGGCCGCGTTCGGCGAGACCGAGGCGCTGCCGGGCGACGACGTCGTCCAGCTCACCGATGCCACCCGGGGCACCTACCGCAAGGTCGTCGTCCGCGACGACCGCCTGGTCGGCGGGGTCCTGGTCGGCGAACTCGGCACCGTCGGCGCCCTCGCGCGCGCCTGGGAGGGAGCAGAGCCGCTCCCGTCCGCCGGCGGGCCCCTGCTCCACCTGCTCACCAATGACGGAGGCTCCTGATGTCCACGGACACATCGACCATCGTGCTCATCGGCCACGGCATGGTCGGCCAGCGTTTCCTGGAGGCGCTCGCCGAGCGCGGCCTGACCGCCACGCACCGCGTGGTCGTGCTGTGCGAGGAGCCGCGTCCGGCGTACGACCGTGTCCAGCTCACCTCGTACTTCTCGGGGAGGACGCCCGAGGACCTGTCGATGACGGACATGGCGTTCATCGAGGAGCACGGCATCGAGCTGCACATCGGTGACCCGGCGGAGACCGTCGACCGCGAGGCGCGCAGGGTGACGGCCCGCTCCGGGCTGGTCGTCGACTACGACGTCCTGGTGCTGGCCACCGGCTCCTACCCGTTCGTGCCGCCGGTGCCGAACAAGGACGCCGAGGGCTGTTTCGTCTACCGCACGATCGAGGACCTGCTCGCGATCGAGGAGTACGCGAGGAAGTCGACGACCGGTGCCGTGGTCGGCGGCGGTCTGCTCGGCCTGGAGGCGGCGGGCGCGCTCAAGGGCCTCGGACTCACCTCCCACATCGTGGAGTTCGCGCCCCGTCTGATGCCCGTCCAGGTCGACGAGGGCGGCGGCGCGGCGCTGCTGCGCACCATCGAGGAGATGGGCCTGAGCGTCCACACGGGCGTGGGCACCCAGGA
Source organism: Streptomyces sp. NPDC051740 (assembly GCF_044453165.1). Lineage (NCBI taxonomy): Bacteria > Bacillati > Actinomycetota > Actinomycetes > Kitasatosporales > Streptomycetaceae > Streptomyces > Streptomyces sp. NPDC051740. Next base: position 418,982 of record NZ_JBITCL010000002.1, on the reverse strand, counting down.
GATCGTGGTCGGCGAGGACGGCGCGGTCACCGGCATGAAGCTCTCCGACGGTTCCGAACTCACCACCGACCTGGTGGTGTTCTCCGCCGGTGTCCGCCCCCGCGACCAGCTGGCCCGCGACTGCGGCCTCACCGTCGGCGAGCGCGGCGGCATCGCGGTCGACGAGCAGTGCCGCACGGTCTCCGACCCGCACGTGTTCGCGATCGGCGAGTGCGCGCTGGCCGCCGACGGCCGGGTGTACGGCCTGGTCGCGCCCGGCTACGAGCAGGCCGAGACGGTCGCCGCGACCATCGCCGAGGACGAGTCGTCCTTCACCGGCGCCGACCTGTCCACCAAGCTGAAGCTGCTCGGCGTGGACGTGGCGTCCTTCGGCGACGCGCACGGCACCGCCGACGACTGCCTGGACGTCGTCTACTCCGACTCCCGCGCCGGCCTGTACAAGAAGCTGGTCATCGGCCGCGACGGCACGCTGCTCGGCGGCATCCTGGTCGGCGACGCGGAGGCGTACGGCACCCTGAAGGCCTTCACCGGCTCCGTCCCGCCGGTCCCGCCCGAGTCGCTGGTGCTGCCGGCCGGCGCGGGCGCCCCCGTGCAGCTCGGGCCGTCCGCGCTGCCGGACGACGCGATCATCTGCTCCTGCAACAACGTCCGCAAGGGCACGATCCGCGAGGCCGTCACCGAGCACAGGTGCACCACCGTGCCCGAGGTGAAGAAGTGCACCAAGGCCGGCACGACGTGCGGCAGTTGCGTCAAGGTCCTCGGCCAGCTCATCAACGCCGAGCTGGAGGCGAGCGGCGTCGAGGTCGACAAGGGCCTGTGCGGCTGCTTCTCCCAGACCCGCGAGGAGCTGTACGAGATCGTCCTCGCCCTGCGCGTCACCTCCTTCCGGGACCTGCTCGACCGCCACGGCCGCGAGGCCGCCCGGGGCGGCGACGGCTGCGAGGTCTGCAAGCCGACGGTCGGCTCGATCATCGCCTCCCTCGCCCCGACGATCGGCGCCGGCACCCACGTCCTCGACGGCGAGCAGGCGGCCCTCCAGGACACCAACGACCACTTCCTGGCCAACCTGCAGAAGAACGGCTCGTACTCGGTCGTGCCGCGCATCCCCGGCGGTGAGATCGCCCCGGAGAAGCTGATCGTGATCGGTGAGATCGCCCGCGACTTCGGCCTCTACACGAAGATCACCGGCGGCCAGCGGATCGACATGTTCGGCGCGCGGGTCGAACAGCTCCCGGTGATCTGGGCCCGCCTGGTCGACGCCGGCTTCGAGTCGGGGCACGCCTACGGCAAGTCGCTGCGCACGGTGAAGTCCTGCGTCGGGCAGACCTGGTGCCGCTACGGCGTCCAGGACTCCGTCCGCATGGCGATCGACCTGGAGCTGCGCTACCGGGGGCTGCGCTCCCCGCACAAGCTCAAGTCCGCGGTCTCCGGCTGCCAGCGCGAGTGCGCCGAGGCCCAGTCGAAGGACTTCGGCGTCATCGCCACCGCGGGCGGCTGGAACCTCTACGTCGGCGGCAACGGCGGCGCCACCCCGCGCCACGCGGACCTGCTCGCGCAGGACCTCTCGGACGCCGAACTGATCCGCCTGATCGACCGGTTCCTGATGTTCTACATCCGCACCGCCGACCGCCTGGAGCGCACCAGCGTGTGGCTGGACCGCGTCCCCGGCGGCCTGGACCACGTACGGGACGTCGTCGTCCACGACTCGCTCGGCATCTGCGACGAACTGGAGGGCCTGATGGCCGCCCACGTCTCGCACTACCGCGACGAGTGGGCCGAGACCATCAACGACCCGGAGAAGCTGGCCCGCTTCGTGTCCTTCGTGAACGCCCCCGACACCCCCGACCCGGTGGTCGCGTTCGTCCCCGAGCGCGACCAGATGAAGCCCGACCTGCCGCTGCTGAACATCGGCCTGCGTCCCGCCGACGAGATCCTGGAAGGAAGCGCCACGCGATGACCCTGGCACTCGAGACCACCGATCTGAAGGTCCAGCTCCGCCTCGCCGACGACTGGTTCACGGTCTGCGACCTGAGCGCGCTGCTCCCCGGCCGCGGGGTGGCCGCCCTCCTCCCCGACGGCCGCCAGGTCGCCGTCTTCGCCGACCGCACCGGCCGCCTGTACGCCATCGACAACCGCGACCCCTTCACCGGCGCGGCGGTCCTCTCCCGCGGCCTGACCGGCACCCACCAGGGCCGCCCCTTCGTCGCCTCCCCGCTCCTGAAGCAGCGCTTCGACCTGGAGTCGGGCCAGTGCCTGGACGACGAGGCGGTACGGGTGACGGCGTACGAGGTGAAGGCGGCCTGATCCGGCGGGACGCCTGTCGAATCACTGTCGGTTCGGGTCGTTCCGCCCGGCGGGCCGGGTCCATCGGGTTACATCGGTCGTGCCCCACCCGTTTCAGGCCCCACACCCATCCGTCACGGAGGCCCGAACCATGACCCGCAAGCACACCCGACCCTCCCGGCGCGCCCTGCTCGGCGGTGCCGCCGTCACCGCGCTCGCGGTGGCGGCCGGCACCGGTACGGCGCAGGCCGCCGGCCACCGGCCCGCCTGGCCGACCGAGTTCCCGCTTCCGGACGGCTGGCTGCCCGAGGGCATCACCATCGGCGGCGCGCCGTACGCCTACATGGGATCCCGCGCCGACGGCGCGATCCTCCGCACCGACCTGCGCACCGGAAAGGGCGAGGTCCTCCACGAGGGCGCCCCCGGCCTCGTGGCCATCGGCCTCAAACTGGGCCGGGACGGCCTGCTGTACGTCGCCGGCGGCGGAGGCGGCACCGCGCGCGTCGTCGACGCCCGCACCGGCGAGCCGGAGCGGACACACCAACTCACCTCCACCACCGGCCACTTCATCAACGACGCCGTACTCTTCCCGGACCGCGCCTGGTTCACCGACTCCCGCGACGCGGTCCTGTACGGTGTCGCGCGCGGCCGGGGCGGGGGCGTCCGCGCCCTGCCGCTCACCGGCGACTGGGAGCAACTGCCGGGCGTCAACAACGCCAACGGCATCGTGAGCACCCCCGACGGACGCGATGTGATCGTGGTCAAGAGCACCCCGGGCGAGCTGTACCGCGTGAGCCTCCGCACCGGGCGCGCCACCCGTATCGCCCTGTCCGGCGCGGAGAACGTGGTCAACGGCGACGGCCTGGTCCGCGTCGGCCGCACCCTGTACGTCGTACAGAACCGTTCGAACATGGTCACGGTCTTCGACCTGGACGCCGACTCCACGAAGGCGACCCTGCGCCGCTCGATCACCGACCCCCGCTTCGACGTCCCCGCCACCGCCGCCCGCTTCGGCGACCGCCTCTACCTGGTCAACGCCCGCTTCACCAGCCCACAGACCCCGGAGACGACGTTCACGGCGGTGGCGGTACCGCTGTAACCACCGGGACGGCAGCGGAGAGCTACCTTCCGGTCACGTCACGTTCGCATCACGGGCCCTCCATATGCCCCACACGGCACGATCCCCCCAGTAGCTTCGTCACTTCCGCACCAAGCACACGCAATCGCCCGATCTGGGGGGCTCTCCGCCATGCACCCGTTCCGCACCTCCGCCGCCGCGGTCCTCGCCGCACTCGCCCTGGCCGCCGTACCGGCCACCGCCGTGGCCCACGACGGCGACCACCCGTTCGAGAACTGCACCGAGGCGTACGAGAACGGGTACGAGAGCATCCCCAAGGGCGACGACCACTACGGCGAGCACCTGGACCGCGACGACGACGGCATCGGCTGCGACCGGCCGCCGGCGGACTTCAAGCCCCACGAGGAGAACGCGGAGGCCGAGGACGGCACGGAGACCGGGAACACCGGCTCCTCCGACAGCAAGGAGCAGGGCGGCGGCACCGACCTCGCCGAGACCGGTGGCAGCGACACCACGCCGTACATCGCGGCCGGCGGCGCCGCCGTCGTCCTCCTCGGCGGCGGCGTGATGATCGCGGCCCGCAGGCGCCGCGGCGACGGCCGCTGAGTCCATGCCGCGCGAGAGGGCGGCACCCCCGCACGGGTGCCGCCCTCTCTTTCGTGGTCCGGAGCCGTCGCCGATCGGTGAGGGTGGTCGGGTGACAGACGACGGCTCCGGGGCTTCGCGTGCCCCTACCGGTGGTCGCTGCCCGTCGACGTGACGGCCGCGCGGCCGGCTTCCAGGCGGGCGACCGGGATGCGGAACGGGGAGCAGGAGACGTAGTCCAGGCCGACCTCGTGGAAGAAGTGGACCGACTCCGGGTCGCCGCCGTGCTCGCCGCAGACGCCGAGCTTCAGGTCGGGGCGGGTGGCGCGGCCGGCCTGCGCGGCGGCGGCGACCAGGGATCCCACGCCGTCCTTGTCGATCGTCTCGAACGGCGACACCCCGAAGATGCCCTTCTCCAGGTACGCCGTGAAGAACGAGGCCTCCACGTCGTCGCGGGAGAAGCCCCACACCGTCTGGGTGAGGTCGTTCGTGCCGAAGGAGAAGAACTCCGCCGCCTCCGCGATCTGGCCGGCGGTCAGCGCGGCGCGCGGCAGCTCGATCATCGTGCCGATGGCGAGCTTCAGCTTGGTGCCGGTGGTCTGCTCGACCTCGGCGATGACCTGGTCGGCCTCCTCGCGGACGATCTCCAGCTCCTGGACCGTGCCGACGAGCGGGATCATGATCTCCGCGCGCGGGTCGGCCTTGGCCGCCTTGCGCTCGGCCGCCGCCTCCGCGATGGCCCGCACCTGCATGGTGAACAGGCCGGGGATGACCAGGCCGAGGCGGACACCGCGCAGACCCAGCATCGGGTTCTGCTCGTGCAGCCGGTGCACGGCCTGGAGCAGGCGCAGCTCGTTCTCGTGCGGCTCCTGCCGGGACTCGGCGAGGGCGACACGGACCGACAGTTCGGTGATGTCGGGCAGGAACTCGTGCAGCGGCGGGTCGAGGAGGCGGATGGTGACCGGGAGGCCGTCCATCGCCTCGAAGAGTTCGACGAAGTCCCGCTTCTGGAGCGGGAGCAGGGCCTTCAGGGACTCCTCGCGCTCGGCCTCGGTGTCGGCGAGGATCAGGCGTTCGACCAGTTCGCGGCGGTCGCCGAGGAACATGTGCTCGGTGCGGCACAGGCCGATGCCCTGGGCGCCGAAGCGCCGCGCCCGCAGCGCGTCCTCGGCGTTGTCGGCGTTGGCGCGCACCCGCAGCCGGCGCTTGCGGTCGGCGAAGGCCATCATCCGGTGCACGGCCTCGACGAGTTCGTCGGCGTCGTCGGCGCCCGGGTGCATCCGGCCCTCGAAGTACTCCACGACCGGCGACGGGACGACCGGGACCTCGCCCAGGTAGACCTTGCCGGAGGAGCCGTCGATGGAGATGACGTCGCCCTCCTCGACGACGTGCCCGCCGGGCACGGTCATCCGGCGGCGCTTGGTGTCGACCTCCAGCTCCTCGGCGCCGCAGACACAGGTCTTGCCCATGCCGCGCGCGACGACGGCCGCGTGGGAGGTCTTGCCGCCGCGCGAGGTGAGGATGCCCTCGGCGGCGATCATGCCGTCCAGGTCGTCGGGGTTGGTCTCGCGGCGGACGAGGATGACCTTCTCGCCGGAGCGGGACCACTTGACGGCGGTGTACGAGTCGAAGACCGCCTTGCCGACCGCCGCGCCCGGCGAGGCCGCGATGCCCCGGCCGACCTTCTCGACCTTGGCGCTCTCGTCGAAGCGGGGGAACATCAGCTGGGCGAGCTGGGCGCCGTTGACGCGGCTGAGCGCCTCGGCCTCGTCGATCAGACCCTGGTCCACCAGCTGGGTGGCGATGCGGAAGGCCGCGCCCGCGGTGCGCTTGCCGACGCGGGTCTGGAGCATCCACAGCTGGCCGCGCTCGATGGTGAACTCGATGTCGCAGAGATCCTTGTAGTGGTTCTCCAGGGTCTCCATGATCCGCATGAGCTGGTCGTACGACTTCTTGTCGATCGACTCCAGCTCCGCGAGCGGCACGGTGTTGCGGATGCCCGCGACCACGTCCTCGCCCTGCGCGTTCTGCAGGTAGTCGCCGTAGACGCCCTGGTGGCCGGAGGCGGGATCGCGGGTGAACGCGACACCCGTACCCGAGTCCGGGCCGAGGTTGCCGAAGACCATGGAGCAGACGTTGACGGCGGTGCCGAGGTCGTGCGGGATGCGCTCCTGGCGGCGGTAGAGCTTGGCGCGGTCGCCGTTCCAGGAGTCGAAGACCGCCTTGATGGCGAGGTCCATCTGCTCGCGCGGGTCCTGCGGGAAGTCCCGGCCGGCCTCGGTCTTGACGATCTTCTTGAACTTGGTGACGAGCTTCTTGAGGTCGGCCGCCTCCAGCTCGGTGTCGACGGTGACCTTCTTGGCCGCCTTCGCCGCCTCCAGCGCGTCCTCGAACAGCTCGCCGTCGACGCCGAGCACGGTCTTGCCGAACATCTGGATGAGGCGCCGGTAGGAGTCCCACGCGAACCGGTCGTCGCCGGCCTGCCGGGCGAGGCCCTGCACGGACTTGTCGGAGAGGCCGATGTTGAGGACGGTGTCCATCATGCCCGGCATGGAGAACTTCGCCCCGGAGCGGACCGACACGAGGAGGGGGTCGTCGGCCTGGCCGAGCTTCTTGCCCATGGTCGCCTCGAGGGCGTCGAGGTGCGCACTCACCTCGTCACGCAGTGCCGCCGGCTCCTCGCCACTGTCGAGGTAGGTCTTGCAGGCCTCGGTGGTGATGGTGAAGCCGGGCGGGACGGGAAGGCCCAGGCTGGTCATCTCGGCGAGGTTGGCGCCCTTGCCGCCCAGGAGGTCCTTCAGGTCCTTGTTGCCCTCGGTGAAGTCGTAAACGAACTTCGCTACGTGGGGATCTTTGTTTTCCGACACGGGTCTCGACTCCTCGAGGACGCGGTGGCTGCCCTGACGGCGAGAATGTACCCAGATCAAAGGCTTCTGGGTACGTCCACTTGTGCGTCATACGCCTGTAACCAGCCGTCCGCCAGCGGATCGAAAGTCAAAGCTTGGCAAGCCGTGACGGCCGAATGTTTTCACTTCTTGAACGCACAAGCCTTCCCATCGACCCTTCAGCGCTCATACGAGCGGCAATAGCCACGTCTGATTTCGCTCGATGAACGATCAAGAGGTGGCACTGAGTGCCACCCTTTGAGAAGTGCAGTCGTCCACAATCCGCTCATCTGAGCGTCACCCTTATCAAGGGTGGCGAGAATCACGCTGCCACAGCGGACCGGATTTCACCATGCGGACCAGGTGAACACACCGTTCCCGCCGCCCGTACGGAAGGACGGCGGACCCGGACCCCCACGCCGGGTCCGCCTCCCACCGGGCTCGGCACGGAAGGAACCTCCGGGGTGCCTGTCTTCACACGCCTGCGCGACACGCGCATCCGCACACGCCTGCGCGACGCACGGGACGCGCACCCCGTCGCCGCCCGCGCCCTCCGCCGGGCGGTCCACGTCCTCGCCGCCGCCCTCGTCGTCGGCGCCCTCCTGATGCCGAACACCGCACCGGGACTCCGGCCCGACCGGTTCACCCGGATACCGGCGGAGGCGATCACCGGGGCCGTCCTGCTGCTCGCCCTGCCCCGCCGGCCGCGGATCGTCGTGGCGGCGCTGTACGGGGCGGGCATCGGCGTCCTGACCGTGCTGAACCTGCTGGACATCGGGTTCACCGAATACCTGGGCCGCGGCTTCAACGTCGTACTCGACTGGGGGCTGCTCGACGACGCGCAGAGCTACGTCGCGGACTCGATGGGCTCCACGGCCGCGACCGCCGCCGCCGTCGGCGCGGTCGTCCTCGTCCTGCTCCTCGTGGGCGTCATGGCGCTGGCCACCGTCCGGCTCGGCAACCTGCTGGCCCGGCACCGCGGCCACGCCACCCCGGGCGCGCTGGTCGCCGGGACGGTGTGGGTCACCTGCGCGGCGCTCGGGGTCCAGGTCTCCGGCATGCCGGTCGCCTCCGACCCCGCCGTGGACGCCCTGACGGGGCAGACGCAGCGCGTGGTGGACACCCTGCGCGACGAGGCGGCGTTCGCGAAGGAGGCGCGGGCGGACACCTTCGGCGCCACTCCCCCCGACCAGCTCGTCCCGGACCTGCGCGGCAAGGACGTCGTCCTCGCCTTCATCGAGAGCTACGGCCGCGTCGCCGTCGAGGACCCGCTGATCGCCCCCGGCGTCGTCCACACCCTCGACACCCGCACCGCCGCGCTCACGAAGGCCGGCTACCACGCCCGCAGCGGCTGGCTCACCTCGGCGACGTACGGCGGCAACAGCTGGCTCGGCCACTCCACCACCCTGTCCGGCCTGTGGATCGACAACCAGCAGCGCTACCGCACCGTCACCTCCGGCGACCACCTCACCCTCACCAAGGCGTTCCGGAAGACCGGCGCCTGGGACACCGTCGGCGTCATGCCGGGCGTGCAGAAGGCCTGGCCGGAGGCGGAGTGGCACGGCCTCGACAAGGTCTACGACGCCTTCGACCTCGGCTACGAGGGGCCGAAGTTCAGCTGGTCGACCATGCCGGACCAGTACGCCCTGGAAGCCTTCCAGCGCCTGGAGCACGGCAGGAAGCGCGACAGACCGCTGATGTCGGAGGTCATCCTCACCTCCAGCCACCAGCCCTGGGCGCCGATCCCGGAACTGGTCGGCTGGGACGAGCTCGGCGACGGCTCGGTCTTCGACGCCATCGAGAAGGCGGGCAGGAAGACGTCCGACGTCATGGCCGACTCCACCGAGTCCCGGCGGGAGTACGGCAGGTCGATCGAGTACTCGCTCACCAGCCTCACCCAGTGGCTGGAGCGCTACGGCACCGACGACACCGTCCTCGTCTTCCTCGGAGACCACCAGCCCATCAGCCGCGTCAGCGGCAGGAACGCGGGCCGGGACGTGCCGGTGTCGATCGTCGCCAAGGACCCGGAGGTACTGGAGAAGATCGACGCCTGGAACTGGACGGAGGGCCTCCGCCCGGCGCGGGACGCGCCCGTGTGGAAGATGAGCTCGTTCCGCGACCGCTTCCTGACGGCCTACGGCTCCGTCCCGCACCCCACCGAGGGCTGATCAGCCGCCGGAGGTGTCCAGTTCCGCCTCCTCGCCGACGCCCGCGCAGTCGTACGGGTCCTTCAGCCAGCCGTCCGGCAGCACCACCCGGTTGTTGCCGGACGTACGGCCGCGGGGGCCGTCGGCGCCGGCCGGCCAGGGCTGGTCGAGGTCCAGCTCGTCGAGCCCGGCCCGCAGCTCCTCCAGCGAGGAGGTGATCGCGAGCCGCTTGCGCATCTCGGAGCCGACCGCGAAGCCCTTCAGGTACCAGGCCACGTGCTTGCGGAAGTCGATCACCCCGCGCGACTCGTCGCCGATCCACTCCCCCAGCAGCGTGGCGTGCCGGACCATGACGTCGGCGACCTCGCGGAGCGTGGGCCGTACGAAGGCGTCGGTGCGCCCCTCGAAGGCGGCCACCAGGTCCGAGAACAGCCACGGCCGGCCGAGGCAGCCACGCCCCACGACCACCCCGTCGCAGCCGGTCTCGCGCACCATCCGCAGCGCGTCCTCGGCCGACCAGATGTCGCCGTTGCCGAGCACCGGGATCTCCGGGACGTGCTCCTTCAGCCGGGCGATGGCCTCCCAGTCGGCGGTGCCGCCGTAGTGCTGGGCGGCGGTACGGCCGTGCAGCGCGATGGCGGTCACGCCCTCCTCGACGGCGATCCGGCCGGCGTCCAGGTAGGTCAGGTGGTCGTCGTCGATGCCCTTGCGCATCTTCATCGTCACCGGCAGGTCCCCGGCCCCGCTGACCGCCTCGCGCAGGATGGACCGCAGCAGGTTCCGCTTGTACGGGAGGGCCGAGCCGCCGCCCTTGCGGGTCACCTTGGGGACCGGGCAGCCGAAGTTGAGGTCGATGTGGTCGGCGAGGCCCTCCTCCGCGATCATGCGGACGGCCTTGCCGACGGTCGCCGGGTCGACGCCGTAGAGCTGGATGGAGCGCGGCTTCTCGGTCTCGTCGAACCTGATGAGCTGCATGGTCTTGTCGTTGCGTTCGACCAGCGCCCGGGTGGTGATCATCTCGCTGACGAACAGGCCCTTGCCGCCGCTCCACTCCCTGCACAGGGTACGGAAGGGCGCGTTGGTGATCCCGGCCATGGGGGCGAGCACGACGGGCGGCTGAACCGTGTGCGGGCCGATGCGCAGGGTCGTGTCCGTGGTCGGCGAGGAAGTGGGCATTCCCCCATTGTCCCGTATGCCGAGGGGTACCCGGCACGTCGGCGCCCGATGATCGTGTAACGGTCATTAGTTAACCGCACTATCGAAATCGCGTACGATGGCCCCCATGCCCGAGCTCAGCCATGGCCGACGCATGCTGGTGCTCGCGATCTGCTGCATGAGCCTGCTGATCGTGAGCCTGGACAACACGGTCCTCAACGTCGCCCTGCCCACCCTGCAGAGGGACTTCGACGCGAGCACCGCGGGTCTGCAGTGGACCGTCGACGCGTACACCCTCGTCCTGGCCTCCCTGCTGATGCCGGCCGGCTCCACCGCCGACCGGATCGGCCGCAGACGGGTGTTCATGGCGGGCCTGGTGATCTTCACCCTCGGCTCGGTGCTGTGCTCACTGGCGCCGGACCTGACGTCGCTGGTCGTGTTCCGGATGATCCAGGCGGTCGGCGGCTCGATGCTCAACCCGGTCGCCATGTCGATCATCACCAACACCTTCACCGACCCCCGTGAACGGGCCCGCGCGATCGGCGCGTGGGGTGCGGTCGTCGGCATCTCCATGGCCGCGGGACCGCTGGTCGGCGGGCTGCTGGTGGAGTCGGTCGGCTGGCGCTCCATCTTCTGGATCAACCTGCCGGTGGGGCTGGCCGCACTGCTGCTCACCTGGCGTTTCGTCCCGGAGTCCCGCGCGCCCAGGGCCCGCCGCCCGGACCCGGTCGGCCAGTTCCTGGTGATCGTCCTGTTCGGCTCCCTGACGTACGCGATCATCGAGGCCCCGCACGCCTCCCTCCCGGCGACCGCGCCCTTCGCCGCCGTGGCGCTCGTCTCCCTGCTCACCCTGCTGTGGTACGAGCCGCGCCGCCGCGAACCCCTCATCGACCTGCGCTTCTTCCGCTCCGCTCCGTTCAGCGGGGCCACGGTGATAGCCGTGAGCGCGTTCGCCTCGCTCGGCGGCTTCCTGTTCCTGTCCACGCTGTACCTGCAGAACGTACGGGGGCTGAGCGCCCTGGACGCGGGCCTGTGGATGCTTCCGATGGCCGTCCCGACCTTCCTGTGCGCCCCGCTCTCCGGCCGGCTGGTCGGCAGCCGGGGGCCGCGGCTGCCGCTGCTGATCGCCGGCGGCGCGATGACGGTCAGCGGGCTCCTCTTCGCCCTGTTCGAGGCCGAGACGTCCGACGTCACCCTCTTCATCGGGTACGTCCTGTTCGGCGTCGGCTTCGGTTTCGTCAACGCCCCGATCACCAACACCGCCGTCTCCGGCATGCCGACCGCGCAGGCGGGGGTGGCCTCGGCGGTCGCGTCCACCAGCCGTCAGCTGGGGCAGGCGCTGGGCGTCGCGGTGATCGGCGCGGTGCTGGCGGCGGGGGTGGGGTCGTCGTCGTACGCGGACGCGTTCGTGACGGCGGCGCGGCCGGGGTGGTGGATCCTCGCGGGGTGCGGCCTCGCGGTGCTGGTCGTGGGCGCGGCGAGCTCGGGCCGCTGGGCCCGCGGGACCGCCGAACGCACGGCGGAGCGGCTGGAGTCGAGGGAGATGCGGCGGAGTGCGGGCGTGAGCGCCTGATCTGTTCGGCGGTGCTTCAGCATGCGGGGCGGGGGTGTTCGCGCCGCCCGGCGCCGTACGGGGTGTCCCGTGTTGGTGCGGTCCGGGGGGTGTTCGCGCTGCCCGGCGCTTGCGGGGTGCCGTCGCGCCCACCCGTGCCGCCCCAGCGGCACGACTGCCCGCGGAGAGCGGAGGGCGGGGGCGGGGGAGGCGTGACTGCCCGCGGAGGGCGGGGGGAGGCGTGACCGCCCGCGGCGGGCCGGGGGGGTACGACTGCTCGTGGTGGGGGCGGGGCAGTAGAACGGGGACACCCCGCCCGGACTCCGGAGGAGCCATGTCGCAGATCGACACGAGCAAGGTCAGCCGCTGGGACCTGCACGGCCGTGAGTACATCGTGCGCGTCCAGCGCACCGGTGTGCAGCGGACGATCCGGTGCGACACCTGCGGCTGGCGCAGAGGCGCCCAGTTCCTGCCCTGGCTCAAGGCACAGGAGCACCTGACGGAGGCGCACCAGGCGACGGTGGACCCGTCGAACCGGCGGGCGTCCACGACGAGGCCCCCGGTACCGGACCACTGAGTGGTCCGGTACCGGGGGCCCGGCACAAGCCCGCGCGGCGACTACGCGCCGATCAGACGGGACGCGAGGTACCCCTCGATCTGGTCCAGCGACACCCGCTCCTGCTTCATCGTGTCGCGCTCACGCACCGTCACCGCGTTGTCGTCCAGCGTGTCGAAGTCGACGGTGACGCAGAACGGCGTACCGATCTCGTCCTGGCGACGGTAACGGCGCCCGATCGCACCGGCGTCGTCGAACTCGATGTTCCAGTGCTGGCGCAGCGCCTGCGCGAGCCCCTTCGCCTTCGGCGACAGCTCCGCGTTGCGGGACAGCGGGAGCACCGCCACCTTCACCGGCGCGAGGCGGTGGTCGAGCCGCAGCACGGTCCGCTTCTCCATCTTGCCCTTGGCGTTGGGCGCCTCGTCCTCGACGTACGCGTCGAGCAGGAAGGCGAGCATCGCCCGGCCGACACCGGCCGCCGGCTCGATGACGTACGGCGTCCAGCGCTCCCCGGCCTCCTGGTCGTAGTAGGCGAGGTCCTGGCCGGAGGCCTTGGAGTGGGAGGAGAGGTCGTAGTCGGTGCGGTTGGCGACACCCTCCAGCTCGCCCCACTCGCTGCCGCCGAACTGGAAGCGGTACTCGATGTCAGCGGTGCGCTTGGAGTAGTGGGAGAGCTTCTCCTGCGGGTGCTCGTACCACCGCATGTTCTCCTCACGCATGCCGAGACCGGTGTACCAGTTCCAGCGCTGCTCCATCCAGTACTCCTGCCACTTCTCGTCCTCGCCCGGCTTGACGAAGAACTCCATCTCCATCTGCTCGAACTCGCGGGTGCGGAAGATGAAGTTGCCGGGCGTGATCTCGTTGCGGAAGGACTTGCCCATCTGGGCGATTCCGAACGGCGGCTTGCGGCGCGAAGTGGTCTGCACCTGGGCGAAGTTGGTGAAGATGCCCTGGGCGGTCTCGGGGCGCAGGTAGGCGATGGAGCCGGAGTCCTGCGTCGGGCCGAGGTGGGTGGAGAGCAGGCCCGAGAACTGCTTGGGCTCGGTGAAGGTGCCCTTGTTGCCGCAGTTGGGGCAGTTGAGGTCGGCGAGGCCGTTCTCCGGGGCGTGGCCCTTCTTCTCCTCGTACGCCTCCTCCAGGTGGTCCGCGCGGAACCGCTTGTGGCAGGAGGTGCACTCGGTCAGCGGGTCCGTGAAGGTGGCGACGTGGCCGGAGGCCACCCACACCTCGGGGGCCAGGATGACGGACGAGTCGATACCGACCACGTCCTCGCGCGACGTCACCATGTAGCGCCACCACTGGCGCTTCAGGTTCTCCTTGAGCTCGACACCCAGCGGCCCGTAGTCCCAGGCGGCACGCTGGCCGCCGTAGATCTCACTGCAGGGGAATACGAAGCCACGGCGCTTGCTCAGGCTGACGATGGTGTCGATCTTGTCGGCGGCCACGGTGCTCTCTTCATTACGACGACGGGCGACGAAGCGAGTTTGCTTCCAGCGAAGTCCTCAGGCTACCGGCGCGGCCTGCCCCGCGACCAATTCGGTGCCCCCTACAGCTCCCTCACGTGCTTTGTTGACAACGGTTTCCATATTTGTTGAAAATGACTGTCATGAACGTACGACGACCTCACATATCCGCGGCCGCTCTGGCCGCGGTCGCCGCCCTCGGTCTCGGCACCCTGACCGCCTGTTCCTCCGACAGTGCCGCCGCGGGCAACACCGACAAGTTCGACGTCGTCGCGTCGTTCTACCCGATGGCCTTCCTCGCCGAGCAGATCGGCGGCGAGCACGTCAGCGTCACCAGCCTCACCCAGCCCGGCCAGGAGCCGCACGACCTGGAGATCAGCGCGAAGCAGACCGCGCAGCTCGAGGAGTCCGACGCGGCGCTCTACCTCAAGGGCCTCCAGCCCTCCGTCGACGAGGCCATCGGCCAGTCCCCGGTGGGGACGAAGATCGACGCGGCGACCCTGACCTCCCTGGAGGAGCACGGCACCGAGGCCGGCGGCCACGAGGAGGAGCACGCCGAGGAGGAGCACGCCGAGGAGGAGCACGCCGAGGAGGAGCACGGCCACGAGCACGAGCACGAGGGCGGCAAGGACCCCCACATCTGGCTCGACCCGGTCAGGTACGCCGAGGTCGCCGAGGGCGTCGGCAAGGCCTTCGAGAAGGCCGACCCGGACCACGCCGCCGACTACAGGAAGAACACCGAGACCCTGGTCGGCAAGCTGAACGACCTCGACGAGAAGTTCGAGACCGGCCTCGCGGACAAGAAGAACGGCGTCTTCATCACCACCCACGCCGCCTTCGGCTACCTCGCCGAGCGCTACGGACTGACCGAGGAGTCCATCAGCGGCCTGGACCCCGAGTCCGAGCCCAGCGGGGCGCGCGTGAAGGAAATCCAGGAGATGGCGAAGGCCGACGGCGTCACCACCGTCTTCTACGAGACGCTCGTCAGCGACAAGACCGCCAAGACCCTCGCCGGCGACACCGGACTGAAGACGGACGTCCTGGACCCGCTGGAGGGCATCACCGACGCCTCCCGCGGCGACGACTACTTCCAGGTCATGGAAGTCAACCTCAAGGCCCTGCAGACGGCCCTGGGAACCAAGTGACCGACGAACCACCGGAGGACGGCATGACGACCGAGCCCGTCATCTCCCTGCGCGGCGTCCGCGCCGAGCTGGGCTCGCGCCCCGTCCTGCGCGGCATCGACCTCACCGTGCACCGCGGTGAGGTCGTCGCGCTGCTCGGCGCCAACGGCTCCGGCAAGTCGACGGCCGTACGCAGCGTCATCGGCCAAGTACCCGTCAGCGCCGGGGAGGTCGAGCTGTTCGGCACCCCGCGGCACCGGTTCCGCGACTGGGCGCGCGTGGGCTACGTCCCGCAGCGCACCACCGCCGCCGGCGGCGTGCCCGCCACGGTCACCGAGGTCGTCTCCTCCGGCCGCCTGGCCCGCACCCGCTTCGGCCTCTTCCGCAGGACCGACCACGAGGCCGTACGCCACGCCCTGGACCTGGTCGGCATGGCGGACAGGGCGAAGGACTCCGTCGACGCCCTCTCCGGCGGCCAGCACCAGCGGGTCCTGATCGCCCGCGCGCTCGCCGCCGCCCCCGAACTGCTGATCATGGACGAGCCCATGGCGGGCGTCGACCTGGCCAGCCAGGAGATCCTCGCCGAGACGCTCAAGGTCCAGGTCGCCGAGGGCACCACGGTCCTCCTCGTCCTGCACGAACTGGGCCCCCTGGAGCCCCTGATCGACCGGGCGGTCGTGCTCCGCGACGGCTGCGTCCTGCACGACGGCCCGCCCCCCAAGGCCGTCGGCCAGCACGCCCTGCCCGGCCACGACCACGTCCACCCGCACGCCCCCGCGGGCGCCGAACCGATCCGCACAGGACTGCTGAGCTGAATCCGATGGACATCCTCGACTACGCCTTCATGCAGCGGGCGCTGCTCGCCGCCGTCCTGGTCGGCATCACCGCCCCCGCCGTCGGCATCTACCTCGTCCAGCGCCGCCAGGCCCTCATGGGCGACGGCATCGGCCACGTCGCCATGACCGGCGTCGGCCTCGGCTTCCTGTTCTCCTGGTCCCCGGTGTGGATGGCGACGCTCGTCTCCGTCCTCGGCGCCGTCTTCATGGAACTGGTCCGCTGGTACGCCAGGACCCGCGGCGACATCGCCCTCGCGATGCTCTTCTACGGCGGTATGGCCGGCGGCGTCATGTTCACCAGCCTCGCCCCCGGCGGCTCCACCTCCAACCTCTCCTCGTTCCTCTTCGGCTCGCTGTCGACGGTCTCCACGTCCGACGTCACCGCGATCTGTGTGCTGGCGGCCTTCGTGGTCCTCGTCACGGTCGGTCTGCGCCGGCAACTGTTCGCGGTCAGCCAGGACGAGGAGTTCGCGCGGGTGACCGGCCTGCCGGTGCGGTTCCTGAACCTGCTCACGGCGGTCACGGCCGCGGTGACCGTCTCCGTCGCGATGCGCGTGGTCGGCCTGCTGCTGGTGAGCGCGCTCATGGTGGTGCCCGTCGCGGCGGCCCAGCAGCTCACCCGCAGCTTCGCCGCCACCTTCGCCATCGCCGTCGCGATCGGCGTGAGCGTGACCATCGGCGGCACGGTCACCTCGTACTACCAGGACGTGCCGCCCGGCGCGACGATCGTGCTGCTGACCATCGCCGCGTTCATCGCACTGACCGCGCTGGCCGCCCCGCTGGCCCGCCGCCGCGCCCGGGCACTGGCCGCCGCGCAACCCGGCGGCGACCCCGCGGAGTGCGCGATTCCGGCCGGCCGCGAGGCCGGCGACACGGTCGGCGCCTGACCGCCCTCCGCCCGGACTGGCACAATGGCCCGGGCAGACGGGGCCAGATGTGAGGAGGCAATCCGGTGACGACCGCAGGACCGCCCGTGAAGGGCCGCTCCACCCGGCAGCGTGCCGCTGTGGCGGCTTGCCTTCAGGAGGTCGACGAGTTCCGCAGCGCGCAGGAACTCCACGACATGCTCAAGCACAAGGGCGACTCGGTCGGGCTCACCACGGTCTACCGCACCCTCCAGTCCCTCGCCGACGCGGGCGAGGTCGACGTCCTGCGCACCGCCGACGGCGAGTCCGTCTACCGCCGCTGCTCCACCGGCGACCACCACCACCACCTGGTCTGCCGCAACTGCGGCAAGGCGGTGGAGGTGGAGGGCCCGGCGGTGGAGAAATGGGCGGAAGCCATCGCGGCGGAACACGGCTACGTCAACGTGGCCCACACGGTGGAGATCTTCGGCACCTGCGCGGACTGCGCGGGGGCGTCGTAACCGCAGGCAGCCGCCCGCCGGCCGCGGGCAATCGTGCCGCTGGGGCGGCACGGGTGGGCGCGACGGCACCCGGCGGGCGCCGGGCAGCGCGAACACCCCCCGCCCGGCCCCAACCCGCGGAAAGCCGTCACACGCGCGCAAGGTGCCTATCGAGCAGAGCCCGCAGACGCCGGAGGTCCTCCTCGCCGCGCAGACCGCGCTTGGGCTCGACCTCCAGCACCAGGATGCCCGGGTCACGACTGAGCAGTACCACGTGCTCGGAAGTCTCGCGGTAGCCGCGGAACAGCGTCCAACGCTGCACCACCGTCGTGTGCTCGGTCTCGACCGTGATCCCGGCGTCGGTCACCGTGACGCGGTACTCGCCCTGCCACGAGACGGCCCGGAACACCTGGCCTGCCTGGAGCCGGGGCGTGCCCCAGATCAGGACCGCGGTCAGCAGCGAGAGCGCGGTCAGCACCGCGGCGTCCGCCCCTCCGAGCGCGGTGAACGCGGCGAATCCGGCGAACAGCACGACGAACATCCACCGCACCGGCGCCAGCCCCCGCACACGTGCACGCGTCTGGATGCCCCGGAGGATGTCGGTGCGCGTCGGCCGGTAGACCAGCTCGACGGCATCGGTGCCACTGTCCTGAAGAGTGTCCCGCCCCTGGTGATCCATGAGGCGGAACCCTAACCTCCCGCGTCCCGGCGTCAGCCGTCGGGCTGCGTGCCCTCCATGGCCAGCAGCTCCTCGTTCGGGATCGCCCCGCCGAACCGCCGGTCGCGGGAGGCGAACTCCAGGCACGCCCGCCACAGGTCGCGCCGGTCGAAGTCCGGCCACAGCACGTCCTGGAAGACCATCTCGGCGTACGCGCTCTGCCACAGCAGGTAATTCGACGTCCGCTGCTCCCCGCTCGGCCGCAGGAACAGGTCCACGTCCGGCATGTCCGGGTAGTACATGTACTTCTGCAGGGTCTTCTCGTTGACCTTCGACGGATCGAGCCGCCCGGCCCGCACGTCCTCCGCGAGCGCCTGCGCGGCGTCCGCGATCTCCGCCCGCCCGCCGTAGTTCATGCAGAAGTACAGCGTCAGCCGGTCGTTGTCCTTCGTCTGCTCCTGGGCGACCTGGAGCTCCTTGGCCACCGACTTCCACAGCTTGGGCATCCGCCCGACCCACCGCACCCGGATCCCCAGCTCGTCGAGCGTGTCGCGCGTCTTGCGGATGAAGTCCCGGTTGAAGTTCATCAGGAAGCGCACCTCGTCCGGCGACCGCTTCCAGTTCTCGGTGGAGAAGGCGTACAGCGAGATCGCGCCGACCCCCATCTCGACCCCGCCCTGGAGCACGTCCAGCACCCGCTCGGCGCCGACCTTGTGCCCCTCGGTACGCGGCAGCCCCCGCTCCTTCGCCCACCGCCCGTTGCCGTCCATGACGATCGCCACATGCTTGGGGACCAGTTCCCCGGGGATCTTCGGAGGCCGCGCGCCGGACGGGTGCGGTTCCGGCGTCCTGTACTCCCGGCGCTGACGCCCCAGGAACCCGCGTACCACCATGTGTCTCTCGTCTCCTCGTGCTTACTTCTCTACGTACCTCAGCGAGCGCAGCCCGCGCTCCAGATGCCAGTGCAGGTAGGCGGACACCAGCCCGCTCCCCTCCCGGACGTACCGCGCCTCGCACGCGTCCGCGGTCTCCCAGTCTCCCGTAAGCAGCGCTCCGAGGAGCCCCAGGGCCTGCGGCGAGGGTACGACGCTGCCGGGCACCCGGCAGTCGGCGCAGACGACACCGCCCGACGCGACCGAGAAGAACCGGTTCGGTCCGGGCATGCCGCACTTCGCGCAGTCGGTGAAGCTGGGCGCGTACCCGTTGACGGCGAGGGAGCGCAGCAGGAACGCGTCGAGTACGAGATGCGGGGCGTGCTCGCCCCTCGCCAGCGTCCGCAGGGCCCCGACCAGCAGCAGGTACTGCTGCACCGCCGGCTCGCCCTCGTGATCGGTGAACCGCTCGGCCGTCTCCAGCATGGCCGTCCCGGCCGTGTACCGCGCGTAGTCCGTCACGATCCCGCCGCCGTACGGCGCGATCGTCTCGCTCTGCGTGCACAGCGGCAGGCCGCGCCCGATCAGCTCGCTCCCCTTCGAGAAGAACTGCACGTCCACGTGCGAGAACGGTTCGAGACGCGCACCGAACTTCGACTTCGTCCGGCGCACGCCCCTCGCCACCGCGCGTACCCGCCCGTGACCGCGCGTGAGCAGTGTGATGATCCGGTCCGCCTCACCCAGCTTCTGGGTGCGCAGCACGATGCCGTCGTCGCGGAACAGACTCATGGCATCCATTGTCGCCCACGTTCAGGGCACCTCACCGCGACTCCGGGCGTTGGCGTACGCCGTCGCCGCGCGCAGCCGCTCGGCGGAGGTCGCATGCCGTACGACACCGGGATCGGCGTCCCACTCCCGGCCGCCGCCGTACGGCCTCAGCTGGACATAGGGCCCCTCATGCCCCATGACCACACCGATCCGCTCGGTCCTGGTGTCCACGACATACGCGCCGACGGGCGGCTTCACCGCATCACCGCCGCCGCGATCCGCCGCGCGGTCTCCACCGAACACCGCCCCAGTTCGATGAGCGGACAGGGCGCCTCCCGCGCGAGACTCACCGGGTCCAGCCCCAGTGACGGCAGGGAAATTCCGGCCTTCGCGAGTGCCGCCCGCAATTCCTTCACCACTTCCTCCGCTTCTTCGACGCAGAGCGCCGAGTGTCGTGCCTTCACCGTGCTCCCCTTTCCTTTCGGCTTTCACTCTTCGTACCCCAAGGGTGACATTCCGTGTCTACACTTGGGAGGGGCTCGCGTTCTACAAGTGCGAGTCAGCACAAGGGGGTTGGTTATGGCCAACGGTTCACGTCAGGCGGCGTGGGAGTTCTTCGGCGCGGAACTGAAGCGCCGACGCGAGGACGCGGGGTTCACGCAGGTGGAGCTGGGTACGCGCGTGTTCGTGTCGGGCGGCTACATCGGCCAGTTCGAACAGGCGATTCGCAAGCCGCAATTGGATGTGGCCCAGCGGATCGACGACGCGTTGCAAACCGACGGTATTTTCGAGCGGATGTGGCGCAAGCTCATCAAGGACCAGACCTATACGGAGTACTTCGCGCACGCGGCGGAACTTGAGCGACTGGCGACGGAAATCTGCGAGTACGCGCCTGCTGTGGTCCCAGGACTCCTGCAAACACGGGAGTACGCGCAGGCGATGTTCCTGGCGGGAAATCCGTTCGCCGCCGCCGAGTACATCGAGGAACTCATCAAGGGGCGCATGGAGCGGACGCGGGTCCTCAAGGACGCCACACGGCCCGTGTATTGGGTGGTACTGCACGAGACGGTGCTGCGCATCCCCGTGGGCGGTCCGGCGGTCATGGCGCACCAACTGGACCACATCGCGGCCATGGCACGAGAGCGCAAGGTGCTGCTCCAGGTACTCCCGTTCTCCGCAGGGGCGCACCCGGCCATGGGCAAGCAGATGAAGCTCATGGAGTTCGAGGACGCACCACCAACCGTCTATACAGAGGGCGTGTTTTCGGGAAGCCTGCTGGACGAACCGGCGCTGGTGAAGCGAGTCCGGGCGTCTTACGATCACATCAGGGCCGCCGCGCTGTCGTCGGAGGCGTCCCTGCCCCTGATCGAGTCGGCTGCGGAGGACTACAGACGATGCGCGAGTTCGACCTGAGCAACGCATGCTGGCGCAAGAGCAGCTACAGCGGCGGCGACGGCGGCGAGGACTGCGTCGAAGTCGCCGTCGGACTCCCCGGTGTCGTCCCCGTCCGGGACAGCAAAGTGACCGACGGTCCGGTGATCGTCGTCGGGGCGGTGGCCTGGACGGAGTTCATGGGCGGCATCGGTCGCTGACCGGCCCCTGACCGGCCCTGACCGCAGGCGAATTGATGTGGGCGGCCTCTCGCCGTCCGGCGTATCGTGCGTCCGCGCGCGATCTTCCGCGGGTGTCTGCCGTCTTACCGCCCGTGGGGGGCCATCGTCATGCTCGCGTCCAAAGACGGGCTCAGCCCGCATCACCCGCTGCCCAGCAGCGTGCCGCCGCGCGCCTCGCGCGGCCTCCTCATCGCCGTGGTGGCGGCGTTCGCCGTCGCCGCGCTCAGTGACCTGTTCGCCGTGTACACCGATGTCCGGCTCCGCGCGGTGGTCGACGGTGACGTGACCGCCACGACCGCGTCGGACCTGGACGCCGCGTACTCGCTGTACGAGAGGGCGGGACAGGTCCAGCTGGTCACAAGCCTGCTCTGCGCGGCGCTCTTCATCACCTGGTTCTTCCAGACGCGCCGCCGCACCGAGCTCCTGGCACCGAACTGGTTCCGCAAGGGACCCGGATGGGCGATCGGTGCCTGGTTCATCCCCGTGGCCAACCTGTGGCTGCCGTACCGCATCGCGGCCGACATGTGGAATGCCTGCGCACTGCTGCCGACATGTGGAATGCCTGCGCACTGCTGCCGACCGAGGGGAAATCGCACCGGTTGCCGATGTGGCCGGTGAACCTGTGGTGGGGCCTGTTCGTCGGAACGACACTGCTCGGCCGGTTCGCCGCCGCGCGCGTCGACATGGTCGACTCGTTCGCCGAGGTCAGCGACGTCCTGACGCTGTCCCTCGTCACCGACCTCCTGTACGCCGCCACTGCAGGGGCCGCCGTGGTGTTCACGGTACGGCTGGCAGCCCTGGAACGACTGAAGGCGGCCGAGGGCCGGGGCGCTTCCCTGGACGGAGTTCATACGCACCGTTGAACCACGTGCGAGCAGACGCCCCTCACAGCCCCCTGGGGTAAACCCCAACAAAAACAAGGGCGTTGCCCGGATGTGAGCGGGGCCGTGCCGCGACAAAGCTCGTACACATGCCGTCAACCACACGCACCCTCGCCCTCACCGCCGTACCCGCCGCCCTCCTCGTCGCCCTGCTCCCACCCCTGACCGCCCAGGCCGTACCCACGTCCCTCGACTGGGGACCCTGCGCGGGTACGGCCGGCGCCGGTCCCCGCCAGGAGTGCGCCACCCTGCGGGTCCCCATGGACCACGCCGACCCCGACGGACCGCAGATCTCCCTCGCCGTCTCCCGTGTCCCCGCCGAGAAGCCGGACGCCCGGCGCGGGGCCCTGCTGCTCATCGCCGGCGGGCCGGGCGGGTCGAGTCTGAACGACCCCTCGGGGAAGGGGCAGAAACTCCCCCAGGAGGTCCGTGACACCCACGACCTCATCGGGTTCGCGCCGCGCGGGCTCGCCCCGTCCACCCCCGTCGACTGCGGGCTGGAGTACGGCGACCTCGCCACCTCCAGGCTCCGTCCCTGGCCCGCCCCCGACGGCTCGGTGGACGGGAACATGGCCACCGCCCGGCGCACGGCCGACGCCTGCGCGCGCAACGGCGGTGAGCTGATCAAACACATCAGCACCGCCAACGAGGCCCGCGACATCGACCGCCTCCGGGCCGCGCTGGGCGAGCGGAAGATCTCCGCGTGGGGAGTGTCGTACGGGACGTACGTCGGGGCCGTGTACGCGCAGTTGTTCCCGCACCGCACCGACCGGATCGTGCTGGACAGCGTCGACGACCCCGACCCGACCCGTGTCAATCGCGCCTGGCTCGCAGCTCACGAGCAGGGGGTCGAGGACACCTTCCCGCACTTCGCCGCATGGGCGTCGAAGCCCGGCAACCCCGACCGCGTGGCGCGCCGGGCCGCCGACGTACGCCCGCTGTTCCTGCGCCTCGCCGCCCGGCTCGACCGCGAGCCCATCCCGTGGCCCGGAGCCAATCCCGAGGAGCTGAACGGCAACGTGCTGCGCCAGACCATGCTGGACAGTCTCGCCTCCCCCAGCCGCTACCCGACGCTCGCCGGGCTGATGCGGGCCGCGGCGCAGGGCACCGTGCCGCCCGCGCCCGGGGCGCCGCCCGAGGAACTGCTGCAGAACGTCACCGCCGTGGGAGCCGGGACGCTCTGCAACGACGTGTCGTGGCCCACGTCGCAGGCCCTGTACGAGAAGGGCGTCGCCGAGAGCCGCGCCAAGTACCCGCTCACCGCCGGGATGCCCCGCAACGCGATGCTCTGCGCGGCCTGGCCGTACCCGCCGCGTGAGGCGCCGGTGCGGATCACCGACCGGGGGCCGTCCGACATCCTGCTCGTCCAGAACGAGCGGGACGTCAACACCCCGCTCGCCGGCGCGATGCGGATGCGGGAGGCACTCGGCCGGCGGGCGGTCATGGTCACCGTGAACTCCACCGGCCACGACGCCTACCTCGCCAACGGCAACGAGTGCGGCGACCGCACGGTCTCCCGCTTCCTCGCCACCGGCGAGCGCCCCGGCCGGGACGTGTACTGCCGCTGACGACAGGTGTTCAAGCGTTCTCCGGGCTGTTCGTCCGACCGGACGATGAGCTGTCGATGACGCCGTTGGCGTGACGTTTCGCCCCGTGCGGAACCGGGGCTCCCGCAGCCGGCCTCCTGTCCTGCAGTACCGACACCTCTTGGTGAGGAGACCGCTATGACCGCGACCGCGTTCACGCTGGAGGGCGACTACCTGCTGGCCCCGCCGCGCCCGGCCGACCGGATCGGCACCGGTATCGACCCGCGCGACCGGCGTCGGCTGGAGCTCCACGCCGCCCTGACCGCCGCCGGTATCCCGCCCCGGCCCGAGGACCGTGAGGCCATCGAGAGTCTGAGCGCCCTGTCCGGCAGCATCAACAGCACCATCCAGCGGTGGCTGCACCACACTCTGTGAAGCCGGCCGGCTCACGGCCTCCCCGGTGCCACCAGCCCCGACTCGTACGCCACGATGACGAGTTGGGCCCGGTCCCGCGCCCCGAGCTTGCCCATGGTCCGGCTGACGTGGGTCTTCGCGGTGAGCGGGCTCAGGCCCAGCGAGTCGGCGATCTCGGCGTTGTTCAGGCCGCGCGCGACCAGGGCGAGCACCTCGCGCTCGCGGTCGGAGAGGCACTCGGGGCCGGCGGTGACCGGCGCGGACGGGCTGCGCAGGAAGCGTTCGATGAGCCGGGCCGTGGGGCCCGGTGAGAGCAGGGCCTCGCCGGCCGCCACCGTGCGGATGGCGTCGAGGAGTTCGGCCGGTCTGGTGTCCTTCACCAGGAAGCCGGAGGCGCCGGCGCGCAGCGCGTCGACGATGTTCTCGTCGGTGTCGTAGGTGGTGAGGACGAGGACCCTGACCCCCGCG
This sequence comes from Streptomyces sp. NPDC051740, assembly GCF_044453165.1. NCBI lineage: Bacteria > Bacillati > Actinomycetota > Actinomycetes > Kitasatosporales > Streptomycetaceae > Streptomyces > Streptomyces sp. NPDC051740. The sequence goes on along the minus strand of NZ_JBITCL010000002.1, from coordinate 394,773 downwards.
AGGTCGTCGTCGGCGGCGATCAGGCGGGTCGCCTCGATACCGTCGAGGTCGGGCATGCGGATGTCCATGACGACGAGGTCGGCGCGCTCGGTGCGGGCCAGTTCCGCCGCCTGCCGGCCGGTGGCGGCCTGGCCGACGACCTCCATGTCGGGCGCCGACTCGACGAGCATCGCGAAGGCCTCCCGTACGAGGGTCTGGTCGTCGGCGAGCAGCACGCGGATGGTCATCCGGTTCCTGTTCCTTCCCGAGTCGTCGCGGGCGTCAGCGGCAGGGTCGCCGCCACCTGGAAGCCGCCGCCCGCCCGTGGTCCGGCGTCGAGTGTGCCACCCACGCTGCGGGCCCGTTCCCGCATCCCGACCAGACCGAAGCCGGGAGTGGTGCCGGGGGTGGGGCCGGTGCCGTCGTCGGTGACGGACAGGCGCAGGGCGCCGTCCTCCTCGCGCAGGTCGACGCGGACCACCGGTTCGGGTCCGGCGTGCCGGACCGCGTTGGTCAGCGCCTCCTGGACGAGACGGTACGCGGCGGCACCGACGGCGGGCGGTACGGGGCCCGTCACCCGGACGGCCGGTTCGACGCGGGCGCCCGCGAGGCGCGCGGCCTCCACCAGGTCGGGGACGCCGTCGAGACCGGCCAGCGGGCCGCGGGTGTCCGAGGGCCCGCCGTTGTCGCGCAGTACCTCCAGGGTCGTACGGAGCTCCCCGCGGGCCGTCCGGCAGGTCTCGGCGATGTCGTCGAGGGCCTTGGCGACGGTCTCCCGGTCGAGGCGTTCGGGGTCGGCGGCCAGGACGTGCGCGGCGACGGAGGTCTGCACGCCGATGAGGGTGATGCTGTGGGCGAGCAGGTCGTGCAGGTCGCGGGCGATGCGCAGGCGTTCCTCGGCGACCCGGCGGCGGGCCTCCTCCTCGCGCGTGCGTTCGGCGCGTTCGGCGCGCTCGACGATGGCGGTGACGTACTGGCGGTAGAAGCGGACGTCGACGCCGAGGAAGAGCACGGCGACGACCCAGCCGGTGATGCGGAGCAGTTCCACGAAGCCGTCGGGGTTGGTGAGGGCGTTCATGGTGAGGGTCGTGCCGATGACCAGGGCGCCGACGGTGAGCGTGCGGCGCGGTGTGCTGGTCGCGGCGACCGTGTAGAGGGCGACCATGGACCCGGCGACGGGCGCGCCGTGGTTGTTGTCGAGGGCGTGGTACGGCACGACCGGCGCCAGGACCAGCAGGAGCACCGGCAGCGGCCGGCGCCGCCGCCACGCGAGCGGTACGTGGGCGGCGAGCAGCAGCGTCCAGCCGAGCGCGTCGGGCCGGTGGCCGTGGTCGACGAGCAGCGCGACGACCGTGGCGAGCGCGGCGGTGCACACGGCGAGGATCGCGTCGTTGCGGACGGCGTGCGGGGCGGTCAGGGGGTCGCGGTTGATCGCGGCCATGATCCGCTCGCCGGTGCGGGGGCGTTCCGCCGCCCGCGCTGTCTTCGTGTGCACGGGGTACATCCTCCGGGAGGAGGGCGCCCCTCCGGGAGGGAGGGGCGCCCTTGTGATCGGCACGCGGGCGGTCACACCGGTTCCGGCTGCCGTTCGCGCGGGACGGGCTCCGGGTTCCGGGAGAGCCCGCCGGGCCACCACAGCCGGCGGCGCAGCAGCACGCTCGCCGTGGTGACGAGGTAGGTGCGGACGAGGAAGGTGTCGAGGAGGACGCCGACCGCGATGACGAAGCCGAGTTCGACCAGCGGTACCAGGGGCAGCGTGGTGAGTACGGCGAAGGTCGCGGCGAGGACGACGCCGGCGGAGGCGATCACGCCGCCCGTGGTGCGCAGGGCGGTGAGCGCGGCGGCCTCGGGTTCGGCGCCGTTCAGGGACTCCTCGCGCATGCGGTGCAGGAGGAAGATGCCGTAGTCGACGCCGAGGGCGACCAGGAAGACGAAGGACAGCAGTCCGAGTCCGGGGTCGGTGCCGGAGAAGCCGAGCAGCGGCTCGAAGACCAGTCCGCCGATGCCGAGGGCGGCGCCCCAGACGGCGACGACCGCGGCGAGCAGCAGCAGCGGTGCGACGAGGCTGCGGAGCAGGACCATGAGGATCACGAACACGGCGGCGAGCACCAGCGGCACGATGACCGAACGGTCGCGGGACTCGCTGTGGGCGAGGTCGAGCTGCTGGGCGCTGAGGCCGCCGACGTGGGCGCCGTGGCCGTCGAGGGTGTCGCGCAGGGTTTCGATGGTGCGGGTCTCGCCGGCCGTCTCGGGGGCGGCGGTGGCGAACACGGCGATCTCGGCCCAGCCCCCGCCGTCGCGTACGACGGTGGCGTCGGCGACCCCTTCGGTGGTGCGGGCCTTCGCCAGGACGGCGTCCGCCCGGTCGGTGGGGGCCATCACGGTGAGGGGGCGGCTGCTGCGCTCGGGGTACTCCTCGGCCAGGGTCCGCATCGCGGAGATGGACTCGGGCCGGTCGGTGAAGGAGTCCTCCTGCTTGAGGTCGCCGGTGAGGTTGAGGGTGCCGAGGGCGAGGGCGCCGAGGAGGAGCCCGCCGCCCGCGAGGACGGCGGCGGGGCGGCGCGCGGCGGAGGTGCCCATGGCGGCGAACAGCGACCGGCGGGCCTTGGGGGCGCTGCCGAAGGCGGGAATCAGCGGCCAGAACACACGGCGGCCGAGCAGGACGAGGACCGCGGGGAGCAGGGTGGTCATGGCGACGAGTGCGGCGAGTACGCCGATCATGCCGACCGGGCCCATGCCGCTGCTGCTGTTGAGGTCGGCGGCGAGCAGGCAGAGCAGTCCGGCGGCGACGGTGCCGGAGGAGGCGAGGATCGCCGGTCCGCAGCCGCGCAGGGCGGCGCTCATCGCGTCGTACGGCCGCTCGTGGCGGCGCAGTTCCTCGCGGTAGCGGGAGACGAGCAGCAGCGCGTAGTCGGTGCCGGCGCCGAGGACGAGGACGGTCATGATGCCGCCGCTCTGGCCGGTGACGGTGACGTCGAAGAGTTCGTGCAGGCCGTATCCGGCGGCCATCGCGACACCGGCGGCGACACCCGCGACGGTGAGCGGGACCAGCCACAGGAACGGGCTGCGGTAGATCAGCACGAGCAGCACGGTGACGACGCCGAGGGTGGCCAGCAGCAGGGTGCCGTCGATGGTCTCGAACACCTTGCCCATGTCGGTGCCGAGGGCGCCGGGCCCGCCGACCTCGACGCTCAGTCCGCCGGTGCCGTCGGCGATCTCGCGCACCCCGTCGACGAAGGCGTTCCGGGCCTCCTCGTCCTGGCCCGGCTGGGTGCTGGAGACCGGGTACATGAGGGTGCTGCCGTCCGTGGAGGGGACGCCCCGGGGGATGTCCGTCAGGTCGTACGCGCCCTCGACCTCGGCGACCTGTGCGGCGGCGGCCTGCCGGTCGGCGGCGCTCAGTCCGCCGTCCCGGTGGTAGACGAGCACGAGGTCGGTGGACTCGCCGCCGGGCAGCTCGTCCTGGATGCGGGCCACCTGGGTGGAGTCGGCGCTGTCGGGCAGGTAGTCGACGGCCCGGTTCTGCTGGACCTCGCCGAACTTGCCGGCGAGCGGTCCGACGAGCACGAGCGCGGCCAGCCACAGCCCGACCACCGCCCAGGGCACGAGGCGCCGTCGCCGTGCGTGTGTCCTTGCGTCCCCCATGAGTCGGGGCTCCCCTCCGGTCGGGTGTCTGGGTCGGTTCCCAGACTCCCGGCGGAAGGGGCGCGGGTCGTCGGACGTGGGATCGAGTTGCGGAGTACTGCGTGGGGCGGCACGGGGGCGCGGTTACTCCCCCGGGAGTAACCGCCCGGAGGCTACGCCCGGTCGACCATCCAGGTGCCGTCCTCCTCGTCGTCGACCCGTACCTCCAGTTCGCGGACGCTCATGCCCGCCTCCCACAGTTCCCGGAAGCGTTTCATGCGGTCCTGGACGTGGTCGCGTCGCGCGATGAGCCGGGTCCTGACGTTGACGTCGCGCAGGTCCTGTTCGATCTCGAAGGAGACCTCCTCGTCGTAGACGATGAAGTCGTCGGTGGTGCCGCGCTGGAGGTGCGGCGGCAGTTCGGGCAGCACCGCCACCCGGACCTCGATGTGCAGTGCCTGCTGTTCGTCGCACAGCCGCAGCAGCCGGTCGTCGAGTTCGCGCGCGCTCGCCAGCAGGAACAGCCGCCGTACCGGCACCCCGTGTTCCTCGATCGCCTCCCGCTGGGCGTCGAGGTAGCGGCTGGCGGGTTCGCTGTTCCAGAACTCGCGGTCGACGGAGGTGCTGATGGCGTCGACGGAGCGTTCGGCGGCGTGGGTGAGGGTGAGCATCCAGTCGTGGTTCTCGCCGTGGCACTCCACGCTCATGCTGGTGAGCGCCGCCATGTGGCCGACCACCCGCTGCATCTCCAGGCGGACGAACGTGTAGAGGATCGACGGTCCGGGTGCGAGGGCCTCGGCGAAGCGCTTGGCCAGTTCCGGTACGCCGTCGGTGCGGACGCGGTCGAGCGGCGGGTAGGACTCGGGGGCCGGGTCCTGCTGGGCGAGGCGGGTCTCGACGAGTTGCCGGATGTCCTCGGTGTGCCGGGCCAGGCCGGTCCGCAGGTGGTCGTCGTGCCGGGCCAGCCCGTCCCGCACGGTGGCGGCGGTCTCGGCGAGGACGCTCTGTGTCCGCAGGGCCTGTTCGTCGGGTTTCCGGTCGCGGGCGAGGAGGTGCTGGAGGGCCACCGTGGCGGCGGCGCAGAGTGCGGCGGCGGAGAGCTGCCGGAGCGCTCCGCCCCCGGGGCTCAGCAGTGCTGCGACGCCCCAGACGACGAGGCCGACGGTGAGGCCGGTCAGGAGTCTGCGCGTCCACTCGGTCCGGTCGGGCGACTGTGCCCGGGAACGTGCGCCCGCGCCGGGCGGGGGTGCCGTCTCCTCGGGCTGGGATGACTGTGCCGTGCTCATCTCGCTTCTCCCCCCGTTGGGATACGCGTCGGATCGGGGTGCGGGGATGTGCGTCGGGGCCGTGGCGGCGCGCTCAGGGGCTCAACTCGGCCTCCCGGTGGGGAATCGCGTGCAGGGCGAGCTGGTCCCGGATGCGCTGCACCAGGGTGCGCCACTGCCGGGTGAAGCCGGGGCGGTCCTCCAGCGCCTCCCAGAGCGGGGCGAGTTCGTGTGCGACACGGGCCCGTGGCATCCACAGGTGCAGCAGGTGGTCGACGGCGGGCCGCAGCGCGGCGACGACGGCGGGCCGGTCCTCGCCGGTCCGGGCCCTCGTCCGTGCGGGGGGTTCCGCGGCGCCCAGCCGGATGCCGTCCAGGACGCGGACGACGGTGGTGAGCAGCCAGTCGTGCAGGGCGAGGTCGTCGCAGAGCCCGGCGATCTCACCGGCGGGCGTGCCGGCGGGGACGCGGAGCCGTACGGTGCGCAGCTCGTCCTCGGCGAGGGTGAACCGCTCGATCGACGGCCCCTCGTCGCGCTCGGCGGGCAGGGCGACCCAGCGCAGCCGGGTGGGGCGGGACTTCAGGGGCGGGCGGTGGTCGAGCAGGGGGTGGCGCAGCAGGCGGGTGAGGAGTCCGTCGGCGATCAGCCCGACGTCGAGTTCGCCGTGCCGCCCGCCGTTCAGCAGGCCCTGGGCGACCGCCTCGTACGGCAGTTTCCCGAACGGCTCGACCGTCGCGGGCCGTACGAGGTAGTGGCCCCAGGGGCGCCGGTGGTCGGGGCCGGAGGCGGGGACACGGAAGTAGGCGGAGCTCTGCAGGACGCGCCCCTCGGTGAGGGAGGCCCGGGCGGCGACGGTGCCGACGGCGCGGATCCTGGCGCCGTCGGCGCTGGGCAGGGGGCAGTCGACGCCGGTGAGGGTGTCCGGGGAACGGCCGTAGAGGTTGGGGCGTTCGGAGAGCAGGACGCGTTCGTCGGCGCGCAGTCCGAGGAGCTGGGCGGCGGAGCGGCTGTCGAGGGCCTGCAGGGCGGGCAGCAGGCAGGTGCGGACCTCGCCGCAGGCGAGCACGACGGGTGGCTGTGTCTCCCCCGGCGTCATGTCCCCCGGCGTCATGTCACCGCCCCGCGTAGAAGACGTAGGAGACGCGGTCGGCCACCGAGTCGGGGACGGCCGTGTTCTCGCGGGCGGAGCGCTCGGCGGTCTGGGCCAGTGCTCCGGGGTCGACCTCGATCTGGTCGAGGATCACGCGGACGGCGTGCTCGACGGGTAAGAACCGGCTGGGGATCACCGAGCAGGTCCGGTAGGCGGCGAACGGGTCCGCGCGCGGGTTGAGGCGAAGCAGCGGGGGCAGTTCGTCCCAGTCGTCGGGAAAGGCGTCGGCGGTGTGCGGCTGGGGTACGAGGACGGCCTCGCCCTCGTTGCGCAGCAGGCCGAGGCGGGCCAGCTGCCACACCGCGGCGAGGAAGGGGCAGGACCAGGTGCGGTGTCCGTCGGGGCCGTCGTCCCAGAGTTCGACGTCCAGGAAGACGGAGTGGCGGCGGGCGGCGGTCTCCTTCGGCGGCTGCCAGGCGGTGGCCTTCTTCATGGCCTGCGGGGCCCGTGCGACGGGGCCGCGCTCGCCGTTGGCCAGCCAGCCGGTCTGCGCGGCCGGCGGGCGCAGGCCGTAGCTGCCGGGTGGTGGTTCCTCGACGATCCGTCCGGCCACGGCCTCGGCGACCGGTACCTTGCCGGCGACGGCGCAGCCGGACTCGCGGGCCAGGTAGTCGACGACGAGCCCGGCCCGGTCGGCCTCCTGGAGCAGCATGGGGACGACTTCGGCGGGGGTGGAGAAGCGGGTGAAGTAGTCGTCGATCAGGAAGCAGGTGCTGATCCGGGGGCGTTTGCCGCCGGTCGCGGCGGCGGTGGCGCGGGCCGCCTCCGCCCAGGGGCGCACCCGCTCGAAGTGCCGCCGCAGGTGCCCGGGGCCGGCCTCGAAGTCCTCCATGTAGAGGTGGCCGAGTTCCAGGGAGAGGTGGGACAGGGGCACGGCCTGGGTGCGTGGCCTGGAAGTGGTCTCCTGGAACACGGACTCCGTCATGGCGTCTCCACTCATGTAGGTCATGGTCGTGCCGGCATCCCAAGTCATCCATTTAGCAGTCGACTTGACGATATGCTGTCGGCAGCGGTGTTCCATGGCCAAAGGCCGAGGAGCACGCGCCGATCGGTAGCATGCAAGACCGGAACCTCGAGCTGACCAAACGGACGGACATGACTGCGTGGTCGACCAGGACAGCCGACTCGGCGGATCTGGCTCAACTTCGCTCTCTACTGGTCGATTCGTGCGAGCCGTCGGTCATCCCCTCGTCGACTTCTCTCGACACGGCCGTCGAGCGTGGTTCGGTGCGGGTCGCCGAATCCGCCGGTGCGTTGCTGGGGTGCGTCGTCACCGAGACTCCATCCCCGGGGCATGTACGGCTGTCGGTGATCGCGGTCCACCCCAGCGTGCGACGGCAGGGCGTGGCCACCCTGCTCCTGGCCGAGACCGTGAAGGCCCACCGGTCTTCCGAGCCACCGCTCATATCCGCCCTGGTCGGTCTGGAGGGCACTGCGCTGTCGCGGCTCTTCCTGGCGTGCGGCTTCCTAGGGACCCGGCTCATGCGTGGCAGCGGTCCGGGCTCCGGTGTCCGCATTCACTACCAGCACCAGTCGCGCGTCGCGTATCTGGATCCGGATTCCCGCCACCTCGTACCTGTCGGTGATCAGGAGCAGCTCGCCGAGTCCCTGGCACCGTCCGATCACGCGGTGACGGCGCTGGTGCCCCTGGAGGACGGTTCGGCGTTCGAAGTAGCGAGGTTCGAGCAGGACGACCCCGCAACGCTTCAGTCCGGAGAAGCCGCAGCCGGCATCGCCTTCGCCGGTTCCGTTCTTGCCGCCATCACCTTCCTCCTCGGCTTCGCCTTCTCGTCGACCCGCTTCCCGGACGACGTACGCCTGCTCCTCATCGGAGCGACGTTCAGCACCGTGCTCTCCCTGATCGTGTACGCGAGCGCTTCCGGCGAACTCGCCCGGATCCGCTCCAACTCGTTCGGTAAAATCATGAAGTGGGGGAACGTGCTGTCCGAGTACGGCGGTGTGTTCCCTTTTCTGATCTCGCTCCCCGTGACCTACGCACAAGCCAGCGGGAACCCCTGGACCACCATGACCCTGGCCCTTGTGCTCAGCACCGCCATTGCCTGGTACGAACGGTCCGAGTTCTCCATCGCCCATCGCTTTCGCCGGAGCCCGGGCGAGCTCGCCTTGATGGTGCTCACCGCGGCTTCGCCGACAGTGGGCGCGGGCCTGGTGGCGGCGAACGCCACGAGTTGGCCGTGGACCACGGTACTGGTCGTCACCCTTTCGGCCCGGACATGGCTGTACCTCTTCCACCGAGGCACTGAGGCGGACGTCGCTGAGCGTCGACAGTGGCAGATCAGGTAGTCGCTGTGATCACCCGGCGGATCCGCTCCACGACCTCGCGGGCGCATCCCCAGGACAGGGTCAGTCCGGCTCCGCCATGACCGTAGTTGTGTACCAGCAGCCTGCCCCCGTGGCGTTCTTCCTCCAGTCGGATCTGTGTCCGTGCCGGCCTCAGCCCCACCCGCTGTTCGAGGATCCGGGCTCCGGAAATCGACGGTTCCACGGCGACGCAACGCGCGATGATCCGGCGGGCCGCTTCGTCGTCGGGTGATAGATCCCAGTTGCCCCGGTCCGACGTCCCGCCGAGAACCACCGTGTGAGCGTGCGGGTAGATGTAGGTGAGCTCGTCGGCACCAGGAGTGTCGTCGCAGAAGAACGACTCGATGCCGGGGTTCTCCACCACGACGAGTTGGCCCCGCACCGCCTCGACCGAGGGGTCGTTCGCCAGCGCCCTGGCCCCGGTGCCCGAGCAGTTGACGACTACCGGTGCCTCACGCATCGCCTCCTCGACCGCGCCGTACCGGTGGCTGCGAATGGAGCCGCCTTCCTTCACTAGCCGTCGAACAAGATAGTGCAGGTAACGGGGCATATCAGCCAGAGGCGCGCGGTAATGCCATCCGCTCACGAACCCATGCTTAAGGCCCTCCGGCGCGCACAGGCGCCCGCCGACCAAGCCGCTCCACGCCGGCATGGCATACGGAATTCTGGACTCCTGCGTTCCCTCCACGAGCCGGATACCCGTGTCCTCGTCGGCGCTCAGCGCGACGAGCTCGGACAGGGTCGCCCGGCTCCAACGCTCGACCAGGTCGCTGGGCTCGGCGAGATAGGGGTCCCACATCGCGCCGGCGGCCGCCGAGGTCGTCGCGCCGGGGAGACGATCGGTGTCCACCCGGACTCTCATCCCGGCCTCCGCGAGACACACCGCTGTAGTCAGCCCGGAAACTCCGGCACCGATCACGACCGCATCGGCCGACACTGCTCGCCTCCGTCATGCGCAGTTGTCAAAGCTCTGCTCGGCCAACGCCGTCTTCCAGTTCATCGAGGCTGTCCGAACCGTCGCACATGCCACGGTCCACGACCGGCACTGCTGTCAAGGTCGCCCCCAGTACGAGTCGTCCGTCAAACGTCGAGCTATCTCCTCCAGCGCCGCCAGCGTCTCCTTGTTGGCGATCTGCACGGAGAGGACGTCCTCATCAGTGATGAGCCGTTCACACCACTGTAGGGCGGGTTCCAGGGGTACGGCGCCGAGCACCACGCTGTCGCCGATGCCGTGTTCCGCGGCGAGCCGGCGCAGCGCCTCGTCGCAGGACTGCATCCAGGCGGCCTGGGCGGGTGTGCCCTGGGACCACAGCGGCGAGTCCGGGTCGGGTACGGCGGCCCGGACGAAGCGGACGGCGCCCTGCAGCGCCTCCTCGTCGTGGCCGCGTTCGACGCCGCCCCTGATGATGCCGTGGTCCTTGTGGACGAGTCCGGCTGCGGCGATCACGTGCTGCCGGGTCCAGCGGTGGAAGACCAGCCAGCGGAAGGGGACGTAGCGCATCCGGGGGTGGGCGGTCGCGGCGAGGGCCATGTCGACGGCGTAGCTGCGGCCGGCGCTGAGGTCGACGACGATCAGGTCGAACTCGCCGTGCAGCCGCAGCAGGAGGTCGACGCACCGTTCGAGGGCGTCCTCGCCGACGACGAACTCGCCGCCGCCGGCGTCGCCGGGGAGCAGCACCAGGCGGCCGGCCTGGTTGGGGCGGGCGCGCAGCTGGGGGTGCTCGGTCTGCCGCCAGACGTCGATCCTGGCCGGTTCGGTGACCGCGCCCTCCAGGTAGGAGTGCAGGCCGCGTTCCTCGGTGCCGCGCATCGCGCCGGGTACGTCGAAGACGGCGGCGGTGGTGGGCGAGCCGAAGTCGAAGTCGACGTAGGCCACGTGGTCGCCGGCGAGGGCGCGCTGGTAGGCCAGGTTGGCGCTGGTCACCGAACGGCCGGTGCCCCCTTTGTCGGAGGCGGCGAAGACGAGCACGGCTCACACCTCCTGCGCGGCTGCGCCCCGTGCCTGGGGCAGAGTGTCAAGTTCCCAAAGCACGGGCAGGGCCAGGACGAATGTGGTCAGCAGCGGCTCGGTGTCGGCGGCGCTGTTCAGTCCGTCGGCGTTCTCCCGGACAATGCTTCCTTTATCGAACGAACGGCGGGCCATGACCCTCCAGATGTCCAGCAGGTGCTGCCGTGGCTTGATCTGCATGCCCGCACCCCTCGTACAGATCTTGTTGCCCTGTGTTCAGACATGATCCCCGTTCCTACGGGGTGACAATCGCCGAATTCCGCCGCCCCAGGGCGAGAAACACTTCCCCGTGACCCGGCCGCACCATGTGGTCCATGTCGTGGATTTCCAACTCGACAGCGAAGGGTTCCAGGCTCTCCCGGATCCGGTCCGCGTTGACCCGGTAGGCGGGGTACTTGTGTGCGCCGACCTGGTATCCGAGGGATTCCTTCATGAACGCGGCGGCGAAGGGCGCTCCCTCGTTCAGCGCGTCCATGAAGCACTCCACTCCCCGCCGGAACTCGTCGGGGCACTCGGACATCGAGTCGGCGACGAAGAACATCGTGCCGATGTCCCAGCGCCGCTGTCCGTCGAGGTCCAGCAGGTTGGCGCGCTCCACCCGGACGATCTCGCCGAACCGGCTCCGCGGCTCGACGTCCCGGTAGGCGGGAGCCTCACCCAGTACGTCCCAGAACGCGTCCCACGCCGTGTCGTATCCCCCGCCGGACGCCTGTTTCTCCAGGTATTCGACATTCGGAGTCGCGTATTCCAGAAGGAGGATCTTCTCGCACCAGGGCAGCATGGAAAGGGCCGGACAGAGATTCGCGCCGGCACCCACGTCGACTCCCCGGACCGATGCCGGAACGCCCTGCGCGTAGCAGCGGCTGAAATGGTCGCGCATGAGCCGCACGATCAGCAGATCGACCTCGAGCGGGGTGCGGTAGTTGAGGTCGACGTACACCTCCGGATCGAACTGCGACCATGGCGCGTCGGCGTTACGATCCATCATCACCCTGCCACGTCTCCTTCAGTGTCGGACAAGGCCGTGCGTCGACGCACGAGTCCTCAGCGGACGTCAGCGGGCGAAGAGGCGACTCCGGTGCTCACATGGTAGGTCCGGTCGGCGCGCGAAGACACGGTCTCAGGACGGGGTGCGGGCCGCCGCCAGCAGGCGGGTCACGTCGTCCGAGCAGATGGTGAGGGCCGCGCCCACGGTGGCCAGGGCGTCGCGTTCGGCGGGGATGTAGGGGCCGTCGGCGAGGGCGATACGGGCGCCCTGAAGGAGGATCGACTCGCGACCCGGCGCGGCGAGGTGCGGGGCCAGCGGGTCCAGGGCCTCGTGCAGCTCGATCGCCAGGCCCGCCGTACAGGGCTCCCCGGTGAAGCGGCCGGTGTCCGCCTCCAGCGCCTCGACGAGCGCGGCGAGCTGCTCCTCCGTGCAGTCGTCGAAGCCGGCGGCGCGCACCCCGGTCGCGGCCGTCTCCAGGGAGGCGCGCGAGCAGGTGCCGCCGGCGGCCAGCACCGCGAGGGCGACGGTGTGGACGGCGTCGCGGAGCATCGCGGAGAAGCGGGTGGTGGTGGGGTGGTCCAGGACGTCGGTGCCGAAGTGGCGGCGGCAGGCGGCGCATTCGACGACCGGCCCGGTCCCGCCGCGCGGCAGCACGGGCACGCCGAGGAGGGCGAAGCGGCGGTGTCCGGTCAGCCGCTGGTAGTTGCGGTCGCCGCCGCAGCCGGGGCAGAAGAACTCCCCGTCACCGACGGCCGTCCACACGGTGCGGGTGCCCAGCAGGCGCGACAGTCTGGTGGCAGCGGCACGGCCGTTGGGTCCCCGTCCTGGCAGCACGTCGCACCTCCATAACCGCCACAGCGTCGTCGCCGCGCTTGCGTGATGTTAGCCACATCAGGGAGGTGGAGTCAGCACCCAGGACGAGACCTTTCCGTGACCATCACGGATATATGGCCGGTATATGACGGGGCCCCGCCCGCCGGTTTCCGGCGGGCGGGGCCTCAAACCGCCGATTCGGCTGGTCAGCGCGATGCGCGGTTGACGGCCGAGACGACCGCCTTCAGCGAGGCCCGCGTGGTGTTCGCGTCGATTCCGATGCCCCACAGCACCTTGTCGCCGATCGCGCACTCGATGTAGGAGGCGGCCTGCGCGGAGGCGCCCTCGCTCATCGTGTGCTCCTGGTAGTCCAGCAGCCGTACGTCGATGCCGACGCCCTGCAGCGCGTGGAAGAACGCCGAGATCGGACCGTTGCCGCTGCCGACCAGGGTGGTCTCCGTGCCGTCGACCGTGGCCTCGACGGTGAGGGTGTCCACGCCGTCGCGGTCGGTGGTGGACTGGCCGTTGGCGACCTGGATACGGCCCCAGGGGTTCTCCGGGTTGGGCAGGTACTCGTCCTGGAAGACGTCCCAGATGGCGGCCGGCGTGATCTCGCCGCCCTCGGCGTCCGTCTTCGCCTGGATGATCTTCGAGAACTCGATCTGCATCCGGCGCGGCAGGTCCAGCTTGTGGTCGTTCTTCAGGACGTACGCGATGCCGCCCTTGCCGGACTGCGAGTTGACGCGGATGACGGCCTCGTAGGAGCGGCCGACGTCCTTGGGATCGATCGGCAGGTACGGGACCGCCCACTCGATGTCGTCGACGGTGACGCCCTTGGCCCTGGCGTCGGCCTCCATGGCGTCGAAGCCCTTCTTGATGGCGTCCTGGTGGGAGCCGGAGAAGGACGTGTAGACCAGGTCGCCCACGTACGGGTGGCGCGGGTGGACCTCCATCTGGTTGCAGTACTCCCACGTACGACGGATCTCGTCGATGTCGGAGAAGTCGATCCGCGGGTCGACGCCCTGGGAGAACAGGTTCATGCCCAGGGTGACCAGGTCGACGTTGCCGGTGCGCTCGCCCTGCCCGAACAGGCAGCCCTCGACGCGGTCGGCGCCGGCCATCAGCGCCAGCTCGGCCGCCGCCACCGCCGTACCGCGGTCGTTGTGCGGGTGGACCGACAGGCAGACGTACTCGCGGCGGGACAGCTTGCGGCCCATCCACTCGAAGCGGTCGGCGTGCGTGGACGGGGTGGAGCGCTCGACGGTGGCGGGCAGGTTGAGGATGATCTCGCGGCCGGGACCGGGCTGGTAGGTGTCCATCACCGCCTCGCAGACCTCCAGCGCGAAGTCCAGCTCGGTGTCGGTGAAGATCTCCGGGCTGTACTGGTAGCCGAACTCCGTCTCCGGGCCCAGCAGCTTCTCGGCGTACTCCATCACCAGGCGGGTGCCGTCGACGGCGATCTGCTTGATGTCGTCCTTGGAGCCGCGGAAGACCACGCGGCGGAAGACGGGAGCGGTGGCGTTGTACAGGTGGACGGTGGCCCGCTTGGCGCCCTTCAGGGACTCCACCGTGCGCTCGATCAGGTCCTCGCGGGCCTGGGTCAGTACGGAGATGGTGACGTCGTCCGGGATGGCGTCCGGGTCCTCGATGATCGAGCGGACGAAGTCGAAGTCGGTCTGGCCGGAGGCCGGGAAGCCGACCTCGATCTCCTTGTAGCCCATCTTGACCAGCAGGTCGAACATGGCGCGCTTGCGGGCGGGCGACATGGGGTCGATCAGGGCCTGGTTGCCGTCGCGCAGGTCGGTGGAGAGCCAGCGGGGGGCGGTGGTGATCCGCTTGTCCGGCCAGGTGCGGTCGGGGATGTCGACCTGCTCGTAGCGGCCGTACTTGTGGATCGGCATGGGGCTGGGCTGCTGGCGGTTCGCCATGATGCGGGGGCTCCTCGGTGTGTCCTGATGGACGGCCGACGGCGCACGCCGAACTCCGCGGGGAGGGGGTCGGCCTCTACTGCAGACCCTCACCGCGGCAGCTAAGGAGAAGCAGCCCGAAACGCATGATGCGGAGCATGCTAGCCGAGCTTTCCCTGACGCGGGCCGCGTGTATCAGTATGCGGGACCGTCACACCCGAAAGAGGCGCGGGAAACTGCGCAATAGGTCACAAACCACCCGGACAGATAACACACGGCTACCCCCACGGTGGCCGAGTCCCGACATTTCACCCAATCAAGGTTGCTCCTGGTGACAGCACGCCGACGCGGTGTCATCGTTCCGGACATGACCAAGAACGGGGGCTTCGAGCCCGTCTTCTGCACGATCGTCCCGCCGCACGTCCTCGACCGGCTCGCGCAGGCCGAGGACCCCCTGCTCCACGGTCCCGCGCGCCGCACCATCCGGCGCGACGCCTACGAGCGCACCCAGCGTCATCTGACCACGGTCGCCGGCGCCCCGGCCGTCGCCCTGCTCGCCGAGGCCGAGCCCGGCAAGCCGCAGCGCACCGTGTACGACGCCCGGCACGGCACCGACCTGCCGGGGACGAAAGTGCGCGGCGAGGGCGACGAGCCCGGCCAGGACGCCACCGTCAACCGCGCCTACGCCGGTCTCGGCGCCACGTTCGAGCTGCTGCTGAAGGCGTACGCCCGCGACTCCATCGACGGCAACGGGCTGCCGATGGACGCGACCGTGCACTACGACGAGGAGTACAACAACGCCTTCTGGAACGGCGAGCAGATGGTGTTCGGCGACGGGGACGGGGAGATCTTCCTCGACTTCACCATCCCCGTCGACGTCATCGGCCACGAACTCGCCCACGGCGTCACGCAGTACACCGCGAACCTGACCTACTTCGGCCAGCCGGGCGCGCTCAACGAGTCGGTGTCGGACGTCTTCGGCGCGCTCATCAAGCAGTACACGCTCGGCCAGACCGCCGACGAGGCCGACTGGCTGATCGGGGCCGGGCTGCTCGCCCCGCGCGTCACGGGCAAGGCGCTGCGCTCCATGAAGGAGCCGGGCACGGCGTACGACGACGACGTCCTCGGCAAGGACCCGCAGCCCGCGACGATGGACGACTACGTCCGCACCGGCCGGGACAACGGCGGCGTGCACATCAACTCGGGCATCCCGAACCACGCCTTCTACCTGGCGGCCACCACCCTCGGCGGGCACGCCTGGGAGCGGGCGGGGCAGGTCTGGTACGACGTGCTGACCGGCGGGGAGCTGGAGCAGGACGCGAAGTTCACGGACTTCGCGACGCTGACGGTGAAGGCGGCGCGCGCCCGGTACGGGGAGGGCGAGGAACTCCAGGCGGTGTCGAAGGCCTGGGAGCGGGTGGGGGTGCGGACGCTGTAGTTCCGTACTAGACACGGACCCATGCGTATTCAGGTGCGGCGTACGGGCGGGTTCGCGGGGATCGAGCGGCGGGCCGAGGTGGACACCTCGGGCCGGGCCGACGCCCATGAGTGGCACGCCCTGGCCGAGCGGGTCATGGCCTCCGGCCGGGGCACGCCTCCGGCCGGGGTGCCGGACGGTTTCGGCTACCGGATCACGGTGGACGGGAGGTCGGTGTACTGCGCGGATCCCCGGCTGACGGACGAGCAGCGGGAGCTGATCAGGAGGGTGCTGAAGGAGGGTGCGTAACTCGCTTGTCTTGCATGGGCGTTGACTTGTTCCGGCTCGGGTACGGATGATCCGGGCCATGGCGACGACCAACCCGATCCCCCGTTTCCCGGCCGGTTTCCTGTGGGGCGTGTCGACTTCGGCGCACCAGATCGAGGGGGCGGTGGAGGCGCGCGAGCCGTCCGTGTGGGACGTGTTCTCGGACGAACCGGGGCGGGTGCGGGACGGCTCGACGGCGGCGGTGGCCTGCGACCACGTCCACCGCCATCGCGAGGACGTGGCGCTGCTGGCCGGCCTGGGCGTGGACGCGTACCGCTTCTCCGTCTCCTGGCCGAGGGTGCGGGCGCGGGGCGGCCTGGACTTCTACGACCGGCTGGTCGACGAGCTGTGCGCGGCGGGCGTACGGCCGGTGCCGACGCTGTTCCACTGGGATCTGCCGGCCGAGCTGGACTGGCTGGAGCGCGGTACGGCACAGCGGTTCGCGGAGTACGTGGCGGAGGTCGCCGGGCGGCTGGGCGACCGGGTGACGAAGTGGATCACCCTCAACGAGCCCGCCGAGCACACCCTGCTGGGACACGCGCTGGGCGTGCACGCCCCCGGCCGGAAGCTGCTGTTCGACGCGCTTCCCGTGGCCCACCACCAGCTCCTCTCGCACGGGCTCGCGGTACGGGCGCTACGGGCGGCCGGGGCGGACGACATCGGCATCGCGAACTCGCACGCGCCGACCTGGCCGGCCTCCGAGGACGAGGCGGACGTGGCGGCGGCCGGCTTCTACGACGTCCTGCTGAACGGGATGTTCGCCGACCCGCTGCTCCTCGGCCGTTACCCGGAGGGCATCGGCGAGCTGATGCCCGGCGACGTCGAGGCGGACCTGAAGGTCATCGCGGAGCCGCTGGACTGGTACGGGATCAACTACTACGCGCCGACGGGCGTGGGCGCCCCGCAGGGCACGGAGACCGACTTCGGCGGGGTCCGGATGCCGGCCGAACTCCCCTTCTCGGTGCGGGAGATCGAGGGACACCCGGTGACGGACTTCGGCTGGCCGGTGGTCCCGGAGGCCCTGACGGAGCTCCTCACCGCCTTCCGCGCCCGGTACGGCGACCGCCTCCCGCCGGTGGTCGTCACCGAGAACGGCTGCGCGTACGACGGCCTGGACGACCGGGACCGCATCACCTACCTCGACGGCCACATCCGCGCACTGCACCGGGCGGTGGAGGCGGGCGTGGACGTGCGCGGCTACTTCGTGTGGTCCCTGATGGACAACTTCGAGTGGGCGGAGGGCTACGCCCGCCGCTTCGGCCTGGTCCACGTCGACTTCGACACGCTGGAACGGACCCCGAAGGCGTCGTACGCCTGGTTCGGGGAACTGCTGCGCGCACAGCGCCGCTGATCAGGCTGCATCGATATGCGGCTACCGCCGCGCGGCCGGGGCGCCGAGGAGCACTTCGATCTGCCTGCGGGACCTGACGCCGACGCCCGCCCCGTCAGAAGCCCAGCCGCCGCAACTGCTTCGGGTCACGCTGCCAGTCCTTGGCGACCTTCACGTGCAGGTCCAGGCTGCACCGATATGCGGCTACCGCCGCGCGGCCGGGGCGCCGAGGAGCACTTCGATCTGCCTGCGGGACCTGACGCCGACGCCCGCCCCCGTCAGAAGCCCAGCCGCCGCAACTGCTTCGGGTCACGCTGCCAGTCCTTGGCGACCTTCACGTGCAGGTCCAGGAAGACCGGGGTGCCGAGGAGTGCCTCGATCTGTTTGCGGGACTTGATGCCGACGTCCTTCAGGCGCTTGCCCTTGGGGCCGATGACGATGCCCTTCTGGCTGGGGCGCTCGATGAAGAGGTTGGCGTGGATGTCGAGGAGGGGCTTGTCGGCGGGGCGGTCCTCGCGCGGGAGCATCTCCTCGACGACCACGGCGATGGAGTGCGGGAGCTCGTCGCGGACGCCCTCCAGGGCCGCCTCGCGGATCAGCTCCGCGACCATGACCTGCTCGGGTTCGTCGGTGAGGTCGCCCTCGGGGTAGAGGGCGGGGCCCTCCGGCATCAGCGGGATCAGGAGGTCGGCCAGCAGGCCGACCTGCTTGTTCGCGGTCGCCGAGACCGGGATGATCTCGGCCCAGGTGATGCCCAGCTCCTGGCCGAGCTGGTCGACGGCGATCAGCTGCTCGGCCAGCGCCTTGCCGTCCACCAGGTCGGTCTTGGTGATGATCGCGATCTTCGGGGTCTTCTTGATCCCGGCCAGTTCCTTGGCGATGAAGCGGTCGCCGGGGCCGATCTTCTGGTCGGCGGGGATGCAGAAGCCGATCGCGTCGACCTCGGCCCAGGTGGTGCGGACGACGTCGTTCAGCCGCTCGCCGAGCAGGGTGCGCGGCTTGTGCAGTCCGGGGGTGTCCACCAGGATCAGCTGCGCGTCCTCGCGGTGCACGATCCCGCGCACGGTGTGCCGGGTGGTCTGCGGCCGGTTCGAGGTGATCGCCACCTTCTGCCCGACCAGAGCGTTCGTGAGGGTGGACTTGCCCGCGTTGGGACGGCCCACGAAGCAGGCGAAGCCGGCCCGGTGGACAGCTTCGGCAGGCTGCTCGGATGACTGGGTACGAACACTCATGCCGCCCATTCTCCCTGATGCGGGAGACCCCGTCGTACCACCCGTCCGGGACGGGGGCCGGACCGGGCCCCCGCGGGGGCCCGGTCCGGCCGTCCGCCCGGCGGGATCACTCGAAGACGAACGGGCCCGGTGCCTGCGGTGCGGTCGCCGTGCAGGTGATGGTGATGAAGCCGAACGCCGTCACCTTCAGCGTGCCGCCGAACGCCTCCAGGCTGTCGCCGGAGGCCACGGTGCCGGTGAGGGGGCCGACCTCCAGGGCGTCGCCGGTCGCCATGGCCGGGTTCTCGGTGCCGCTGAAGGTGACCGTGCCGCCGCCGGCCTTCACCAGGGTGAGCTTCGAGACCAGGGAGTCCTGGCCGATCGCGAGGGGCGCGGTCACCGCGGAGGTGGTGATGGTGACGGTGGCGGACGTGCCGCTCTGGGTGGCCGTGAGGGTGGCGTCGCCGCCGCCCCAGCTTCCGCAGTCGGCGTCGACGGTCGCCGACCCGGGGGCGACGGCGACGGCGGTGGGGGCGAAGACCAGCCCGCAGACGGCGAGAGCGCCCGCCGCCAGGGACACACCTGTTCCGAATCGCTTGCCTCTCATGGGATTCCGGTCCCTTTCCGTGTGGGGGGAACTGCTCGGCAGCGTGGGTCCGGACCCGCCGCGATCACGCCGGCTGACGTGCCGTCAGTACCGGCGGGTTCCATTGATGCGCGAGAGGCAGCGCGCGACAAGGTGGGATTCCGGCCTACTTACCGTCAGTAACAGACGGGTTCCCTCCACGGTCTCAGCCCGCGGTGACCGTCTCCCGGACCGTGCCGTCCGTACCGGCCACCAGGACCGGGGTCGAGGGGCCGCCGAGGTCCCGTACGGCCGCGCGGTCCTCGGGCGACGCCGACTCCGCCTCCGTCACCACGGCCGCCGCCTCCAGCGACTTCGCGCCGGACGCCACGGCCATCGCCACCGCCGTCTGCAGGGCGCTGAGCTTCAGGGAGTCCAGGGCCACGGTCCCGGCGACGTACGTCCGGCCGGTCTCGTCGCGTACGGCGGCCCCCTCGGGCACACCGTTGCGGGCCCGCGCGGAGCGGGCCAGGGTGACGATCTTGCGGTCCTCGGGGGCGAGCGCGGTGGTGTCGGTCATGATCCGAGCATAAGGGGGGTTCAGGGGCGGTCGAGGCGGAGGCGGTCCGCTCGTGGCAGACCGGCCACGACCAGGTCGTACGAGTCCTCGACCAGCTCCCGGACCAGACGGTCCGGGAGGGTGCCGTCCGCCGTCACCGTGTTCCAGTGCCGCTTGTTCATGTGCCAGCCCGGGACGATCAGGTCCGGGTGTTCGGCGCGGAGCCGAATCGCGTCCTCCGGGTCGCACTTGAGGTTGACCGTGAGGGGCTCGGCGTCGAGGGCGGTCAGGGCGAAGAGCTTGCCCCGGACCTTGAAGACGGAGGTCTCCGGGTTGAAGGGGAACTCCTCCACCGCCGCGTCGAAGGACAGGCACAGGGCCCGCAGCTGCCGCGGGGTCACTCCGGTTTCTCCTCCTCGTCGGCGGGCGGGTCCGCCGGGGCCACCGGCTCCACCAGCACCGTCACGATCTTGTTCCGGCGGCCGGCCGCCGCCTCGGCCGTCAGCCGCAGCTCGCGGGCGTCGGGGAGTGCGACCAGGGACGAGGCGCCCGCGATCGGCACCCGGCCGAGGTGCTTGGCGAGCAGCCCGCCGACGGTCTCCACGTCCTCGTCGTCGAACTCCTCCAGGCCGTACAGCTCGCCCAGGTCGCCGATGTCGAGGCGGGCGGTGACCCGGTAGCGGTCCTCGCCCAGCTCCTCCACGGGCGGCAGCTCACGGTCGTACTCGTCGGTGATCTCGCCGACGATCTCCTCGAGGATGTCCTCGATGGTGACGATGCCGGCGGTGCCGCCGTACTCGTCGACGGCGACGGCGACGTGGTTGCGTTCCTTCTGCATCTCGCGCAGCAGGTCGCCGGCGTTCTTGGTGTCGGGCACGAAGAACGCGGGCCGCATCGCCGTGGACACCAGTTCGCTCTCGGCGTCCCGGCTGATGTGCGTCTTGCGGGCCAGGTCCTTGAGGTAGACGATCCCGACGATGTCGTCCTCGCTCTCGCCGGTCACCGGTATGCGGGAGAAACCGGAGCGCAGGGCGAGGGTGAGAGCCTGGCGGATGGTCTTGTACCGCTCGATCACCACGAGGTCGGTGCGCGGCACCATGACCTCGCGCACGAGCGTGTCGCCCAGTTCGAAGACCGAGTGCACCATGCGGCGCTCCTCGTCCTCGATCAGCGACTCCGCCTCCGCGAGGTCCACCATCGCGCGCAGCTCCGCCTCGGAGGCGAACGGTCCGCGCCGGAAGCCCTTGCCGGGGGTGAGCGCGTTGCCGATGAGGATCAGCAGGTTCGGGATCGGTCCCATGACCCGCGCGAGCGGCACCAGGACGTACGCGGCGGCCGTGGCGGTGTTCAGCGGGTGCTGGCGGCCGATGGTGCGCGGGGACACCCCGACGGCGACGTACGACACCAGGACCATGATCGCGATGGCGATCAGCAGCGCCTCCGCGGTCCCGTCGAACTCGCGCAGGCAGCCGTAGGTGATCAGGGAGGCGGCGGCCATCTCGCAGGTGACGCGGACCAGCAGCGCCACGTTGAGGTAGCGGGTGGGGTCGCCGGCGATCTGCGCGAGCCTGACGCCGCCCCGGCGGCCGGAGCGTACGGCCTCCTCGGCGCGGAAGCTGGAGACGCGCGCGATGCCGGCCTCCGCGGAGGCGGCCAGCCAGGCGACGACGACCAGGGCGATCGCGCCGAGGACGAGGGTCGGACTCATGACACGGTCGGGGCCGGGGACGGGCCGGTGAGGCCCTTCTCCGCGCGCCAGCCGTCCACGATGGCGGCCTGCAGGCCGAACATCTCGGCCTTCTCGTCCGGCTCCTCGTGGTCGTAGCCCAGCAGGTGCAGCACACCGTGGACGGTGAGCAGCTGGAGCTCCTCGTCCATGGTGTGCCGCGTCTCCGCTTCCTGGCCCTGCCTGGTGGCGACCTCGGGGCAGAGCACGATGTCGCCGAGCAGCCCCTGCGGGGGCTCGTCGTCGTCCTTGGACGGGGGCCGCAGCTCGTCCATCGGGAACGACATGACGTCCGTCGGCCCGGGCAGGTCCATCCACTGGATGTGCAGCTGCTCCATGGCGCCGGCGTCCACGACGATCACCGAGAGTTCGGAGAGCGGGTGGATACGCATCCGCGCGAGCGCGTAGCGGGCGATGTCGAGGATCGCCTGCTCGTCGACCTCGGTTCCGGACTCGTTGTTGACGTCGATCGACATCTGGTGCTCGGTCTACTTCCCCTTGTGCCCGGACTTGCCCCGGCCGCCCTGGTGGGTGCCGTTCTGGGTGCCGTGCCGGCTGTCGTACTGCTCGTACGCGTCGACGATACGGCCCACCAGCTTGTGCCGGACGACATCGTGGGACGTCAGCCGGGAGAAGTGGACGTCGTCCAGGCCCTCCAGGATGTCCTGCACCTGCCGCAGGCCGGACTTGGTGCCGTTGGGCAGGTCGACCTGTGTGACGTCACCCGTGATCACGATCTTCGAGTCGAAGCCGAGGCGGGTGAGGAACATCTTCATCTGCTCGGGGCTGGTGTTCTGGGCCTCGTCGAGAATGATGAACGCGTCGTTGAGCGTGCGTCCGCGCATGTACGCGAGCGGCGCGACCTCGATCGTGCCCGCCGCCATCAGCCGGGGGATCGAGTCGGGGTCGAGCATGTCGTGCAGCGCGTCGTAGAGCGGGCGCAGGTACGGGTCGATCTTCTCGTAGAGCGTGCCCGGCAGGAATCCGAGCCGCTCGCCGGCCTCGACCGCGGGGCGGGTCAGGATGATGCGGTTGACCTGCTTGGACTGCAGGGCCTGCACCGCCTTGGCCATGGCGAGGTACGTCTTGCCGGTGCCGGCCGGGCCGATGCCGAAGACGATGGTGTGCTTGTCGATCGCGTCGACGTAGCGCTTCTGGTTGAGCGTCTTGGGGCGGATCGTGCGGCCGCGCGAGGACAGGATGTTCTGCGTGAGCACCTGGGCCGGGGTCTCCTGGCCGTCGCTCTCCCCGTTGTCGCTCGCCTTGAGCATGGCGATCGAGCGTTCCACTGCGTCCTCCGTCATCGGCTGCCCGGTGCGGAGCACCAGCATCATCTCGTCGAACACGCGCGAAATGAGGGCGACCTCGTTCGCGTCGCCGACCGCGCTGATCTCATTGCCCCGGACGTGGATGTCGGCCCCCGGGAAGGCCTTCTCGATCACGCGCAGAAGGGAGTCTCCGGACCCCAGCACGGTCACCATGGGGTGCTGGGCGGGGACGGTGAACTGCACTCTCGCCTGCCCCTGCGCGGGGGTGTGAGCTGTGGGTGTCTGAGTCATGGGCCGGCTCTGAAGGCCTGCGGATCCTCCTGGTCACGGCCGCCTGGCTGAGGGCGGCCTCGCGGTTCCCAGGGTACGACGGAGGAGTGACAACCCCGTAGGCCTTTTACACGACCTCTCGCCCACCGAGCCGCCCCCACACCCCGGACCCGGTGACCCGCGCCCCGGCCCACCCAGTCAGGACGACACCCGGACCCGTGACCCACTTCCCAGCCGACCGAGTCAGGCTGACACCCGGGCCCGTAACCCGCGCCCCGGCCCACCGAGCCAGAACGACACCCGGACCCGTGACCCACTTTCCAGCCGACCGAGTCAGGCTGACACCCGGGCCCGTAACCCGCGCCCCGGCCCACCGAGCCAGAACGACACCCGGACCCGTGACCCACTTCCCAGCCCACCGAGTCAGGCTGACACCCGGGCCCGTAACCCGCACCCCGGCCCACCGAGCCAGGACGACACCCGGACCCGTGACCCACTTCCCAGCCGACCGAGTCGGGTGGTGGGTGGGCACAGGCCGGGGGTCCAGGGGCGGGAGCCCCCTGGCGGGGGTGCGGGGGCGGAGCCCCTGCTGCGGGAGTGTGGGGGCGGGCCCCATACCGGGGACACGAGGGCGGGCCCCCATACGGGGACACGGGGGCGGGCCCCCGTATCAGGCCGACCGGCGGAAGCCGATCGTCGGCACGGCCCGCCGCAGCGGCCACGGCCGCACCAGTTCCCCCGAAATCAGCTCCGCCAGGAACTCGTACCGCCCCAGCGCCGAGGGGTCCTGCCCCTCGACCGACCGCACCCGACGCCACCACGCCCCGATCTCCGTCCACCCCGGCGCCGACAGCGACCCCCCGAACTCCTGGACGGACAGCGCCGCCGTGAGCCCCGCGAAGGCGAGCCGGTCGGCCAGCGGCCACCCCGCCAGCGATCCCGTGACGAACCCGGCGACGAACACGTCCCCCGCCCCGGTCGGATCGAGCGCCTCCACCTCGATCGCCGGCACCGACGCCGTCTCCCCCGTACGCCGGTCCACCGCGTACGCGCCCTCCGCGCCGAGGGTGACCACCGCGACCGGCACATGCTCGGTGAGGGCGTGCGCCGCCGTGCGGGGGCAGTCCGTGCCGGTGTACCGCATCGCCTCCTCCGCGTTCGGCAGGAACGCCTCGCAGTGCCGCAGGTCGGGCAGCGCGGCCAGGTCCCACGCCCCGGTGTCGTCCCAGCCGACGTCACCGAAGATGCGCGCGCCCTTGCGCGCGGCCTGCGCGATCCACGGCGCGCCGCGGCCGGGCGTGAGGGAGGCGACGGCGGCACGCGCGCGGGGCGGGCAGTCGGGGGCCGGTTCCCCGGGCGGAGGTTCGTGGCCGTGGGAGACCATCGTGCGCTCACCGTCGTACGCCATGGAGACGGTGACCGGCGAGTGCCAGCCGGGGACCGTGCGCGAGGGCGAGAGGTCGATGCCCTCGCCCTGCTCCAGCGCGTCCCAGCAGTACTCGCCGTAGTGGTCGTCGCCGAAGGCCGCCGCGAGGGAGGTGCGCAGGCCGAGGCGGGCCAGGGCGGTGGCCATGTTGGCGACGCCGCCGGGGCTCGACCCCATCCCGCGTGCCCAGGACTCGGTCCCGCGCGCCGGGGCGGAGCCGAGCCCGGTGAAGACGATGTCGAGGAAGACGGTGCCGGTGAGGTAGACGTCCCAGGGCGGGTCGTCCGGTGCGCGCAGGGCGGCGAGGGGATCGACCTGGGACGAGCAGTGCGGTCCCTCGACGCGTGCCTTCCCGGTAAACGCCATCACGGTGCGCTCCCTGACGTGGTGCGGTTCAGGCCAGTGTGCACCACACCACCGACAACGTGACGGCCGTCACTCCACGTCCACCCCCGGAAGGATCACCAGCGCGGCACGGCCGGTGTGACCCACTCCGGGTCGGCGACGCGCATGGCCGCCGCGTCGTCGCGGTCCCGCAGCGAGCCGTCGTCGTCGAGCCACCGCCGGTGGAGGACCTCCAGCCGGTCGCGGTCGAGCTCGACGCCGAGGCCGGGCGCGTCGGAGACCTTCACGGTGCCGTTCTCGAAGGTGAGGCGCTCGGTGAGGACGTCCTCCGACTGCCAGGGGTAGTGGGAGTCGCAGGCGTGGTGCAGGTCGGGCACGGTGGCCGCCACGTGGGTCATCGCGGCGAGGCTGATGCCCAGGTGGGTGTTGGAGTGCATGGAGACGCCGACGCCGAAGGCGCGGCAGACGGCGGCGAGCCGCTGGGTGTTGCGCAGTCCGCCCCAGTAGTGGTGGTCGGAGAGGACGACCTGGACGGCGTCCCGGGTGAACGCCTCCTTGATCTCGGCGAACGTCGTCACGCACATGTTGGTGGCGAGGGGCACCGAGGTGCGGGCGGCGACCTCGGCCATCGCCGGGGTGCCGAGCGCGGGGTCCTCCAGGTATTCGAGGACGTCCCCGAGCTCTTCGGCCACCTTCAGCGAGGTCTCCACGGACCAGGCTCCGTTGGGGTCGAGGCGCAGGGGGTGTCCGGGGAACGCGGCGGCGAGGGCGCGTACGGCCGCGATCTCCTCGTCGGGCGGGAAGACGCCGCCCTTGAGCTTGAAGGAGGTGAAGCCGTACCGCTCCGTGAAGATCCGGGCCTGCTCGACGACGCCGGCCGGGTCGACGGCGGCGCCCCAGTCGTCCTTCTCCGCGGTCACGCCCTCGGGGTGGCCGGCCCACTTGTAGAAGAGGTACGCGCTGTACTCGACGGCGTCGCGCACCTTGCCGCCGAGCAGGGCGTGCACGGGCAGGCCGAGGCTCTTGCCGAGGGCGTCGAGGCAGGCGACCTCGAGGGCGGAGAGCACGGACAGGCGCAGCTTGTCGGCGGTCTGCACGCCGCGCAGTCCGCCGACGTCGACCTGGCCGGAGACCTGGGAGGCGTCGACGGCCACCTCGTCGGCCTCGGTGAACAGCCGGTTCAGGTCGCCCACCTGACGGCCGACGAGCCGGTCCGCGAGGGGCCGTGCCAGGTCCAGGTACTTGGTGTCGCCGTAGGTCTCGCCGAGGCCGGTGGTGCCGTCGGCGGTGACCACCTCGACGATCAGGCGGGGGGTGTACGGCTGGTGGACGCCCTGGGTGTTGAGCAGGGGCGGGTCGGTGACGAGGATCGGCGTGAGGCGGACCTCGGTGACGGTCAGGTCGCGGGAGGTCGGCGTGGTCACAGGGCGGCTCCTACGAGGTCGAGTCCGGCGGTGAGGAGAGTGCTCAGGTCGGCGAGGTCGCCGGGGGTGGGGTCGGTGAGGGGGGCGCGTACGGGGCCCACGGGGCGTCCGCGCAGCCGGGCCGCCGCCTTCACCAGCGACACCGCGTATCCGGGGACGCGGTCGCGCAGTTCGACGAATGGCACGTAGAAGTCGCGCAGCAGCTTGTCGACGGTGCCGTGGTCGCCGTCGCGCAGGGCGGTGAAGCAGGCGTTCGCGATCTCGGGGGCGAAGGCGTGGACGGCGGAGGAGTAGGCGGGGACGCCGACGGTGGCGTAGGCGCGGGCCTGGATCTCGGCGGTGGCGGCGCCGTTGAAGAAGAGGAAGCCCTCGGGGGCGGCGAGGGTGAGGCGCTGGAGGCGGTCGAGGTCGCTGTGGCCGTCCTTGAGGCCGATGACGTTCGGCAGGGCGGCGATCCGCCTGAGCGAGTCGGCGGTGTAGGCGACCTGGCCGCGCTGGTAGGTGATCAGCGGCAGCCGGGTGCGGGCGGCGACGGCTTCGAGCTGGGCGACGAGGCCGTCCTGCGGGGCGGCGACGAGGTAGTGCGGCAGGACGAGGAGGGCGTCGGCGCCGGCCTCCTCGGCGATGCGGGCGAAGCGGGTGGCCTGCGCCCAGCCGTAGCCGACGCCGGCGACGACCGGCGTGCGGCCCGCGCTCTCCTCGACGGTGACGGTGACGACCTGCCGGTACTCGTCCTCGTCCAGGGAGAAGAACTCGCCGGTGCCGCAGGCGGGGAAGACGGCGCCGGGGGCGGTGGCGATCCGTTCGGCGACGTGGGCGCGGAAGCCGTCCGGGTCGAGGGAGCCGTCCTCGTGGAAGGCGGTGAGCGGGAAGGACAGCACCCCGTTCGCCATCCCGTCCTTCAGGCGTCGCGCCACGGCGGCCGTACCGCTCGGGTCCGTATCGGGACTCACCCTCACTCATCTCCCCATGTAGATGACATCCATGTATGAAAATGAAGGTTAGGTAGGCGAACAGGAGCCGTCAATGGCCCGGCCCGGTCCTCCCCCCGCCGGACTACGATCGGCGCATGCCGGAGACAGGGGGCGTGCGCGAGGTCAAGTCCGCCGCGCGCACGATGGAGGTACTGGAACTGCTCGCCGCGCGCGGTGACCGTCCGGCGCGCCTCCAGGAGCTGGCGGACGCGCTGAAGGTGCCGCGCAGCTCGATGTACGCGCTGCTGCAGACCCTGATCGCGCGCGGCTGGGTCCGCACCGACGTCACCGGCTCGCTGTACGGCATCGGCATCCGCGCCCTGCTCACCGGCACCAGCTACCTCGACTCGGACCCGCGCGTGCGGGCCGTACGCCCGTATCTGGACGAGGCGTCCGACGCGCTGGGCGAGACGATCCACATGGGGCGGCTGGACGGCCACGACGTGGCGTACCTGGCGACCCGCGAGTCGCACGAGTACCTGAGGACGATCAGCAGGGTGGGACGGCGGCTGCCGGCGCACGTGGGCGCGCTCGGCAAGGCGCTGCTGGCGGAGCGGCCGGACGAGGAGCTGCCCGAGGGGCCGTACGAGGCGGCCACG
Source organism: Streptomyces sp. NPDC051740 (assembly GCF_044453165.1). NCBI lineage: Bacteria > Bacillati > Actinomycetota > Actinomycetes > Kitasatosporales > Streptomycetaceae > Streptomyces > Streptomyces sp. NPDC051740. The sequence goes on along the minus strand of NZ_JBITCL010000002.1, from coordinate 367,276 downwards.
CCGAACACGCACACCTCGCGGGAGTCGCTGGCCGCCGATCTGGCCGGGGTGCGGGAGCGCGGTTACTCCGTGGACCGCGAGGAGGGCGTGCCCGGGATCGCCGGCTTCGGGTTCGCCCTGCGGTACGCCTCCCCCGCACAGGACGCCATCAGCTGCTCGGTACCGGTGGCCCGGCTGACACCGGAGCGGGAGGAGCGGATCGTCGCCGTGATGCGGGAGATCCGGACGAAGGTGGAGACGACGATTCCCGCAGGTGGCGGGGTCATTCACTGGCGATAGCGGACGCTGCTGCCCGACCTCTCCGAGCCTCAAACGCAAGAGTGCTCCAGATCACACCTCGCGCGCTCCCGTTGCCCTCCCCCCGCTTGATACAAATTGCCCGCGCGCTCCTGTCAGCCGACGGTCGTCGCCCCCTCCCTCCCCACGGTCCTCGCACCGTCCCTTCCGCACGCCCTGGGAACGCCCGTGTTCGCCCCCCGCACCACCCCCTGGCCCCTCGTCGCCCTTTTCACGGCCGGGTACCTCGCCCCGTATCTGCTGCCGACCACCGTCGGCCGGCTGGAACGCGGGCTCGGCCTCTCCGCCACCCAGGCGGGAGCCGTCGGCAGCGCGCTGCTGCTGAGTTCCGCGACCGCCGGGTTCCTGCTGGCGTCGCGCGTGGAGCGGGTCGGGGCGCGGACCCTGGCCCGGCTGGGCCTGCTGCTGGCCGCCGTCGGCTACGGCGGGGCCGCCCTCACCACCGCCGTACCGGCCGTCGTCGCCGGCGCGGTGATCGGCGGGTTCGGCTCGGGCACGGCCACGACGGTCGCCGCCACCCGGATCGCCGCCGAACGCGATCCGCACCGGGCGTCCGCGCTCGGGCTGCTCAGCGTCTCCGCGCTGGCGGGGGTGGTGTACCTGACGGTGCCGCGTCTGCCGGGGCACGGGCTCACCCTGGCCGCCATCGCCCTGACCGCGCTGGCCGTGTGGCCGCTGACGTCCCGGCTGCCGGCCGGCACGCCCGGTCCGCGCCGCACCGAGTCCGACGACACCGCCGCCCGGCTGCCGCACCGGCGTTCCGGCATGGTCCTGGCCGGCACCATGCTGCTGTGGTCGCTCGCCCAGAACGCGCTGTGGGGCGTGAGCGGGCGCATCGGGGTCGGCCAGGCGCACCTGTCCGAGCCGACCGTGGGTGTCGTGTTCGCGGTGGCGCTGGGCGCCGGGCTGCTGGGCGTCCTGGGCGCGGGCGCGCTGGGGTCGCGGCTGGGGCGGGCGCTGCCCATCGGCGGCGGCACGGTCCTCATCGCCGGCTGCATCGCGCTCAGCGCCTCCGCGACCGGGCTCGGCAGCTTCGCCACCGGTGAGATCGCCTGGAACACGATCTACCCGGTGGTGCTGTCGTACCTGATCGGGCTGGCGGCCTCGCTGGACCCGCGGGGGCGGTGGGCGGTGCTGGTCGGTTCGGCGTCGTCGCTGGGGACCGCCGCGGGGCCGCTGACCGGCAGTGTGCTGTCCGCGCAGGCCGGGTTCCCGGTGATGGGCGCGGTGCTCGCTGTCGGTCTGCTGCTGGTCGCGCTGCCGATGACCGCGGTCGCGCTGCACACCGGGGGGCGTCCGCTGCTGCCGGGCGCGGTCCGCCGCCGCGGTGGTCACCCGGCGGCGGTGGTCGCGGCGGCGCCGGGCACCCCGACGGGTACGGTCCCCGAGGTCGGCGCCCCGGAACAGCCGGTGGTGGAGATCCCCCTCGACGGCACCCCGGCCCCGGCCCAGCGCGCCTACGACACGGCGGCGGCCACCCGGGCACCGGGCGCCGCCCACTAATGCCTCCGTTCCCGCACCCGCTTCCGCCCTCGCTCCCGCGGGAGTGGGCGCGGGTACGATGCTTCGTACTTGATCAGCTGGCTTGAGGAGGGTTCATGGCTGGGGAGCCTCAGGACGACTGTCTGTTCTGCAAGATCGTCGCGGGGAGCATTCCGGCGACGATCGTGCGGGAGACCGAGACCACGGTCGCGTTCCGTGACATAAACCCCCAGGCGCCCACCCATGTGCTGGTGATTCCGAAGGCGCACCACCGGGACGCCGCCGCCCTCGCCGCCGCCGCGCCCGAACTCGCCGCGGACGTGCTGCGGGAGACGCAGGCCGTCGCCGACGAGGAAAAGCTGGAGAGCTACCGGATCGTCTTCAACACCGGCAGCGGCGCCGGCCAGACCGTCTGGCACGCGCACGCCCACGTCCTGGGCGGTCGCGGTCTCGAGTGGCCCCCCGGATAAGCCGCCTTGTCCGCACGCGAACTGGTGGTGCTCGGCACCGCCAGCCAGGTCCCCACCCGGCACCGCAACCACAACGGCTACCTGCTGCGCTGGGACGGCGAGGGCATCCTGTTCGACCCCGGCGAGGGCACCCAGCGCCAGATGCTGCGCGCCGGGGTCGCCGCCCACGACCTCAACCGGATCTGCGTCACCCACTTCCACGGCGACCACTCCCTCGGCCTCGCCGGGGTGATCCAGCGCGTCAACCTCGACAAGGTGCCGCACGAGATCACCGCCCACTACCCGCGTTCCGGACAGCGCTTCTTCGACCGTCTGCGCTACGCCACCGCCTACCGCGAGACCGTCGCCCTCACCGAGGCCCCGGTCGACACGGACGGCCCCCTCGACCGCACCCCCGGCTACACGCTGGAGGCGCGGAGGCTCTCCCATCCCGTCGAGGCGTACGGCTACCGCCTGGTCGAACCCGACGGCCGGCGCATGCTGCCCGAGCGGCTGGCCGCGCACGGCATCAAGGGTCCGGACGTCGGCCGCGTCCAGCGCGAGGGCGTGCTCGACGGGGTCCCGCTGGAGGAGGTCAGCGAGGTGCGGCGCGGGCAGCGGTTCGCGTTCGTCATGGACACCCGGCTGTGCGACGGGGTGTACGCGCTCGCCGAGGGCTGCGACATGCTGGTCATCGAGTCGACGTTCCTCGACGAGGACGAGGCGCTCGCCGTCGACTTCGGTCATCTGACCGCCGGACAGGCGGCCCGGGTGGCGCGGGAGGCGGGCGTACGGCATCTCGTCCTCACCCACTTCAGCCAGCGCTACACCGACCCGGAGGAGTTCGAGCGGCAGGCGCGGGCGGCCGGGTACGAGGGCGAGCTGACCGTGGCGCGTGATCTGCAACGGGTGGCGCTTCCGAAGCGTCGGTGAAAACGCCGTACGATATTTCGATGCCCGTACCAAAAGCCGAACTGCACCTTCATATCGAAGGCACCCTTGAGCCCGAGCTGGCCTTCGCCCTCGCCGCGCGCAACGGTGTCGAGCTGCCCTACGCCGACACCGACGCGCTCCGTGAGGCGTACCGCTTCGAGGACCTGCGGTCCTTCCTGAACCTGTACTACGAGCTCATGGCCGTCCTGCGCACCGAGCGGGACTTCGAGGACCTCGCCGACGCCTACCTCGCCCGTGCCGCCGCGCAGGGTGTGCGGCACGCGGAGATCTTCTTCGACCCGCAGGCGCACATGGCGCGGGGGGTCGGCATGGGCACGGTGGTCGAGGGGCTGTGGCGGGCGCTGGGCAGGAGCGAGGAGACGCACGGTGTCTCGACCCGGCTGATCATGTGTTTCCTGCGGGACGAGTCCGCCGGGTCGGCGCTGGCGACGCTGGACGCCGCGAAGCCCCATCTGGACCGGATCACCGGGGTCGGACTGGACTCGGCGGAGGTCGGGCATCCGCCGGTGAAGTTCCGGGAGGTGTACGAGGCCGCCGCCGCGCTGGGGCTGCGGCGCGTGGCGCACGCCGGTGAGGAGGGGCCGCCGGAGTACATCACCGAGGCGCTGGACGTCCTCGGCGTGGAGCGGGTCGACCACGGGCTGCGGTGTGTGGAGGACCCGGCGCTGGTGGAGCGGCTGGTGCGGGAACGCGTGCCGCTGACGCTGTGCCCGCTGTCCAACGTGCGGCTGCGCACGGTCGACGTCCTTGCCGACCACCCGCTGCCCGCGATGCTCGACGCCGGTCTGATGTGCACGGTCAACTCCGACGACCCGGCGTACTTCGGCGGCTACGCCGGGGACAACTTCGACGCGGTGCGCGAGAGTCTGGGCCTCGGCCCGGAACGCCTGCGCGAACTGGCCCGCAACTCCTTCCTGGCCTCGTTCCTGGAGGACGACGAGGATCTGCGGGCCCGGTACCTCGCCGAGGTGGAGGCGTACGACTTCGCCTGAACGGGGTGGGTTTCGCTTACCGGCGTCCACGGGGTGCCGTCGCGCCCACCCCCGCAACTGCGGGCAGTCGTGCCGCTGGGGCGGCGCCCCACCCCCATAGCTGCGGGCACTCGCGCCGCCGCAACTGCGGGCAGTCGTGCCTCCCCCGGTGCCCGAAGGGCCTGGGAGGTACCCCCAGACGGCACGGGTGGGCGATGGGGGTCCCCCCGCTCGAGCGGAGCCGAGAGTGGGGGAGGTACCCGGCAGGCGCCGGGCCGCGCGACCCACCCCCGGCTCACGACAACACCGGCGGCACCTTCGCCGGCGTCGACTCCAGCGCCTCCAACGCCAGCCTCACCGCCGCGTCCAGCTGCACGTCCCGCCCCGCCGCGTAGTCCTGCGGCCGCTGCACGACCTCCACGTCCGGATCGACCCCGTGGTTCTCCACGTCCCACCCGTACCCCTCCAGCCAGAAGGCGTACTTGGGCTGGGTCACCAGCGTCCCGTCGACCAGGCGGTACCGGCTGTCGATGCCGATCACCCCGCCCCACGTCCGGGTACCGACCACCGGCCCGATCCCCAACGCGCGGATCGCCGCGTTGACGATGTCCCCGTCGGACCCGGAGAACTCGTTGGCGACAGCCACCACCGGCCCCCGGGGCGCGTCCCGCGGATAGCTCTCCGCCCGCATCCCGCGGGGCAGGTCCCACCCCACGACCCGCCGGGCCAGCTTCTCCACCACGAGCTGCGACGTGTGCCCGCCCCGGTTCTCCCGCACATCCACGACGAGCCCCTCCCGCAGCACCTCCACCCGCAGGTCACGATGGATCTGCGCCCACCCGGGCGCCTGCATGTCGGGAACATGGATGTACCCCAGCCGCCCGCCGGACCTCTCCAGCACATACGCCCGCCGGCCCGCGACCCACGCGTGGTACCGCAGCGGCTCCTCGTCGGCGAGCGGCACCACCACCGCGTGCCGCGGCTCGCCGCCCCCCGCGGGCGACACCGTCAGCTCCACCGGCTTCCCCGCCGTCCCGACCAGCAGCGGCGCCGGTCCGGTCACCGGATCGACCGGCTGCCCGGCGACGGCGACGATCGCGTCCCCCACCCGTACGGCGACCCCCGGCGCGGCGAGCGGCGACCGGGCGTCCGGGTCGGACGTCTCCGCGGGCAGGATCCGGTCCACCCGCCAACCGCCGTCCTCGTGCCGGGAGATGTCCGCCCCGAGCAGCCCCTGCCGCGCCCCGTCGCCGTAGCCGCCGCGCGGGATGACGTAGGCGTGCGAGGTGCCGAGTTCGCCGTGCACCTCCCACAGCAGGTCCACCAGGTCGTCGTGGGTGGCGAGCCGGTCGAGCACGGGCCGGTAGCGGTCCAGGACCCCGTCCCAGTCCACACCGTTCATGTCGGGACGCCAGAAGTTGTCCCGCATGATGCGGCCGTTCTCGTCGAACATCTGCCGCCACTCGACGGCCGGGTCGACGAACTGACGTACGCGGTCCAGGTCGACGGTGATGTTGGTGTCGCTGTCGTCGTCGCCGGAGGCACGCCGGTCGCTGGGTACGACCTTCAGCCGCCCGTCGGTCCACAGCAGCACCCGCTTGCCGTCGCCGCTGACCTCGAAGTGGTCGGCGTCCACGGCCAGGTGCTCGACGCGCTGCTGGGCCAGGTCGTAGCGCTCCAGGTCGGTCTTGGGGTCCGGGTCGTCGGGCGTGGCGCGGGACGCGCCGAGCACACCGCGCACCGGGTGCCGCAGCCACAGCACGCCGTCCTTGGCGGCGCGCAGGTTGGTGTAGCGGGCGGCCTCCACCGGGAACGGCACGATGCGGTCGGCGAGACCGTCGAGGTCGATCCGGGTGGTGGGGGTGCCCTCGCTGTCGGGTGTCTCGTCCCGGTCCGGTGTCTCGAAGGGCCTGCCGTGCCGCTGCGGGCCGAACGGCGACGGGGTGGTCGCCGCGAGGGTGATCAGGTACGGGCGTACGCCCTCGACGAAGGCCAGGTCGAAGACGTGCTCGTCGTAGACCGGGTCGAAGGAGCGGGTCGACAGGAACGCGAGGTGCTTGCCGTCGAGGGTGAAGGCGGGCGCGTAGTCCTGGAAGCGCAGCGGGGTCGCCTCGGTGACCGACAGGTCGGTGGTGTTGGCGAGCTTGAGCTGGCTGAGCGGGCGCGGGCCGGGGTGGGACCAGGCGAGCCAGGAGGAGTCGGGCGAGAAGACCAGCCCGGAGACGTCGCCGTCCTCGCTGCGGTCGACCTCGCGGACCTCGCCGGTCTCCCGCTCGACGAGAAGGACCCGGCCGTCGTGGGAGGCGACGGCGGCGCGGCTGCCGTCGGGGGCCATGGCGAGTCCCACGACGCGGCCCAGCCGCCCGGCGGCGATCCGGCGCGGGGTGGCGCCCGGGGCGAGTCCGGTGGCGGGGGCGAACTCCAGGGCGTCGTCGCCCTCGGCGTCGGTCACCCACACCACCCACTCCTCGCCGTCCGCGCGGAAGGTGCGGGGCCGCCGGGCCCGTACGCCCGGGGTAGCGGCGAGCGCGCGGGCGGGGCCGGCGCGGTGGGTGACCCAGTGGACGGTGCCGCGCACGCAGACGGCGCTGCCGCGCGCGGTGTGGTCGGGGGCCGCGGCGCCGAACCAGCGGGCTGCGTTCACCGGGAACGGCTGGAGGTCGACGCGCTGTCCGCCGAGCCGGATGTCGAGGCGGCGCGGCCCGTCCCCGTCGAGGCCGTCAAGGAGCCACAGTTCACCGGCGCTGGAGTAGACGACGCGGGTGCCGTCGGTGGATGCGTGGCGGGCGTAGAAGCCTCCCCCACTCTCGGCTTCGCTCGAGCGGGAGGTGCCCCCAAGGGGGGTGTGCCGGCGGAGGTCCGATCCGTCGGCGAGGGAGGAGTACAGGGCGCCGGTGCCCTCGTGGTCGGAGAGGAACGCGATCCTGTCCCCCACCCACAGCGGGCACTCGATGTTCCCGTCGAGGTCCTCGTGCAGCCGTACGAACTCGCCGTCGCCCTCGCGGTCGATCCACAGCTTGCCCGCCGTACCGCCCCGGTACCGCTTCCACCAGGCGGCCTCGCGGCTCATCGGCGCGGACAGCAGCACGGTGTGCGGTCCTTGGGCGACGTCGCCGACGGGGCCGTAGGGCAGGGTGGTGGCGGGGCCGCCGTCCAGGGGGACGGCGCGGGCCCAGGTGCGGCGGAAACTGGCCTGGCCCTGGGAGCTGGTCACCAGGACCCTGCCGTCCGCCGTCCAGCCGCGCGTCCGGGTGGTGGTGCTGCCCCAGTGGGTGAGGCGTCTGGTGGGGCCGCCGTCGACGGGTGCGATGTGCACCTCGGGGGCGCCGTCGCGGGTGGAGGTCCAGGCGACGGTGGTGCCGTCGGGCGAGATACGGGGCTGGGTCACGGGCACGTTGTCGGCGCTGACCCGCCAGGCCCGGCCACCGTCGAGCGGGGCGAGCCACACGTCGTCCTCGGCGGTGAAGGCGACCAACTCGCCGTGCAGATGCGGGAACCGGAGATAAGCGGCGGATGCGACCGATGCGGGCTGTGTCACCCGGTCACCCTACGCACGGGGGAGCTGCCTGGACAGGGGTTTGGATCACTTGCCCTCGACGGGGCGACAGGAGGGGTACTGCTCGCACCACACGGTCGTCGTGACGGTCACGGTGACGGTGGGGTTCGGGCCGCGGTGCGTGGGTTCGCCCACGCGCGGGGGGCTGGTGGAGTCGCAGTCGCCCAGGCCGTCGACCCGGAACACCTGCTTCCCGCCGACCTTCGCGGTGATGTTCCCGCGTACGCAGGCGCCGTTGACGGCATGGGTGATCCTGCCGGTGACGGTGATCTCCTTGCCGTCCTGGGTCTCGCCCTTGCAGTCGACGGAGGCGACGGTGTTCCGGCTCGCCGTGTCCTTGTCCCCGAAGGAGCCGGTGCAGCTGAGCCAGCGCACGTCGGCCTTCCGCTGGTTGAGCTCCTTGGTCACGGTCTCGTCGGTCGTGAACGCGACGGCCGCGGAGCTGAGTCCGCCGCCCTCGCACGCGGTGACGCCGGCTACGGCGGCCACGGCGAAGCCGACGGCGAGCGCCTGTCGTCGCCACCGACGTGGAACCCTTCTCATCGCCCCCATGAACGGCAGCCTGCCACCGTCACCGGCGGGGCGGTAGGGCGCATATGGCCACTTGGTTCTTCGCCCCCGCCGCCCCTTCCCGTCCCGAACCCGGGGCTCCGCCCCAGACCCCGCTCCTCAAACTCCCCCAGAGGGGGTACCCCCGGAGAGGCTGAAATTTAGCCCCTCCGGCGTTTGAGGAGCGGGGGTCCGGGGGCAGCGCCCCCGGGATGGGACGGGTAAGGGCGGCGGGGGCGAAGAAACCCCCAGGTCAGGACCAGCGCCCGGTACGCCCGAGCAGCAGCGCCGCCGCGGCCGTACCCGCCGTGGACGTGCGCAGCACACTGGGCCCCAGCCGCACCGCACGCGCGCCGGCCTCCTCGAAGAGCGCCAACTCCTCCGGGGAGACACCGCCCTCGGGTCCGACGACCAGCACGATGTCCCCGGAAGGGGGAAGTTCGGCGGTCGCCAGGAACTCCGTACCGCTCTCGTGCAGCACGGCCGCGAAGTCCGCTTCGGCGAGAAGTGACGCAACCTGCCTGCTCGTCACCGCGTCCGCGACCCGCGGGAAGCGCACCCGGCGGGACTGCTTGCCGGCCTCCCGGGCCGTCGCCCGCCACTTGGCGAGGGACTTCGCCCCCCGCTCGCCCTTCCACTGCGTGATGCAACGGGACGCCGCCCACGGCACGATCGCGTCGACGCCCACCTCGGTCATCGTCTCCACGGCCACCTCGCCCCGGTCGCCCTTGGGCAGGGCCTGGACGACGGTGAGCCGGGGTTCCTCCGGAGGTTCCTCGGCCACCGAGTCCAGCTGGACGATCAGACGGTCCTTGCCCTCGGTGCCGAGCACCACACAGTCCGCCCAGCGGCCCGCGCCGTCGGTGAGGACGACATCCTCACCGGCCCGCAGCCGCTTCACGGAGACGGCGTGCCGCCCCTCGGAGCCGTCGAGCACGTAACGGCCCCCGCCGCCCGCGTCGAAGTGGTCGACGACGAACACCGGCGCGGTCATCGGGCACCTCCCGCCGACAACGCCGTGCGGGCGGCGGCCAGTTCGGCGGCCAGCACCTCCACCAGTTGCCCGGCGGGCAGTTCGCGGGCCATCCGGTGGCCCTGCCCCGCCCACAGCGCCAGGCCCTGCGCGTCACCGGCCTTGGCGGCGGCCTTGCGCAAGGGCGCGGTGAGGTGGTGGACGTCCGGGTAGGCGGCGGGCGCGTACGGGCCGTGCTCGCGCAGGAAACGGTTGACCAGGGCACGGGCCGGGCGGCCGGAGAAGGCGCGGGTCAGCTCGGTGCGGGCGTACAGGGGATTGGTGAGGGCCTGCTTGTGCAGGGCGTGCGCGCCGGACTCGTGAGCGGCGACGAAGGCCGTGCCGAGCTGGGCCGCGGTGGCACCGGCCGCGAGGACGGCGGCGATCTGGCCGCCGCGCATGATGCCGCCGGCGGCGACGACCGGGATGCCGACCGACTCCCGGACCTGGGCGACGAGGGAGAGCAGTCCGACGCCGGAGCCGTCCGCCTCCGGGACGTCGCGGTGGGTGCCCTGGTGGCCGCCGGCCTCCACGCCCTGCGCGATCACCGCGTCCGCGCCGGCCCGTTCCACGGCCCGTGCCTCCTCCGCGGTCGTGGCGGTGACCAGCGTGAACGTACCGACGCGGCGCAGGGAGTCCAGGACCTCGCGGGCCGGCACACCGAAGTGGAACGACACCACCGGCACGGGGTTGTCCAGCAGTACGGCGAGCTTCGCGTCGTAACCGTCGTCCCGGCCGCTGTCGGGGTCGCCGAGCGGGGTCTCGTACCAGGAGGCCTCACCGGCCAACTGGTGGGCGTAGACGCCGACGGCGGCCGGGTCGGCCGTCTCCGGCTGCGGCAGGAAGAGGTTGACGCCGAAGGGCCGGGAGGTCAGTCCCCGTAGCTGCTTGATCTCCTGGTACATCCCGTCCGCGGTCTTGTACCCGGCGGCCAGGAAACCGAGCCCGCCCGCCTCGGACACGGCCGCGGCGAGCTGCGGCACGGCGACACCGCCCGCCATGGGTGCCTGCACGATCGGGTGCGGGCAGATATCGGTCAGTACGGAGGACATGACGGCATGTTGTCACGTCCCCCGACCAACACCGAATCTGCCCTTCCCCTTGGCATAAGCCACTTTTCGACAGGACGGCGGAACGGGCCTCAACGCCCGTCGAAGGCATCCTTCAACCGCGAGAAGAGTCCTTGCCGCCCCGGCTGACCGTACCTACCCGGGGGACGACCCCCGGACCCCCGGCAGCAGACCACCACCCGCGCGCGCCCGGCACCAACCGGTCAACGCCCGTCGAAGGCATCCTTCAACCGCGAGAAGAGTCCTTGCCGCCCCGGCTGACCGTACCTACCCGGGGGACGACCCCCGGACCCCCGGCA
>NZ_JBITCL010000002.1:289237-356540 GCF_044453165.1 Streptomyces sp. NPDC051740 | reverse complement strand
GCAGCAGACCACCACCCGCGCGCGCCCGGCACCAACCGGTCAACGCCCGTTGAAGGCATCCTTCAACCGCGAGAAGAGTCCTTGCTGCCCCGGCTGGAACTGCCCCGTGGGCCGTTCCTCCCCCCGGAGCTTGGCCAGTTCGCGGAGCAGGCGTTCCTGTTCCGGGTCGAGCTTGGTCGGGGTCTGGACCTCGACGTGGACGATGAGGTCGCCCCGGCCGCCGCCGCGCAGGTGGGTGACGCCCCGGCCGTGGAGCGGGATCGACTGGCCGGACTGGGTGCCGGGCCGGATGTCGACCTCCTCCATGCCGTCCAGCGTCTCCAGCGGCACCTTGGTGCCGAGGGCCGCCGCCGTCATAGGGAGGGTGACCGTGCAGTGCAGGTCGTCGCCGCGCCGCTGGAACTGCGCGTGCGGGAGCTCGTGGATCTCCACGTACAGGTCACCGGCGGGACCGCCGCCGGGCCCGACCTCGCCCTCGCCGGCCAGCTGGATCCGGGTGCCGTTGTCGACACCGGCCGGGATCTTGACCGTGAGGGTGCGCCGGGAACGGATGCGGCCGTCGCCCGCGCACTCCGGGCACGGGGTGGGGACGACCGTGCCGAAGCCCTGGCACTGCGGGCAGGGGCGGGACGTCATAACCTGGCCCAGGAAGGACCGCGTGACCTGCGAGACCTCACCGCGACCGCGGCACATGTCACAGGTCTGGGCCGTGGTGCCCGGAGCCGCGCCCTCGCCGCTGCACGTCGTGCAGACGACGGCCGTGTCGACCTGGATGTCCTTGGTCGTGCCGAACGCGGCCTCGTCGAGCTCGACGTCGATGCGGATCATCGCGTCCTGGCCCCGGCGGGTGCGCGAGCGCGGCCCGCGCTGCGACGCCGTGCCGAAGAACGCGTCCATGATGTCGGAGAAGTTGCCGAAGCCACCGGCCCCGAAGCCGCCCGCGCCACCGCCGCCGGCCTGCGAGAGGGGGTCGCCGCCGAGGTCGTAGACCTGCTTCTTCTGCGGGTCCGACAGGACCTCGTAGGCGGCGTTGATCTCCTTGAACCGCTCCTGCGTCTTGGGATCAGGATTGACGTCCGGATGCAGCTCGCGGGCGAGCCTCCGGAAGGCCTTCTTGATCTCCTCCTGCGACGCGTCGCGACGCACGCCGAGTACGGCGTAGTAGTCCGTGGCCACTACGACTCCGCCAGGATCTGTCCGACGTACCGTGCCACTGCGCGTACCGCTCCCATCGTTCCCGGGTAGTCCATGCGGGTCGGTCCGACCACGCCGAGCTTGGCAACAGCCTCGCCGCCCGAACCGTAGCCCACCGACACGACGGACGTGGAGTTGAGTCCCTCATGGGCGTTCTCATGACCGATACGGACGGTCACGCCCGGATCCTTCGCCTCACCGAGCAACTTGAGGAGCACGACCTGCTCCTCCAGCGCCTCCAGGACGGGCCGGATCACGAGAGGGAAGTCATGTCCGAAGCGGGTGAGATTGGCGGTGCCGCCGATCATCAGCCGCTCCTCGTTCTCCTCGACGAGCGTCTCCAGGAGGGTGGAGAGCACCGTCGAGACCGTACCGCGGTCGTCCGCCTCGAAGGCCTCGGGGAGGTCCTCCACCAGGCCCGGCACATCGCTGAACCGGCGGCCCGCGACCCGGCTGTTGAGCCGCGCCCGCAGATCCGCGAGCGACGACTCGCCGAACGGCGCCGGGCAGTCGACCATGCGCTGCTCGACCCGCCCGGTGTCCGTGATCAGCACCAGCATCAGCCGCGCGGGGGCGAGCGCCAGCAGTTCCACGTGCCGCACCGTGGAGCGGGTCAGCGACGGGTACTGCACGACGGCGACCTGCCGGGTGAGCTGCGCGAGCAGCCGTACGGTCCTGGCCACCACGTCGTCGAGGTCGACGGCGCCCTCGAGGAAGTTCTGGATGGCGCGCCGCTCGGGCGCGGTCATCGGCTTGACGCCGGCCAGCTTGTCGACGAACAGCCGGTAGCCCTTGTCGGTGGGGATGCGCCCGGCGCTGGTGTGCGGCTGGGCGATGAAGCCCTCGTCCTCCAGGGCCGCCATGTCGTTGCGCACGGTGGCCGGGGAGACGCCGAGGTTGTGCCGCTCGGTGAGGGCCTTGGAGCCGACGGGCTCCTCGGTGCCCACGTAGTCCTGGACGATGGCGCGCAGCACCTGGAGCCTGCGTTCACTGAGCATCGCGCACACCTCCAGAAGCCTTCCGCGCGGTACCTTCCCTGTCCGCCTGGCACTCTTCGCACGCGAGTGCCAGACTTACCCGCCCAGTGTACGGCCGGGGGGTACGCACCGGGCAAGGCCGGTCCCCGCGCCGTCGCGCCGGACGGCGTCGTCCCCGATAGCGTCCCGTCATGACCGTGACTTGGGAAGAGTCGGGATGGGAACAAGTGGCCGCCGGGGTGGGGCGGTGCCGGCTGCCGGGGTGGGACTGCACGGCGGGGCTCGTCGTGGGCGCGGAGGGCGTGCTGCTCGTCGACGCGGGTTCCGGTCTGGGCGAGGGCGCGTGGTTGCGGACTCAGGCGCAGGCGCTCACCGGTCGCCGTGTGACGCATCTCGCGCTCACCCACCCCCACTTCGACCACATTCTCGGGTCGGCGGTGTTCGCGGGCGCGGAGGTGTTCGGCGCGGTGGGCATGGACACGGTGCTGACGGGGCGCGGGCGTGAGGAGCTGCGCGCGGACGCGGTGCGGTGGGGGCTGGACGCGCGGGTGGCGGAGGAGGCCGTGGACGCGCTGGTCCCGCCGCGGCACGCGGTGTCCGGCGAGTGGACGCTCGACCTCGGCCCGGACGGTGGCCGGCAGGTGCTGCTGGCGAACGTGGGCCCCGGGCACACCGCCCACGACCTCGCGGTCCTCGTCCCCGGCGATCCGGAGGTGGTCTTCTGCGGCGACCTGGTCGAGGAGTCGGGCGAACCGCAGGCCGGCCCCGACGCCGTACCGTCGCACTGGCCGGCCGCGCTGGACCGGCTCCTCGAACTGGGCGGCGAGGACGCACGGTACGTCCCCGGTCACGGCGCGGTGGTGGACGCGGCGTTCGTACGGGCCCAGCGCGACGCCCTGGCGGCCCGTTTCGGCGTGTCGGACTGATCGCGGCGGGCGCGCTCCTCGTATCGTCATCAGAATGCGCCAGTACTCCGCCGATCTGACCCCTCCGTGGAAGAGACCGCAGCCGGTTCCCGAGGTCGCGGCCGAGCCCGGCCTGGTGGTGGAGGAGCCCGGCACCGGCTTCTGCGGCGCGGTGATCCGCTGCGAGGCGGGCACGGTGACGCTGGAGGACCGCTTCGGGAAGCACCGGGTGTTCCCGCTGGAACCGCGGGGCTTCCTGCTGGAGGGCCGCGTGGTGACGCTGGTGCGGCCGGCCGCAGGTCCGGTACGGCCCACCCGTACGGCGTCCGGTTCCGTCGCCGTCCCCGGCGCGCGGGCGCGGGTGGCCCGCGCGGGGCGCATCTACGTCGAGGGGCGGCACGACGCGGAGCTGGTGGAGAAGGTGTGGGGGGACGACCTGCGCGTCGAGGGGGTGGTCGTGGAGTACCTGGAGGGTGTCGACGACCTGCCCTCGATCGTCGAGGGCTTCTCCCCCGGTCCGGACGCGCGGCTGGGTGTCCTGGTGGACCACCTGGTGCCGGGCTCGAAGGAGTGGCGGATCGCCGAGGCGGTCACGAGTGAGCACGCGCTGGTGGTGGGTCACCCGTACATCGACGTCTGGGAGGCGGTGAAGCCGGCGTCGGTGGGCATCGAGGCGTGGCCTCGGGTGCCGCGGGGGCAGGACTGGAAGACGGGGGTGTGCGCGGCGCTGGGCTGGCGGGTGGCGAACACCGGGGAGGCGTGGCAGCGGATCCTCGGCTCGGTGCGGTCGTACAAGGACCTGGAGCCGCAGCTCCTGGGCCGCGTGGAGGAACTGATCGACTTCGTGACGGCGTGAGTCTCCTCACCCCCGCCGCCCCTTCCCGTCCCGAACCCGGGGCTCCGCCCCGGACCCCGCTCCTCGACCGAACCTCAGCCCCTCCGGCGTTTGAGGAGCGGGGGTCCGGGGGCAGCGCCCCCCGGGGGGACGGGAACGGGAAGGGGCGGCGGGGGCGAGATCAATCGACCAGGTCGCGCACCACGGCATCAGCCAACAGCCGCCCCCGCAGGGTGAGGGCCGCACGGCCCTCCTCGTACGGGTCGCGCTGGAGCAGTCCGTCCGTCAGGGCCCGCCGGGAAGCCGCCAGCCCCTCCGGACGGAGCAGAGAAAGCGGAACGCCCTCCTCGAGGCGCAGCTCCAGCAGGATCCGCTCCACCCGCCGGTCCTCCTCCGACAGCAGCTCACGGCCCGCCCCCGGCGACCGCCCCTCCGCCAGCGCCGCCGCGTACGCGCCCGGATGCTTGACGTTCCACCAGCGCACCCCGCCCACGTGCGAGTGGGCGCCGGGGCCCGCGCCCCACCAGTCGGCGCCGCGCCAGTACAGCTCGTTGTGCAGACAGCGGCCGGCCTCCGACGTGGCCCAGTTCGACACCTCGTACCAGTCGAAGCCCGCCCCCGACAGCATCTCCTCGGCGATCAGGTAGCGGTC
Organism: Streptomyces sp. NPDC051740; assembly: GCF_044453165.1. Taxonomy (NCBI): domain Bacteria; kingdom Bacillati; phylum Actinomycetota; class Actinomycetes; order Kitasatosporales; family Streptomycetaceae; genus Streptomyces; species Streptomyces sp. NPDC051740. The sequence continues at coordinate 351,977 of NZ_JBITCL010000002.1, read as the reverse complement.
CGCGTGGACGTCGTCGTCCGTCATCGGGACCTCGCCCCGCCGGACGCGGCGGGCGAGCTGCGTGCCCTCCTCGACGATCAGCGCGTACGCCGAGACGTGGTCGGGACCGGCGCCGATCGCCGCGTCCAGGGACGCCCGCCAGTCGTCGTCGGACTCCCCCGGCGTGCCGTAGATCAGGTCGAGGTTGACGTGCTCGAAGCCCGCCGCTCGGGCCTCGGCGACGCATGCCTCGGGGCGGCCGGGGGTGTGGGTGCGGTCGAGGACCTTCAGTACGTGCTGCCGGGCGCTCTGCATGCCGAAGGAGATCCGGTTGAAGCCTCCCGCGCGGAGGGCCGCCAGGTAGGCCGGGTCGACCGACTCCGGGTTCGCCTCCGTGGTCACCTCGGCGTCCGGCGCCAGCCCGAACTCCTCCCGGATCGCGCCCAGCATCCGTACGAGGTCGTCGGCGGCCAGCAGGGTGGGCGTACCCCCGCCGACGAACACCGTGCGGACCTCGCGCGGGTCGTCCCCCAGTGCCTTGCGGGCCAGGCGGACCTCGTCGACCAGGGTCTCGGCGTAGTTGTCGCGGGAGGCCAGTACGCCGCCGCTGCCGCGCAGCTCGGTCGCGGTGTACGTGTTGAAGTCGCAGTAGCCGCAGCGGGTCGCGCAGTACGGGACGTGCAGGTAGAACCCGAGGGGTCGGTCGGCGGCCCCTGCGAGCGCGGACGCGGGCAGCGCGCCGTCGGCGGGGACGGGCTCGCCGTCGGGGAGTGCGGAAGGCATGTGCTCCATTGTCCCGCACCGGCCGTGTCACTCCGCTTGGAGCACCAGCAGGGCGAGATCGTCGGCGGGCGGCCGGGCCCCGAACTCGTGCACGAGCTGCGTGATCCGTTCCGCTATCAACCCGGCGTCCATCCCCGCGCACCCCGACAGGGCCGTGGCGAGCCCGTCGCCGTCGTCGAACTGGCGGGAACCGGAGCGCCGCTCGGTGACTCCGTCGGTGACGCAGAGCAGGGTGTCGCCGGAGTACATCTCGAAGGTCTCGCTGGTGTAGGTGGCGTCCTCGACGACCCCGAGCAGGGTCTGCGGCTGGGCGACGGACCGGACCGAGCCGTCGGGGGCGAGCAGCAGGGGCAGGGGGTGTCCGGCGGAGGCGAGGGTGCAGCGGACGCCGCCGTCGAAGGGGACGAGTTCGCCGTAGAGGAGGGAGAGGAAACGGGTCTGGGGTCCGTCGCCGGGGGCGGTCGGGCGGGCACCGGCGGCCACCAGTGCGCGGGCGGCGGCGTCGGCGGCCTCGGTGGCGTCGTCGAGGAGGAGCTGGTTGAGGCGGTCGAGGACGTCGGCGACGCGGTAGCCCTCGCGGGCGAGCAGCCGCAGCCAGGGGCGGGCGAGGCCGATGACGACGGCGGCCTCCGGTCCCTTGCCCTGGACGTCGCCGACGGCGAAGCACCAGCGGCCGTGGCCGGCCGGGAAGAGGTCGTAGAAGTCGCCGCTGGGTCCGCCCTTGTCGCAGGGTTCGTAGACGAGGGCGCTGCGCACGCCGGGGATCTCGGCGACGGCGCCGGGCAGCAGTCCGCGCTGCAGCACGGCGCTGATGGTGGCCTGGCGGGAGTACTGCCGGGCGGCCCCGATGGCGAGGGCGACGCGCCGGCCGAGGTCCTCGGCCAGCCCGGTGATCTCGTCGGGGAAGCGGTCGATCCCGCCCCGCCCGATCACCAGCGTGCCGAGCGGGCGCCCGCCGGCGACGAGCCGGTAGGCGAGGGCGGCGCCGTGGGCACCGTCGGCGGGGACGTCGAGCGCGCCGCCCGGCCCGTCGACCGCATCCGCGGACCCGCCGGTCCCCTGCCCCGGCCCGTCCGGCCCGCCAGGCCCCGTACGCCGCCCGTCGAGCGCGCCGCCCGGCCCATCGAACGCCCCGCCACCGGGCGCCCTGCCCGGCACGTCGACCGGCTCACCCGGCCCCGTACGCCGCCCGTCGAGCGCGCCGCCCGGCCACGGATAGGGCGCGGGTCCCGGGTGCAGCGGGTCGCCGGGGTGGGGCGGGTTCTGTTCCAGGGCCCGGCTCAGGGCCTCGATACGGTTCTCGCTGGCGTGCCAGACGCGGGCGAGGCGGGAGCCGTCGGCACGGCTCCCCTCGCTCCAGCCGCCGCCGTGGCCGGTGGTCTCGTCCTCCAGCCACACCGCGCACCAGTCGGCCAGCCGCGGCACGATCAGCTGGCCGGTGAGCGAGGTGACCAGGTCCTCGTCGAGCTGCCCGGCGAGCAGGTCGGAGGCCTCGGCGAGGAAGGACAGGGCGCCGCGCCCCAGCCAGGTCCCGTCCCGGCCGGACCGGCGGGCGAGCCAGTCGTCGCCGTACGAGCCGCCGCGCCAGGTGTCGCGGGCGGGACCGGGCGGGCGTCGGGAGGCCGGCGGATCGAGTGCGTCCAGTGGGCCGGGGGAGCTCTGTTCCGTCCGGGGCGGCTCCGGCGCGAGGATCTCCGCCACCCGCAGGTCGCGCGCCAGCGTGCGCTCCCCGGCGTACGCCTCGATCTGGTCGTCCGCCGCGCACCCCCCTGCGGCCAGGCGCGCCCACACCGTCTTCGTGCCCGGACGGTAGGTGATCCCCCAGGCCTCGGAGAGCGCGGCGACGAGGCGCAGGCCGCGCCCGTACTCGGGGGTGTCGTACGGCGCCCCCTCCGGTTCGTTGCCGCGCGGCGCGCGGGAGGGGTGCTGGTCGGCGACCTCGACGACGAGCGCGCCGGTCCCCTCCTCCAGCCTGCACGCCACCCGGACCTCGGTACCGGCGTGCACGACGGCGTTGGTGACGAGTTCGCTGGCGATCAGCGTGGCGTCGTCGCCGACGCGGCCGGTGAGGTGTTCGGCGCCGGGCAGGGCGAGTTCCGCCCACTCGGTGAGCGCCTTGCGCAGCAGGGCGCGTGCGGCACCCGGTGCGAGGGGGCTCCCGGACAGGGTCGCGTCCACCCAGGCGCACTCCCGCGCTCCGGAGGCGCACGAGGCGGTCTCCCGTTGGGTCGGAATGGCCCCCATGGGCAGCTCCCCGGGCAGTTCGTACGAAGAGAACTCGATCGCTGCCGACAGGGTGACAGACCGGACCCGTCCATAAGCGCCGAGTCACCGAAGTGGACCGCCAAGGGTGAGAACAGCGTCAGGTGTGCGGTCGGGAACGAACAGGAAACCGTTCCGTTCCGGTCATCGTGGAAACGTGAAAAAAGGGGCGGGATCCCGCGCCGCACCGGCCCGGGACCCCGCCCCCGCAGTCACACCGTGACGGTCACGCCTCGCGCGCGCCCTCGTACATCTCCTCGATGAGGTGCTTGTACTCGCGCTCCACCACCGGGCGCTTCAGCTTCAGGCTCGGGGTGATCTCGCCGTGTTCGACGTCGAGGTCGCGGGGCAGGAGGCGGAACTTCTTGATGGTCTGCCAGCGCTGCAGGCCCTCGTTGAGCTGCTTGACGTAGCCGTCGACCATCTCGACCGTGGCGGGCGCGGCGACGACGTCCGCGTACGGCTTGCCCTCCATGCCGTTCTCGGCCGCCCAGGCGGTGAGGGCGGCCTCGTCGAGGGCGATGAGGGCGGTGCAGTAGTTCCGGTCGGCGCCGTGGACGAGGATGTTGGAGACGTAGGGGCAGACCGCCTTGAACTGGCCCTCGACCTCGGCGGGGGCGATGTACTTGCCGCCGGACGTCTTGATCAGGTCCTTCTTGCGGTCGGTGATGCGGAGGTAGCCGTCGGGCGAGAGCTCGCCGATGTCGCCGGTGTGGAACCAGCCGTCCTCCTCCAGGACCTCGGCGGTCTTCTCGGGCAGGTTGTGGTAGCCCTGCATGATGCCGGGGCCGCGCAGCAGGATCTCGCCGTCGTCGGCGATGCGGACCTCGGTGCCGGGCAGCGGCTTGCCGACGGTGCCGGTGCGGTAGGCCTCGCCGGGGTTGACGAAGGAGGCGGCGGAGGACTCGGTGAGGCCGTAGCCCTCCAGGATGTGGACGCCGGCGCCGGAGAAGAAGTAGCCGATCTCGGGGGCGAGGGCGGCGGAGCCGGAGACGCAGGCGCGCAGGTTGCCGCCGAAGGCCTCGCGGATCTTGGCGTAGACGAGCTTGTCGGCGATGCCGTGCTTCGCCGACAGGCCGAAGGGCGCGCTCGCGGTGCCGGTGCGGCGGAAGTTGTCCTGGGTGACCTTGGCGTACTCGCGGGCGACCCCGGCGGCCCACTGGAAGATCTTGTACTTGGCGCCGCCGCCGGCCTTCGCCTTGGCGGCCACGCCGTTGTAGACCTTCTCGAAGATGCGGGGCACGGCCGCCATGTAGGTCGGCCGGACCACCGGAAGGTTCTCGATGATCTTGTCGACGCGGCCGTCGACGGCGGTGACGTGGCCGGCCTCGACCTGGCCGGAGATGAGCACCTTGCCGAAGACGTGGGCGAGCGGCAGCCACAGGTACTGCACGTCGTCGGCGCTGACCAGGCCGGTGGCGGGGATGGCCTTGGCCATGTACGACCAGCAGTCGTGCGGCAGGCGTACGCCCTTGGGGCGGCCGGTGGTGCCGGAGGTGTAGATGAGGGTGGCGAGCTGGTCCTTGGTGATCGCGGCGACCCGCTCCTTGATCAGCTCCGGTTCCTTCTGGAGCCGGGCGGCGCCGAGCTTCTCCAGGTCGGTGAGGGTGATCACGAAGTCGTCGGTGTCGGCGCCGGCCGGGTCGACGACCACGACACGGGTGAGTTCGGGCAGCTCGGCGCGCTTCTCGACCGCCTTGGCCGCCTGCTCCGCGTTCTCCGCGACGAGCACCCGGCTCTGGGAGTCGGACAGGATGTAGGCGGACTCGTCGGCGTTGGTCTGCGGGTAGACCGTGGTGGTGGCGGCGCCGGCGCAGAGGATGCCGAGGTCGGCGAGGACCCATTCGACCCGGGTGGAGGAGGCGAGCGCGACCCGCTGCTCGGGCTCGACGCCCAGCTCGATCAGGCCGGCCGCGATGGCGTGGACCCGCTCGGCGGTGCCCGCCCAGGTGAGGGACTTCCAGTCGTCCGGGCCCTCGCCGGAGGCCGCCGGGACCGGGTAGCGGTAGGCCTCGGCGTCCGGTGTGGCCGCCACACGCTCCAGGAAGAGGGTCGCCACGCTCGGCGGACGGTTCTCGATCAGTGTCTGTGTGTCGCTCACGACATCCTCCGGGGCCCGCGACGGTGCGGCTGGCTCAGTGCGGCTGGGGTTTCCTCGCGTCGTTGTTTAACTCGCGAGTAACTATCGAGCACGGACAGAGTAAAGGTCGACCGGCCACGGCGTAAGGGGTCACGGCCTGTCACTTCACACAGAGGGCTACCCCGTGGACGCGCGGGGCCCGCCGTACTCGCGTACGACGGGCCCCGTTACGCCCGGTTCGCGGAGTGACCCGCGGTAACCTCCGGTCGCTTCCCCGGCTACTTCTTGGCCTTGCCGGATCCCGCGCTGTCGTCGCTGGAGAGGACGGCGATGAAGGCCTCCTGCGGAACCTCCACCGAACCCACCATCTTCATCCGCTTCTTGCCTTCCTTCTGCTTCTCCAGCAGCTTCCGCTTACGGGAGATGTCACCGCCGTAGCACTTGGCGAGGACGTCCTTGCGGATGGCGCGGATGGTCTCGCGGGCGATGACGCGGGAACCGATGGCGGCCTGGATGGGCACCTCGAAGGCCTGGCGCGGGATGAGCTCGCGCAGCTTGGCGACGAGCCGCACCCCATAGGCGTACGCCGCGTCCTTGTGGGTGATCGCGGAGAACGCGTCCACCTTGTCGCCGTGCAGCAGGATGTCGACCTTGACCAGACTGGAGGTCTGCTCACCGGTGGGCTCGTAGTCGAGGGAGGCGTAACCGCGGGTCTTGGACTTCAGCTGGTCGAAGAAGTCGAAGACGATCTCCGCGAGCGGGAGGGTGTAGCGGATCTCCACGCGGTCCTCGGAGAGGTAGTCCATGCCGAGCAGGACACCGCGCCGGGTCTGGCACAGCTCCATGATCGAGCCGATGAACTCGCTGGGCGCCAGGATGGTGGCGCGCACGACCGGCTCGTACACCTCGCCGATCTTCCCCTCGGGGAACTCGCTCGGGTTGGTGACGGTGTGCTCGCTGCCGTCCTCCATGACCACCCGGTAGACCACGTTCGGCGCGGTCGCGATGAGGTCGAGGCCGAACTCGCGCTCCAGGCGCTCGCGGATCACGTCGAGGTGCAGCAGGCCGAGGAAGCCGACGCGGAAGCCGAAGCCGAGGGCGGCGGAGGTCTCCGGCTCGTAGACCAGGGCGGCGTCGTTGAGCTGGAGCTTGTCGAGGGCCTCGCGCAGCTCCGGGTAGTCGGAGCCGTCCAGCGGGTAGAGGCCCGAGAACACCATCGGCTTGGGGTCCTTGTAGCCGCCGAGCGCCTCCTCGGCGCCCTTGTGCTGGCTGGTGACGGTGTCACCGACCTTCGACTGGCGGACGTCCTTCACACCGGTGATGAGGTAGCCCACCTCGCCGACGCCGAGGCCGTCGGCGGACAGCATCTCCGGCGAGTTGGTGCCGATCTCCAGCAGCTCGTGGGTGGCGCCGGTGGACATCATCCGGATCCGCTCGCGCTTGTTGAGCTGGCCGTCGATGACACGGACGTACGTCACGACACCGCGGTAGGAGTCGTAGACCGAGTCGAAGATCATCGCGCGGGCGGGGGCGTCCTTGACGCCGACCGGGGCGGGGATCTCGGCGACCACCTTGTCCAGCAGCGCCTCGACGCCGAGGCCGGTCTTCGCGGAGACCTTGAGCACGTCGTCGGGGTCGCAGCCGACCAGGTTCGCCAGCTCCTCGGAGAACTTCTCGGGCTGCGCGGCCGGCAGGTCGATCTTGTTGAGCACCGGGATGATCGTGAGGTCGTTCTCCATCGCCAGGTAGAGGTTGGCGAGGGTCTGGGCCTCGATGCCCTGGGCGGCGTCGACCAGGAGGACGGTGCCCTCGCAGGCGGCGAGCGAGCGGGAGACCTCGTACGTGAAGTCGACGTGCCCGGGGGTGTCGATCATGTTGAGGATGTGCGTGGCGCTCTTGTCGTGCGTGGGCGCCCACGGCAGACGCACCGCCTGGGACTTGATCGTGATGCCGCGCTCGCGCTCGATGTCCATGCGGTCGAGGTACTGAGCGCGCATCTGCCGCTGCTCGACCACTCCGGTCAGCTGGAGCATCCGGTCGGCGAGCGTGGACTTGCCGTGGTCGATGTGCGCGATGATGCAGAAATTGCGGATCAGCGCCGGGTCGGTACGGCTCGGCTCGGGCACATGGCTGGGGATCGCGGGCACGCAGGGTCCTGATTCTTGAGGCGTCCGCATACGTGTGCTTGTGCGTCTGCGGTCTCGGGTCGGATCGATACGTAGCTTCCATGGTCCCACGGGTGGCGACCGGGAACGGGTTTGGGCCACCGAACAGGCCGCTGGTAGTGTGAGGGGCTGTGTCTCATGCCCTCTCAGCGCGAGGCACACCCCAAGAAATCACCGGTACGGGTCCCGAGCGGTCCCGTGCCAGAACCTGTAGAGGCTCATTCGTGGCGAACATCAAGTCCCAGATCAAGCGGAACAAGACCAACGAGAAGGCCCGGCTGCGCAACAAGGCCGTCAAGTCCTCTCTGAAGACCGCGGTCCGCAAGGCCCGTGAGGCCGCCGCCGCGGGTGACGTCGAGAAGGCCACCGAGTACCAGCGCGCCGCCGCGCGTCAGCTCGACAAGGCCGTCTCCAAGGGCGTCATCCACAAGAACCAGGCCGCCAACAAGAAGTCGGCGCTGGCTCAGAAGGTCGCGGCCGTCAAGGGCTGAACCACCCTTTTGATCTGACCGCCGGCGGGACCCCGGGCGGGCCCTCTCTCATCCGCCCCCGGCCGGCACCCCGAGCTCGTACGCGGCCTGCGTTCGCCACGCGGGTGCGAGCTCACACGCTTCGACCGAAGGCCCCGCCCTCACACCCTTCCCCGGGTGGTGGGCGGGGCCTTCGGCCTTCTCCTCACGCCCAGAAGTCGTCGGCCGCCTCGAGGTCCTCGATGCACTCGTCGACATCGGTGATCCTGTCTCCGACGATCCGGAAGACGTAGCACGCCATCTGTTCGAAGCTTTCCCCCTGCCGCTCGGCACGCACGCGGTGCACCGCCACCGCATGACCGCGGCCGTCGACGAGGACGTGGCGCAGCTCGATGTCCATGGTCCCGCCGGACTCCTGGGCGAGTTGCTCGTGGAAGCCGATGACCGCGTCCTGCCCCTTGTAGTCGCCCGCCAGAGGATGGCTCCCGGGTGCGTGGTAGGTGGCATCCGCGGACATCAGTCCCCGCAGGGCATCCATGTCGCCGCGCGAGAACGCCTCGTAGCTCTTGCGGACGAGCATTGCGTGCGGGTGTTCGGCCATGACGCTCGCCACCTTCCCACTGCTGGGCGGTCGAAGGCCGTCACCCTTTATTCTCCTCCCCGGCGGGAGGGTGGCGACTCGATCACAGGGTCGCGCCGCGCGTGCCACGCCCGGCCTCCCGCCCGCGCCGTCTCACCGCGGGTGCTACGCCCGTCCCCGCGAGCGCGCCGCGCGGGCGATGGTGACGACGGCCTTCTCCAGGGCGTACTCCGGGTCGTCCCCGCCGCCCTTCACACCCGCGTCCGCCTCGGCGACCGCGCGCAGCGCCACGGCCACGCCGTCCGGGGTCCAGCCACGCATCTGCTGCCGGACCCGGTCGATCTTCCAGGGCGGCATGCCCAGCTCGCGGGCGAGATCGGCGGATCTGCCGCCGCGCGCCGACGACAGCTTGCCGATCGCCCGTACCCCCTGGGCCAGCGCACTGGTGATCAGGACCGGGGCCACCCCGGTCGACAGCGACCAGCGCAGGGCTTCCAGCGCCTCCGCCGCACGTCCTTCGACCGCCCGGTCGGCGACTTCGAAACTCGACGCCTCGGCCCGCCCGGTGTAGTACCGGCCGACGACCGCCTCGTCGATCGTGCCCTCGACGTCCGCGACCAGCTGGGACACCGCCGAGGCCAGCTCCCGCAGATCGCTGCCGATGGCGTCGACCAGCGCCTGGCACGCCTCCGGGGTGGCCGACCGGCCGGTGGTCCGGAACTCGCCGCGCACGAAGGCCAGCCGGTCCGCCGGCTTGGTCATCTTCGGACACGCCACCTCGCGCGCCCCCGCCTTGCGCGCCGCGTCGAGCAGCCCCTTGCCCTTGGCGCCGCCCGCGTGCAGCAGGACCAGCGTGATCTCCTCGGCGGGCGAGCCGAGGTACGCCTTCACGTCCTTGACGGTGTCGGCGGACAGGTCCTGCGCATCGCGTACGACCACGACCTTGCGCTCCGCGAAGAGCGACGGGCTGGTCAGCTCGGCGAGGGTGCCGGGCTGGAGCCGGTCCGGTGTCAGGTCGCGTACGTCCGTGTCGGCGTCGGTGGCCCGCGCGGCGGCCACCACCTCCCGTACGGCACGGTCGAGCAGCAGGTCCTCCTGGCCCACGGCGAGCGTCACCGGGGCGAGGAGGTCGTCGGATGCGGTCTTCCTGGCCATCGCGACAAGCATCCCACGCGCCACTGACACCGCCGCCCGGCCGGCGGTCACCGGGCTACGGCTCCCCGGCCGACGGCTACCGGACTACGGCTCCTCCCGCCGACGGCTACCGGGCTACGGCTCCTCCCGCCAGCCGTCCCACCCGGCCACGAACTCGTTCAGCTCCCCGGGGTCCAGCCGGGCCGGTTCGTCCCGCAGGACGACGAGCCACTGCGCGTCCTCCGCGTCGTCCTCCCCCGCCAGGGCGTCCCGTACCAGCCGCGGCTCCTCGTCCACGCCGAACCGTTCCCCGAGGGCCTCGGCCACCTCCTCCGCGGCATCACGGTCGGGCAGCACCAGCACATGTCGCACATCACTCACACGGGCCATTGTCCGGTACGGGGGTCGGCCGCCCGTCCCGGTGCCCGGTCAGCCGCCCGTCACGGTGGCGCGCACCGTCGGCACCGTGTCCAGCGCGATCCCGAACCGGTCCCGGTAGAGCGCGAGCACCTCCTCGTCCGTCCCGGTCTCGTGCTCCTGCCGCGTCCCGTCCGGCGCGGTGACCGTGAACCGCCGGCCGCTGAGCGTGATCCTGCCCCCGTCCCCGGTGATCCGCGAGCACACCGGCGACCGCGTGAAGTGGGAGGCCGGTGAGCTGCTGTGCCACCACGCCCCGGCCGTGAAGTCGGCGAGCGTCCTCGGCCGGACCTCCAGCCGGTACACCGGCAGCCCGTTCCGGCTCACGTCCAGGTCCGCCGCCTCCACCCGGTCGGACCCGCCGCGCACCCCGGCCGCGTCGGCGCCCGCCTCGGCGATCCGGAACGTGCCCCCGGGATCCTCCTGCTCCCCGCGCTCCCCGAAGGCCAGCGGCAGGTGGAAGTGGGCGCCGAAACCGACGTCGGCCAGCCAGTCGCCGCCGTCCACCGTCCGTACCCGCAGCGCGAGATGGTCGTACGGGATGCCGAGCCGGCCCCCGTCGCCGTACACCCGCGCCGCGAGCAGCTGGACGTCATAGCCGAGGGCGGCGAGCAACGCCCCGAAGACGCCGTTGAGTTCGTAGCAGAACCCGCCCCGCCGCGCCTCCACCACCTTGTCCAGCAGCCGCTTCCCCTCCAGCACGACCTCCTCGCCGAGATGAATGGACAGGTTCTCGAACGGCACGGTCTCCAGATGCCGCAGGTGCAGCTCGCGCAGCGCGTCCACGGTGGGCCAGGCGGGCTGCTCGACGCCCAGGCGGCGCAGATAGGCGTCGACTCCCGCGGTGTTCATCCCCTCAGTCATGCCCTCAGTGTCGCGCCACCCGCGGTTCCCCGCTCCCGTTTCCGCCCCCGGTCACCGCCGGTGCCCCGTCCCGGTCCGTCCACAGCGCCGTCGTTCCCGGTCCGCGGCCCGGTGACCGTGTTCGGGTCGGGCCGGGAGCTGTGTCCCGCGCTCGGCTTGCTCGCCGCCCGGCAGAAGCGCTACTGGTCGGCGGGCTGCCGCAGGCGCTCCGCGGCGGTCCGCAGATCCGACAGCCACTGACGGTAGTTCCCGAACGTCTCGACGAAGTAGTTCAGCTTGCCGCTCCAGTCCTCCCTGCTGTTCTCGTGCTTGTTGAGCACGGTCTGCAGCGACACCCACGTGACACCGGCGAAGCGCACGGCCAAGCCGGTGCCCTCGTGCAGCTTGGCGGCATTTCCGGCGAGGAGGATTTCCCCCACACCGTCGGCCACCCTCCTCTGGGCCTCGGTGACCACGTCCTGCACGTCCTTCGGGGCCTTGCGCGCCTTGATCGCCTCGCCCGCGCCGCTGACGATGCCCAGGTGCTTGTGGGCCAGGCCCTTGTAGACCGCGCCGGCCTGGCTGAATCTCCGGTCGCCGTCAGCCGGTCCCAGGTTGAGCGGACGGGCGGAGGTCTTGCCGATGCGCGCGTCGTTCATGTCGGACGCGGACACCAGGACCTCCTGGCCGAGGACCTCCCAGCCGTTCTGCCCGAAGCTCAGCATGTTCGTGACCTCGGGCAGGGTCCTGCCGGCCCCGGGCCCCATGTACTCCTCGTCGCCGAACCAGTCCGTGGTGCGGTGGGTGTGCTGGAATTCCAGCGCGTCCGCCATCCGACTGCCGGGCGACTGGTAGTGCCAGGCCCGGAACATGCCCGGCCCCTGGGAGCTCCCGGTGACGGCGAAGGCGCATCCGTTCATCGTGGCCGTGAAGACGAGGCCCGCACCCGGAGCGTCCCCCGGCTCCTTCGGGATCTCCTGGTGGCCCACCTGCGTCTCGGGATTGCGCGCGCCACCCGTGAGGTAGGGGACGTACGAGGAGTGGAGGTAGCTGCTCTCGGGCTGGACGGGCGGCAGGTCCGGGTGCCCGGCGAGCTCCTGCAGGAACGGGTACGCCGCCCGGTGCTCCTGGTCCGCCACGTACATCTCCAGGGCGGGGGTCAACAGGTACGCCGGGCCGGAACCCTGTCGCCGCGGGTCGGCCGTCAGGACGAACCAGTGACGGGTCAGGCCGCCCAGGATCGACCCGAGTTTGTGGTACGCGTCATTCAGTGCCGGTCGGCTCCAGCGCGCCTTCATGCCCGCCACCACGTCCATGGAGAGCATGTTGGCCGCCAGGAAGTCCCGCGGATTGTCGGTCAGGTCCTCCTCCACCGTGCGCTGCACCATGACCTCGGACGCCCCCGAGGCGGTCTGGAGGGGCACGGCCCCGTGCGCGGCGTCGTCCACCTGACGCTGGACCGGAGCCGGGCCCGACACGATGCGCGCCGCGTTCGCCTCGGCTTCGCGCTCGAAACGGTCGGAGGGGTCCGAGATCCGCAGCCCCGAACCGTTGTCCGTCCCCTCGACCGGACCCCGGCTCTGCTGGATCACATGGGTCAGCTCGTGGGCCATGGTGCGCCGGTCGGCCCCGCCCTTGCCGATGACGATGTGGTTGCCGGCGGTGTAGGCGCCGGCCCCGATCTCGGCGGCCGACGCCTGGGCAGCGGCGTCGTCGTGGACCCGGACGCCGGAGAAGTCCGCGCCCATCTTGGGCTCCAGATCGGCGCGAAGGGCCGAGTCCAGCGGACGACCGGCCCCGCGCAGCACTTCGGACACGGCCGAGCGCTGCACCGCGGGCTGCTGCGCGCTCTCGTGGCCGCAGCCCGCGCCGTGCTGGTGTTCCTCCCGCGCCCACGGATGTCCCGTCTGCCGGAGCATCTGCACGACAGCCTGGTTGCCGAAGGCCAACTGCAGCGAGAGCAGACCGCCGGCGTGCGGCGCGGCGGACGGCCGACGCCGCCCGGAGTTCGCCAACGCCTTCGCGTCAGACCGCTCGTCCGCTTTCTCCCGGCCGCCCATTCGCACAACAAACTCCTTGCTCACCGCGGCAGTTCCCGTCCGCAACCAGATCCGGACGCACGTCAGGGCCGGACGATACGGGTCGACTCCGAAGCCTCACAAGGGCAGCCTGCCGGAATGCCCGCACAGACAGCGGAAGCTGCCCCTTCGAGCAACGCCGCCCGGAGCCGGACAGGGAAGTGGCCGACGGTGGAGCGGGGAGCCGGTCGCGCCGCGGCGGAGGCCGTCCGGGGCCCTTGCCTCCCGTACACGCCCCGTCCAGAACGACCGAGAAGACGGCGCCGGCTGGGAGGCGTCGAGGACCTGCACTCGCTGCCCGGACTTCAGCGGGTCGGCGTACGGATCCGGGGCAGCGTCCGAAGACATCACGGCCTCGCCCCTCCCAGCAGCTTCGTCACCGCCCGAACAGGGGGCGAGGTCGGTTCTGTGCGAGCGCCTTGCGCGGCTCCCCTCTTCCGGGCACGACGAAAGGTCCCCGCCGCCCGAAGGCGGCGGGGACCCGTGGGCGCCTGGAGAGCGAACAGCTGACGAAGCCGGGGCGGGGAACGTCAGTGTCGCGCCACCCTCAGCTCCCTGCTCCCATTCTCGCCGCCGGCCACCGCCAGCGCCCCGTCCCGGTCCGTACGCAGCACCGTCGCTCCCCCGGCACGCAGGGCGGCCACCGTGCCCGGAGCCGGATGCCCGTACGTGTTGTCCTCCCCCGTGCTGATCAGTGCCAGCCGTGGGGCCGCGCGGCGCATCAGGTCCGGGTCCTGGTACGCCGAGCCGTGGTGGGCGACCTTGAGGACGTCCACGCCGGCCAGTCGCCGGACCGCCGGTGATCTCGCCAGGGCCCGCTGGGCCGGGGGTTCCAGGTCTCCGAGGAGCAGCAGGCGCAGGCCGGCCGTGCGGACCAGCATGGCCACGCTGGCGTCGTTCGGGCCCTCCGGCACGGGGCCCGTGGGCTGTGGGCCCGTGGGCTGTGGGCCCGTGGGCTGTGGGCCCGTGGCCGACGGGGCGTCCGGCGGTGGCCACACCACTTCCCAGGACAGCTCCCCCGTACGCCGTGCCTCACCGGCCGCGGCGTGCGTCACCGGGATGTGCCGGGCGGCGGCGAGTCTTCGGACGAACGCGGCCTGGTCGGCGGGTTCTTCGAAGGACGTCGTCTCGACTGCGCCCACCGCGCGTCCGCGCAGTACGCCGGGCAGGCCCGCCACGTGGTCGGCGTGGAAGTGGGTCAGGACGACGAGCGGGACGCTGGTGATGCCGAGGGAGCGCAGGCAGTGGTCGACGAGGGCCGGGTCGGGGCCGGCGTCCACGACCACGCCGGCGTTCCCGCCCGCCGCCAGCACCAGCGCGTCGCCCTGGCCGACATCGCACATCACCATCCGCCAGCCCGGCGGGGGCCAGCCCGTGATCGCCCGGGTGAGGGGCCGTGGCTGCAGCACCACCAGTACCAGCAGGAGTGCGCAGGCAGCGCACCACCAGGGGTGTCTCGGCAGCCGCCGTCCTACGAGCAGCGCCGCCAGGGTGAGGGCGCCGAGCGCTGCCGCGCCGGTCCAGCCGCCGGGCCAGTCCACTCCCGCGCCGGGCAGCGCGGACCCCGTTCTGGCGACCTGTGCGAGCCACTGGGCCGGCCAGCTCGCGCACCAGGCCAGTGCCTTCGCCGCCGGCATCGCCACCGGTGCCGTGGCCAGGGCCAGGAAGCCCAGCACCGTGGCCGGTGCGAGCGCGAACTCCGCGAGCAGGTTGCACGGGATCGCCACCAGGCTGACCCGCGCCGCCAGCACGGTGACCACCGGTGCGCACACGGCCTGCGCGGCACCCGCGGCGGCCAGCGCCTCCGCGAGGCGGGGCGGCACCCCGTGCCGCCGCAGTCCCGCGCTCCAGCGCGGCGCGAGGGTGAGCAGCGCTCCGGTGGCCAGCACGGAGAGCAGGAAGCCGTAACCGCGGGCCAGCCACGGGTCGTACAGCACCAGGAGCAGGACCGCCGTCGCCAGCGCCGGGATCAGTGATCTGCGGCGGCCGGTGGCGAGCGCGAGCAGGGCGACGGATCCGCAGGCGGCGGCCCGCAGCACGCTGGGGTCGGGCCGGCACACGACGACGAAGGCGAGGGAGAGCACGGCGCCGAGGAGTGCGGTGGCCCGCAGGGAGATGCCGAGGCGGGGCGCGAGTCCGCGGCGCTCGGCCTGCTGCGCCAGGCCGGGCGGCCCGAGGAGCAGGGCGAGGAGGATGGTGAAGTTGGCGCCGGAGACGGCGAGCGTGTGGGTGAGGTCGGTCTCCCGGAACGCCTCGTCCAGCTCCGGGGTGATCCTCGCGGTGTCGCCCACGACCAGGCCGGGCAGCAGCGCCCGCGCGTCCGCCGGCAGTCCGTCGGTCGCCTCCCGCAGTCCGGCCCGCAGCCGTCCCGCCAGCCGCTGCGGACCCGACGGCCGGCCCACGGTCTCCGGGCCGTCGCGGCCCTTCACCCGCAGCACTGCGGCGAACCGGTCGCCGCCCGCCCTCGCCGGGGCGAGCCGTGCCTCGACGCGGAGGCGGGTGGAGGGCAGGAGGGCGAGCCAAGGGGAGCGGCCCTCGGCGTCCGGTGCGGTGCGTTCGGACGGGCCCGGGTCGATGATCAGCAGTACGGGCGTGCGGGTCGTCTCCGCCGTGCCGTCGGCCCGCTCCACCCGTCGTACGTCGGCCTCGATCAGTACGGATGCCGGGGCCATGTGGTTGCCGCTGCCCCTGGGCCGGGTGAGCCGGGGGTCGGAGGTGGTCTCGACCTCGGCGGTCACCGGGGCGTACTCCCGCGCCAGTGCGGGCACGGGGCCCCGTCGCAGGTCCGCGCCGTGCAGTCCCGCCGATCCGGCGGCCGCCGCGACGCAGAGCAGGACGGCGGTGGTGGCGTGGGCGGTGGCCCGTGCCCGCCCGGTCAGGCGGCCGCGCGCCACGAGGAGAGCGCCGGCCGTCAGCAGGGAGACGATCACCGCGCCCGCCGCCCGGCCGGGCGGGGCGTGCAGCATCACGGCGGCCGTGGCCCAGGCGGCCAGGGCGGGCGGGACCAGTCGTAGGTCCGCCGGTCCCTCCTGCCTCGGGTGCGCGGCTCCGAGCCGCTTCCCGGAGGCGGCGTGGACGTGCCGCCGGGCGGTGGGCTGCGGGGGCGGTGGCGCCGCCGGGTCCGTCGGCTCGGTCCTCATGGCCGTACGAGGTTCCGCAGATCCGCGAAACGGCGGTCGCCGATGCCGTTCACCTCGCGGAGTTCGTCCACCGAGCGGAAACCGCCGTTGCGGGTGCGGTGGTCGACGATGTGCCGGGCCAGCACGGGACCGACTCCGGGCAGGGTGTCGAGCTGGTCCACGGTGGCGGTGTTGAGGGACACCGGGGCGGTGGGGCCGGCTCCCGCCGCCGTTCCCGCCGTACCGGGGCTGCCGCCGGGGGCTGTTCCGGCCGGTGCCGGGCCCCCGACGACCACCTGTTCGCCGTCGACGAGGAAACGGGCGCGGTTCAGGGTGTCGGTCCTGGTGCCGGGGCGTACTCCGCCGGCTGCCCGCAGCGCGTCCTCGACGCGTGAACCGGCGGGCAGGCGGTGGATTCCCGGGTCCCGCACCTTGCCGCTGACGTCGACCACGATCTCGGTCCCCGCCGGCCCCGGGGCGCCGGGCTTCACCGCACCGTCCGGCGCGGTCGCTCCCTTCGCCGCGTCCTTGACGTGCTCCCCGTGCGGAACCGCCGCCGCCCGCACCACCTCCGGTGCCCGTACCGGCTGGGTCCGCCCGGTCCAGAAGTGCTGTACGGCGAATCCCACGGCGACCACGAGCAGCACCGACAGCGCGACCACGCTCCGCCGTTCCATCCCGCACCGCGTCTGCACCCACAACGGCAGGCGCTCCCGCAGCGCGAGCCCGGCCCGCTCCCGCCGCCGTCCCCGTGCGGACACACCTCCGGCTTCCTCCGGGCCCGCGATGTCGCCCTCGTCGTCCACCGCGCCCGCACCACCACCGGGCCCCGCCGCGAGAAGTTCCCCAGCCGTCGCCCGTCCCTGCGCAGCCTGCCGGTCCACGGCCGCCGCCCGCCCCGGCCCCACCGACCGCTCCGGAGCCCCCGACCGGCCCACGTCCGCCGGCCCGCCCCCAGGCCCCGACCGGCCCACGTCCGCCAACCGGCCCTCAGACCCCGACCGGCCCACATCCGCCAACCGGCCCTCAGACCCCGACCGGCCCACATCCGCCAACCGGCCCTCAGACCCCGACCGGCCCACATCCACCGCCCGGTTCCCGGCCACCGCCGCATGCTCCCCGGCGCCCCGACGCTCCAGGGCCGCCGGGCGGCCCTGGGCCGGCACGCGATCCGCGGCCGTCCCACGGTCCGCACCGCTCACGCGGTCCGCACCCCCCGCCCGCCCCACAGCCCCCGACCGGTCCCCGGCCTCCGAAGGACCGGCCCGTGTGATACGTCGGGTGCCGGTCAGGGCCCAGGCCGGGGGGCGCCTGCCGTGCGTGGTGTGGTCGTCGCCGTCGAACAGTGACTCCGCCCGGCGGCGGAGTTCCTCCGCCGCCGTCCGGCGGTCCCGTTGTGGGGTCCGTCCGCGGGGTCCGGTGGGCCGGCGGTGGCGGGCGCGGCCGTCGGAGGCGGGTGGGCGGCCCGGGCCGCTGGTCGCCGTCGCTGTGCGTGAGCGTGATCGAAGTGCCATGCCAGGAGGATCCGGCACATCGGCCCACTCGCGATGATCTTGCTCGATTTCCGGGGACTACCGCCCGATTGTGGACAACCCCGTCACCCGTACGAGCACACCGGCCTCACCGGGCCGAGACCACGACCCCCAGCAGCCCTGGCCCCGTGTGCGCCCCGATCACCGCGCCCACCTCGCTGACGTGCAGGTCGGCCAGTCCCGGCAGCCGGGTCCGCAGCCGGTCGGCGAGGGCCGACGCGCGCTCCTGCGCGGCGAGATGGTGGACGGCGACGTCGACCTCCGCCCCGCCCGCCCGCTCGGCCGCGATCTCCTCCAGGCGGGCGATCGCCTTCGACGCCGTGCGTACCTTCTCCAGCGGTTCGATACGGCCGCCCGCGAGCTGCAGCAGCGGCTTGACCGCGAGGGCCGAGCCCAGCAGGGCCTGCGCGGCGCCGATCCGGCCGCCCCGGCGCAGATAGTCGAGCGTGTCGACGTAGAAGTAGGCGGACGTGTCCGCCGCCCGCTTCTCCGCGGCCGTGACCGCCTCGTCCACCGTGCCGCCCGCCTCCGCGGTCTCCGCCGCCGCCAGCGCGCAGAACCCGAGCGCCATCGCGATCATCCCGGTGTCCACCACCCGTACCGGCACCGGAGCCTGCCGGGCCGCGACGACCGCCGCGTCGTAGGTGCCGGAGAGCTCGGCGGAGAGGTGGAGGGAGACGATGCCGGTCGCGCCCGACTCGGCGACCCTGCGGTAGGTCTCGGCGAACACCTCGGGGCCGGGCCGCGAGGTCGTGACCGGGCGCCGCTTCTGCAAAGCCTGGGCGAGGGAGCGGGTGGAGATCTCGGTGCCCTCTTCGAGCGCGCGGTCGCCCAGGACCACGGTCAGGGGTACCGCCGTGATGCGGTGCCGCTCCATCGTCCGGGCCGGCAGGTAGGCCGTTGAATCGGTGACGATCGCGACATGGCGGGACATGAGCTGGAGGTTACCTGCCGTGGTGCCCGTGCGGCAGCCCGGCCTCGCGGGGCGGGGCCGACGGTGGCCGGATCAGGGGGTGCTCATGTGGTGCTCTCGGGGCGGGGCTTCTTCTGCCAGGAGTAGGTGGGGCGCGGTGCCGGCGGGGTGATGGCGGGCCGCTGTTCCGGTTCCTTCGCCGTGGCGGGCTCCGGGGTGTCCTGCCGGGTCCGGCCGGCCGTCGGGGCGTCGGTGGCGGGGGTCTCGGGCCAGGGCGGGGGTGCCGGGTGCTGTTCCGTGGTGGTCCAGTGGCGCAGGGCCCCGGCCTCCATGTCGATCTGCTCGCTCAGCGAGTCCAGGTCGTCGGAGGCGAACCGGCGGGCGCGGTCGCGGGCCGCCCAGCGCAGGGAGTCCGCGGCGCTCGTGATGCGCTCGGTGCGCTCGCGCAGCTCGGGCAGCCGGGCGGCGAGGGTGGTGCGGTCCGGTTCGGACTCCAGGCGCCTGAGTTCGCCGTCCAGTTCGTGGCCGTGCGCGCTGAGCCGCTGGAAGAGGCCGAGGGACTCCTTGAGGGACTCGTCCTCGGCGACGGCGGCCTCCAGGGCGTCCTGGGTGGCCCGCATGGAGGTGCGCAGCCCCAGCCGGAGCTGGGCGATCTCGCCGGCCGGACCGGGCTGCGCGAAGGCCTTGGCCCGCAGGGTGTGGTCCTCGACCGTGCGGCGGGCCTGGGTGATGTGGCGGTCCGCGCTGCGCTTGGCGGCGCCGACGACCTTCACCGTGGCGTAGGCGCCGAGCACGACGAAGAGCACGAAGAGCAGGGCGACCACTGCGAACACCGTCTCCACGAAGCTCCTCCTCCGGGCCCTTCCGGCCGTCCCGGCGCACTTCGCGCCGCTCTTCAACGGTAAACGCAGCGGGCAGGTCCGGAGTTCCTGGAAAACCCCGAACCTGCCCTTAGGGGACCACCCGGACCACCGGGCGCCCTGGAGCCCGAAGCCCGTCCGGCGGATCACACCGGCCGGACCCCGGAACGCTCACCTCACGCCGGGACGATGTTCACCAGCTTCGGCGCCCGGACGATCACCTTGCGGATCCCGGCCCCGTCCAGTGCCGCGACGACCCGCTCGTCGGCCAGCGCGACCTTCTCCAGCTCGTCCTCGGCGATGCCCGGGGACACCTCCAGCCGCGCCTTGACCTTGCCCTTGATCTGCACGACACAGGTGACGGTCTCGTCGACCACGTACGCCGGGTCGGCGACCGGGAAGTCCCGGTGCACCACCGAATCCGTGTGCCCCAGCTTGCGCCACAGCTCCTCGGCGATGTGCGGGGCCAGCGGGGCGACCAGCAGCACCAGGGACTCCGCGACGGGGCGCGGCAGCGCGTCTCCCCGCTTGGTCAGGTGGTTGTTCAGCTCGGTGACCTTGGCGATGGCGGTGTTGAAGCGCATGCCCTCCAGGTCGCCGCGCACGCCGTCGATCGCCTTGTGCAGGGCGCGCAGGGTGTCCTCGTCGACGTCCTGGGTGTCGACGACGGTCACCTCCCCCGTCGTCTCGTCGACGATGTTGCGCCACAGCCGCTGCAGCAGCCGGAACTGGCCGACCACCGCGCGGGTGTCCCACGGCCGGGAGACGTCCAGCGGACCCATGGCCATCTCGTACAGGCGCAGCGTGTCGGCCCCGTACTCGGCGCAGATCTCGTCCGGAGTGACGGCGTTCTTCAGGGACTTGCCCATCTTGCCCAGCAGCCGGGAGACCTTCTCGCCCTGGTACCAGTAGCCGCCGTCGCGCTCCTCCACCTCGGCGGCCGGTACGGCGATGCCCCGGCTGTCGCGGTAGACGTAGGCCTGGATCATGCCCTGGTTGAACAGCTTGTGGAACGGCTCCGCGGACGACACGTGCCCCAGGTCGTACAGCACCTTGGACCAGAAGCGGGCGTACAGCAGGTGCAGCACGGCGTGTTCGGCGCCGCCGACGTACAGGTCGACGCCGCCGTGCGGCATGCCCTCGCGCGGGCCCATCCAGTACTGCTCGATGGCCGGGTCGACCAGCTTCTCGCTGTTGTGCGGATCCAGGTAGCGCAGCTCGTACCAGCAGGAACCGGCCCAGTTGGGCATGGTGTTGGTCTCGCGGCGGTACTTCTTCGGCCCGTCGCCCAGGTCCAGAGTGACGTTGACCCAGTCCTCGTTGCGCGACAGCGGCGTCTCGGGCCGGGTGTCGGCGTCGTCCGGGTCGAAGGTGCGCGGGCTGTAGTCCTCGACCTCGGGCAGCTCCAGCGGCAGCATCGACTCGGGCAGGGCGTGGGCGACGCCGTCCTCGTCGTAGACGATCGGGAAGGGCTCGCCCCAGTAGCGCTGCCGGCTGAACAGCCAGTCGCGCAGGCGGAAGTTGACGGTGCCCTCGCCGTGGCCCGACCGCTCCAGCCACTCGATGACGCGCGCCTTGGCCTCGGCGACGCCCAGGCCGTCCAGGGAGACCTCGTCGTTCGACGAGTCGATGATCCTCGCGTCGTACGAGGAGAAGGCGTTCTCCCACGTGGAGGTGTCGGTGCCGCGGCCGTCGGTCGGCTCGACGATGCAGCGGATCGGCAGCTCGAAGGCGCGCGCGAACTCGAAGTCGCGCTGGTCGCCCGCCGGGACGGCCATGATCGCGCCGGTGCCGTAGCCCATCAGGACGTAGTCGGCGATGAAGACGGGGACCCGCTCGCCGTTGACCGGGTTGGTGGCGTACGCGCCGATGAAGACGCCGGTCTTGTCCTTGGCCTCGGCCTGCCGCTCGACGTCGGACTTGGAGGCGGCCTGCGCGCGGTAGGCGGCGACGGCCTCCGCGGGTGTGGCGTGCCCGCCGGTCCACACCTCGTGGGTGCCCTCGGGCCACTCCTGGGGCGTGAACTTCTCGACCAGCGGGTGCTCGGGCGCCAGCACCATGTAGGTCGCGCCGAACAGGGTGTCGGGGCGGGTGGTGAAGACGGTGATGTTCTCGCCGTCGATGGGGAAGCCGACGCGGGCGCCCTCGGAGCGGCCGATCCAGTTGCGCTGCTGCAGCTTGATGGCCTCGGGCCAGTCCAGGGCGTCCAGGTCGTCCAGCAGGCGGTCGGCGTAAGCCGTGATGCGCATGTTCCACTGGCGCAGCTTGGCCTTGAAGACGGGGAAGTTGCCGCGCTCGGAGCGTCCCTCGGCGGTGACCTCCTCGTTGGCCAGCACGGTGCCCAGGCCGGGGCACCAGTTGACCGGCGCGTCGGAGGCGTAGGCCAGGCGGTACTCGCCCAGGACGTCGGCGCGCTCGGCCTCGGTCAGCTCGCTCCAGGAGCGGTCGCCGGGGACGCCGCGCTCACCGGACTCGAACTTCTCGACCAGCTCGGAGATCGGGCGGGCCCGCTTCGCCTCGTCGTCGTACCAGGAGTCGAAGATCTGCAGGAAGATCCACTGGGTCCACTTGTAGTAGTCCGGGTCGATCGTGGCGAACGAGCGGCGCTTGTCGTGGCCCAGGCCCAGCCGGCGCAGCTGGGACTTCATGTTCTCCATGTTGGCCTCGGTCGACACGCGCGGGTGCGTGCCGGTCTGCACCGCGTACTGCTCGGCGGGCAGGCCGAAGGCGTCGAAGCCCAGGGTGTGCAGGACGTTGTGCCCGGTCATGCGCTGGAAGCGGGCGAAGACGTCGGTGGCGATGTAGCCCAGCGGGTGTCCGACGTGCAGTCCCGCACCGGAGGGGTACGGGAACATGTCCATGATGAACTTCTTGGGCCTGGCGGCCGTCTCCGGATCGCCCGACAGGTCGCCGCTCGGGTTGGGCGCGGCGTAGGTGCCGTCGGCGTCCCAGAAGTCCTGCCAGCGTGCCTCGATCTCGGCGGCCAGGGCGGCCGTGTAGCGGTGCGGCGCGGCCTCCGCGGCTGCGGTGGCAGCGGGGTTCGTCTCGCTCATGATCCTCAATGCTCCATCGATCGTCTCTGCCTGCTGCTGCGAACTTCCCGGAAATGAAAAATCCCCTCGCACAGGAGGGGACGCCGCGCCGATTCCGACCTGCCGGTCACCGGCGGTCGGGACTGATCAGCGCGGCTCGCTAAGCAGAAGGCGTACGGCACGCATGGCGCCAGGGTACCGCAGCCGCCGATCCGGCCGCGACGCGCTTCCACGACGCGTTGACCCAAGGTCAAAGATTACTTCGCGTAACGACTGCTAAGGGACATCACAACGGCCTCATTGTCTTTTGATAACAGCGCAATAACTCAAACCTCGTACTCGTCGGTATGACGACCCTTAGAGTTCGGCGGCGGGACCGCTTTACCGAACCTTCGGAGACGCCCCATGAACCCTCGTCCAGACAGCAGCCCACCCCCCGCTCGGGGCCGGTCGGCTGCGACTCCGTCGTGTCCGCTCCGCGTCGGGACGCCGGGAGGCAGGTCGTGAGGCCGGACGACAGCACGGCGGACGACTGGCTCGTCGAGTTCCTCAGCTTCGGTGCGGGCGTGCTGTCCCTGGTCTGCCTGAGCTGTTCGGTGATCTGGGGACTCGTCGCCCAGGACCGCATCCTGCTCGGCCCCCGGCAGCGGATCCTGGCGCAGGCGGTGCACCGGACGACCGCGGTCGCCTCGATCGTCTTCCTGCTGGTGCACATCGTCGTCAAGCTGCTGCAGGAACACACCACCTGGATCGCCGCGGTGATCCCCTTCGGGCTGCTCCTCACCGACGACGAGGCCGTCGCCGGCAGGGGGGTCCTCATCGGGCTCGGCACCCTCGCCGGAATGCTGATGGTCTTCGTCGGCATCACCGGTGTGCTGCGCAACCGCTTCGCCTCCCCGGCGCCGGTCGCGGCCCGCTGGCGGGCGATGCACATGCTGGCCTATCCGGCCTGGTGCGCCGCGCTGGTGCACGGCCTCTACGCGGGTCGAGCGGCGAAGCCGATCTTCACGATCCTCTACGGGCTGTCCGTGGTCGGCGTCATGGCGGCCCTCGCCGTGCGCGCCTCCCCGCCCCGCGTGAAGCGCAGGATCGCCGACCGGCTCACCGCACTGCTCGGCGCCGCCGACCAGCCGCGGAGCCGTGAGAAGCAGTGGGAGGAGAGCAGGTCCCGGGCGGCCGGGTCCCCCCTGCCGGGATACGACGGCGGGCACGGCTCCGCGCGGGACGAGGGGCGCCCGCGCGGGGACGGCGACTGGCGGGGCGAGAACCCGCGCGGGGAGCGCCCGCTGTACGAGACCGCCGAGCGCGCGCCCGCCCCGGAACCGGCGAACGGCTTCGCGGCCGCCTACCGCGCGGTGTCGGCGCCCGGCCGGACGCCGCTCGGACAGACCCCCCTCACCGACGCGACCGCCCGCATGGAACTGCCGCTGGACATGCAGCCCACGGAGGCCATCCCGCGCGTGGACGGCCCCTCCAGCACCTCGGGCAGCTGGCCGATCCCGTCCCCGCCGCCGGTCGGCGAGGCCCCGCCGTCGGCGTACGACCCGCTCCAGGACACCGGATACAACATCCCGGCCTATGACAATTCGGCCGCCTCCGGGTTCGGTTCACGTGATGTGCGCGACACCGGTGAGACGAACGGCCTCTACGGCACGTACAACCCGAGTGACACGTACAACAGCGGTCCCGCCCCCGCACCGAACCCCGGCGCGTCGTCGTCCTACGACTTCGACGCACCGGGTTCGGGCGAATCCTGGAACACGACGAACACACCGAACACGTCTTCCGGAGGCTTCAATTGAGCCCTCCCCCGACAACAGCACTGGAAGAGCTGCGCGTGCCTGGTCCTCGCGGCACACGGCAGTCGGCCCATCCGGCCGACCGGTCCGTCTGCCGCCCTCGGGGTGGAACCCCGTTTCCCGCCCTGCCGCGCAGGAGCCCGATTCCTCTCCCGGCCGAAGCCGGGGGCACCCTCGGAGGTCGCTGGTGAACGAGGCCCTGCCCGACGTACCCGAAGTCCGCGTGGTCGGGCTTCCCCAGCTCACGTCGGGCTTCGACCTTGTGGACCGGCTCGATCTGCCCATGCACCTCAAGGTGCACGGGCCGCTCGAGCCCCTGGGCGGCGAGCAGCTCGCGCAGCTCGCCGAACGCATCAACCTCAGGGGCCGCGGCGGCGCGGGGTTCCCCTTCCACAAGAAGCTGCGCTCGGTCGCCGAAACGGCGATCAAGCGCGGCGTGCGGCCGGTCGTCGTCGTCAACGGCAGCGAGGACGAACCGGCCTGCCGCAAGGACACGGTGCTGATCAACCGTGCCCCGCACCTCATCCTGGACGGCGCGCTGCTGTGTGCCGAGGCCATGGGTGCCCGCACGCTCGTGGTGGGGGTCACCCGGGAGTCCACCCAGCGTTCCATGGAGGCCGCGCTCGCCGAACGCGGCCTGAACAACGGACGCCGCTCCGCGCTGCGCGCCCGTGTGCAGCGCAACCCGGTCCGCATGGTCACCGGCGCGGCGGCCTCCCTGATCCGCTCGATCGACGGCGGCCCGGCGATCCCGCCGGGCCGCAAGACCAGCGCCTCGAAGAACGGCGTCGGCGGCGCGCCCACGCTGCTGTCCAACGCCGAGACGTTCGCCCAGCTCGCCATCGCCGCCCGCATCGGCCCGGAGCGCTACGGCAACACCGGCCTGTACGACGAACCGGGCACCGTGATGCTCACGGTGTCGGGGGCGGTGGCCCGCCCGATGGTGATCGAGGCGCCGACGGGTGTGCCGCTGCGCTACATCCTCCAGCTCGCCGGGGCTCCCCCGGTGCCGCAGGGGGTGCTGACGGGCGGCTACCACGGCAAGTGGATCGACGCGGCGACCGTCAACGAGGCGATCGTCTCCCGCAACTCCCTGGACGCCGTGGGCGGTGCGCTCGGCGCCGGGGCGATCCTGCCGATCAGTCAGGACACCTGTCCGCTGGGCGAGTCGCTGCGGGTCGCCCAGTGGCTGGCGGAGGAGAGCGCCGGCCAGTGCGGCCCCTGCTACCTGGGGCTGCCGGCCGCCGCGCGCGGCCTGGAGGACATCCTCAACGGCGGCGGTCCCGCCGCCCTGGAGGCGGTCAAGCAGGTCGCCAAGAACGTGAAGCGGCGCGGGGCGTGTTCGCACCCGGACGGCTCCGCGATGTTCCTGGAGTCGACCGTCAAGGCGTTCACCGACGACCTCGCCGCGCATGTCCTCGGCAACGGCTGCGGACGGCCCGTGGCGGGCGTCCTGCCGCTCTTCGAGGGGGGCAGGGCCCCTACGGGCATCCCGGGCGGCGGAGGCGAGGAGAACGGGCCCAGCCGCCAGAAGATCTACGTCGACTGGACGCTGTGCCGGGGCCACGGCCTGTGCGCGGACATCCTCCCGGAGGTGTTCCAGCTCGGCGCGGACGGCTTCCCGACGGTGGCTCAGGCCCAGGTGCCGCGTTTCGCGGAGGCGAAGGCGCTGCGGGCGGTGCGCCGCTGCCCGGCGCTGGCCCTGCGCATCGAGGACGAGTCGCCCCAGGCGAAGGCGCCGTCCCGCAATCTGCCGGTGCTCTCGCAGGGGCGCGGCCGGCGCGCCCTGGGCCGCTGAGACGGGTCCCGGGCCGCTGAGACGGGTCCCGGGCCGCTGCGGCGGTCCGGGACGACCGACGAGGTCCCGGGACGACCAGCACGGTCCGGGACAAGCAGCGAGGTCCCGGACAACCGTCGAGGGCGGACCATCCGTTCGGATGATCCGCCCTCGACTTCTGTGGAGCTAAGGAGAATTGAACTCCTGACCTCCTGCATGCCATGCAGGCGCTCTACCAACTGAGCTATAGCCCCTTGCTTGGTCCGCCCGGTTTCCCCGGCGGCGACGCCAACTTTACACGGTCGACCCGGGCCAACACCAAATCGGTTTCGCTTCGCTCACCTATGTCCCGAATTTCCCTCACCGAGGGTCACGCGGTCACGAACGAATAGAAGCGCTTGAGCGTGCAGTGCTCCTCCAGCAGCCGACCGTAGATCGGCTCCCCCTCGAGTTCGCGGTACGTCTCGATGGGGTCGCCTTTTATGATCAGCGCCCGCGCGCATTCCTCGCACCAGTACTGGTAGTCGGGGTTGAGCGGCTCCATGTCCCGGACGATCGGCGTCCCGCTGCCGCACCAGTCGCACTTCCGCCTGTGTGCACCCATCGGTCAGCTCCAGCTGTGGCCGCAGGCCGTGCACACGTAGGAGATCCCGCCGTTGTCGCCGAGCACCTGGGCGACGTGCGCGGAGCCGCAGGAAGGGCAGCTGAGGCGGGTAGAGGTCCGTCGCGTCGACACCGCTCCGAGGAGGTGGTCGACCTCCTCGAGGATGCTCGCAGGCATCACAACTCCCTCCCGTCGGGCCGCGCCCCCTTCCGGCCGTTTGATTCTGCCACGACCGGGCCGACACGGTCAGCGACGCCGGGGTACCGGTAGGGACACGGCTCGACGCCTCGCGGAGGTATACGCCCGTGAGAGCCGTCCTGCTCAACGGCGGACAACAAAAGATCCCGCCTCCCTGGGGGAGGCGGGATCTTCGTCATGTGGAGCTAAGGAGAATTGAACTCCTGACCTCCTGCATGCCATGCAGGCGCTCTACCAACTGAGCTATAGCCCCTGGTTGCCATGTGACCGGCTTCCTGGTGTTCCCTCCCGCTCGGCGGGGCGAACAAGAAGAACTTTAGCCTGTGACCTGCCGGAAAGTGAAATCCGGGTCCCGGGGCGTCCCGGGGCCGGATCGAAGCACTCTCAGTCGTCGTCGCCGAGCACCGGTTCCGGCAGGGTGCCGGCGTTGTGCTCGAGCAGCCGCCAGCCGCGGGCACCCTCGCCGAGGACGGACCAGCAGCAGTTGGTGAGACCGCCCAGGCTCTCCCAGTTGTGCGGGTCGAGTCCGAGCAGCCGGCCGATGGTGGTGCGGATGGTGCCGCCGTGGCTGACCACGACGAGCGTGCCGTCCCCGGGGAGCTTGTCGACGTGCCGCAGCACCACGGGGGCGGCGCGGTCGGCGACCTCGGTCTCCAGTTCGCCCCCGCCCCGGCGGACCGGCTCGCCGCGCTTCCACGCGGTGTACTCGTCGCCGTACCTGGCGATGATCTCGTCGTGCGTCAGGCCCTGCCAGACGCCCGCGTAGGTCTCCCGCAGGGCCTCGTCGAAGGTGACGTCGAGGCCGGTGAGCGCGGCGAGCTCGGCGGCGGTGGCCGCGGCCCGCCTCAGGTCGGAGGCGACGATCGCGTCGGGCTTGAGCCCCGCGAGGAGGCGGGCGGACCGGCGGGCCTGGGCGACGCCGGTCTCGGTGAGGTCCACGTCCGTGGAGCCCTGGAAGCGGCGCTCCACGTTCCAGGACGTCTGGCCGTGCCGCCACAGGATGACGCGGCGGCCCCGGCGCGCGGACCCGCTCACCTCACCGGTGGCGCTCACCGCCAGTCACCGCCCGGCTGCGCCGCCTCCTCGGTCTCCTGGAGCCTGGCGTGCTCGGCGGCCTTGCCCCGGGTGGCCTTGGCGTCCTCGGGCAGCTCCAGTTCGGGGCAGTCCTTCCACAGCCGCTCCAGGGCGTAGAAGACGCGCTCCTCGCTGTGCTGGACGTGGACGACGATGTCGACGTAGTCGAGCAGCACCCAGCGGGCCTCGCGGTCGCCCTCGCGGCGGACCGGCTTGGCGCCGAGCTCCTTGCTGAGCCGCTCCTCGATCTCGTCGACGATCGACTTGACCTGGCGGTCGTTGGGCGCGGAGGCCAGCAGGAAGGCGTCGGTGATGGACAGCACGTCACTGACGTCGTAGGCGACGATGTCGTGCGCGAGCTTGTCGGCGGCCGCCTGGGCGGCGGTGGTGACGAGCTCAAGGGAACGGTCGGTTGCGGTCACTGCGAGGCTTTCGGTCGGTGGACACTTGCTCCCAAGGGTCTCACGGACCGCCGGGCGCACCCTCCGCAATTACGGAGGGTGCGCCCGGAGCGCGCTACGAGCCGGGGTCGTAGTCCTGGCCGAGGACGACCGAGACGCGGGCGTTCGCGGAGACCTCGCCCTTGGTGACGGAGCCGGCGGGCAGCCCCAGGGTCTTGGCGACCTCGGTGGCGTTCTCCTTCTCGGCGGCGTCGGCGTAGACGACCTTCGAGGTGGTCTCGGCGGTGCCGGCGGTGCCCGCGTCGCGGAAGGTGAAGCCGCCGTTGAGGAGCACCACGCGGGCCTTCTCGGTGTTGTCCTTCGTCCCGGTGGCGTTGCGCACGGAGACGCTGACGGCGGCGTCCTCGTCGGGGCTCTTGGCGGTGCCGCCGAGGACGTCCTTGACGACGCTGTCGCTCGCCTCCGCGGTGAGCGTGCCGTCGTCCTGCACGGGCAGCAGCGCGCTCTTGTGGTCGCCGCCCTTGGCGCGGTCGGAGAGCCGGGCGAGGAAGGAGCCGAGGTCCTTGTCGGTGAGCGGCGGCTCGATGATCTGCCCGAGGGTCTGGACGGTGGTCGTGGCGGCGTCCGGGTCGGAGGTCATCTTGCGCAGGACGCCGTGCAGGACCTGCCCGAACCGCTCCAGCTGGGCGTTCTGCGACTCGCCGGAGCCGCGGTGGGTGGCGTAGGCGACGGCCATCTTGCCGCTGAGGGTCTGGTTCTTCCCCTTCTTGACCAGGGGTGCCTCGCCCTTCTTCCCGGCGTCCGGGTCGGGCACGTCGGTGTCGGTGTCGACCTCGATGTTGCCGACGAGGTCGACGAGGGTGAGCAGGAAGGGGGTGTCCAGCCGCCAGGTGCCCTCGATGTCGGTGCCGAGGACGGTGTCGAGGGCGGCCCTGGTGCCCTCGGAGCCGTCGTCCTCGACGGACTTGGCGAGCGTGGTGGTGGTGCCGTCGTCGGCGGTCAGGGTGAGGGAGTTGGGCAGCAGCACGGTGGTGCCCTGCTCGGTGGTGGTGTTGTCGACGAGCAGGGCGGTGGCGGTGCCGCCGTCGGTGGTGTCGTGCAGGTGCACGACGATGACGTCCCGCTTCTGCGCGCCCGCGGCCGTCGTGGTGCCCGTGCCGGGGCCGGAGTCGGACAGGCCGGGCAGTTTCCCGGCGTACCAGAGGTAGCCGACGCCGCCGGCCGCGACCAGGGCGAACACCACGACGAGGGCGATGATCCGGCTGCGGGCGCGGCGCTTGGCCTCCTCCCGGCGCTCGGTGCGGTTCTCCGTGAACTTCATCCAGTCGATGACGTCCTCGGAGTCGCCGTCGGGCTCCTCGACGAAGGCGAACTGCTCGGTGCGGTAGTCCGGTGCGGGTCCGGCGGTGTCCTGCTCGTCGTCGGCCGGGCCGGGCTGCTGCGGAATGTGCGCGGTCTGCTCGGTGACACGGGGCTGCTGCCCGGTGTGCGCGGTCTGCCCGTAGGGGTCGTACGGGGTGCTCTGGCCGCCCTGGCCGCCCTGGCCGCCCTGGCCGCCCTGCTGGGTGCCGTAGGGGTCGTAGGACGGCGCCTGCGGCTGCTGCGGGGCCGTGGTCCCGGTCCCGTAGGGGTCGTACGAGGGCTGCTGGTGCCCGCCCGTGTGGTACGGGTCGTAGCCGTAGCCCTGCTGCTGGTAGCCGTCGTACTGCTGGGCCTGCCGGCCCTGCTGGTCCGTGGCCTGGCGGTAGACGGGCCTGCCGTACTCGTCGTAGCCGACGAGCTCGTACGGGGCGCCGCCCCCGTCGGCCCCGTAACCCGCGTCGTATCGGTCGTTCACCGGTGCCCCTCTCGGCTCACTCGCCGCGGTACAGCTCGCGCTTGTCGATGTAGCGCACGACTCCGTCCGGCACCAGGTACCAGACGGGTGCCCCCTTGGAGACCCTCGCACGGCAGTCCGTGGAGGAGATGGCGAGGGCGGGGACCTCGACGAGCGAGACACCGCCTTCGGGCAGGCCCGCGTCGGTCAGGTGGTGGCCGGGCCTGGTCACGCCGATGAAGTGTGCCAGGGAGAACAGTTCCTCGCTGTCGCGCCAGGTGAGGATCTGGGCGAGGGCGTCGGCGCCGGTGATGAAGAACAGGTCGCTGTCCGGGTTGAGCGCGCGCAGGTCGCGCAGGGTGTCCGTGGTGTAGGTGGGGCCGCCGCGGTCGATGTCGATGCGGCTCACCGAGAACTGCGGGTTCTCGGCGGTCGCGATGACCGTCATCAGATAGCGGTCCTCGGCGGCGGACACCGCGCGGTGGCTCTTCTGCCACGGCTGGCCGGTGGGGACGAACACCACCTCGTCGAGGCGGAACTGCGCCGCGACCTCACTGGCCGCCACCAGGTGCCCGTGGTGGATCGGGTCGAAGGTGCCGCCCATCACGCCGAGACGGCGCCTGCCCTGCCGCGCCGGGCCGCTGCCGGGGCCGGTAGGCATGTCCTGCTCTCCCATGCGTGCAGACCCTACCGGCCCGGCCTGAACACCCCGTCCGCCAGGGCGGCCGGCGGAGGGCTCAGCGGTCGCGGTTGAAGCGGGTGGTGATCCACAGCAGGAGCAGCAGGACGAACAGGGCGCCGCCGCCGGTGAGGGCGGGGCTGAGGCTCTCGTGGTTGCCTCCGTGCTCTCCGCCCTCGGCGGCGAGGGTGGCGAACTGGGCAGCGGTGCTGTGGATGCTCATCTTCGGCAGAACCTATCGCGTGTGGGCGGTATAAAGACGTCGCCTCATCGTATGCGGGGGCCTTCGCGTCGATCACGCCGACTCCGCCGTTGCGGGCCCGGTGGTGGGCGGAAGGAACCTTCCCCGCCGCTCAGTCGTCCTTCCGGCTGTAGCCGCGCGACAGGAACCACGCGGTGAGCGCACAGCCCACCACCATCACGATCAGAAGCACCCGGAGCAAGATCCCCGCATCTCCTCGGCCGTCCCGTCCGTCACCGCCCGTCCACGGCACCTCCGCCTGGGCCGGGCATCGCCTCGGGGAGCGAAGGGCCGTACGAGGCTCCGCGAAGGGTCACTCAGACGCACATGGGGGATACATGTCCGACGGCCATCAGCACAACGGGCACGAGAGCGTGCCGAGCAGGCAGCGCAGGCGCTTCCCCGGGATCTCCACGCGGGCGTACGAACATCCGGCCGACCGTTCCGCGCTGGTGGCGCTGCGCAGGCTGACCGGTTTCGACACGGTGTTCAAGGCGCTGAGCGGTCTGCTGCCCGAGCGCAGTCTGCGGCTGCTGTTCCTGTCCGACTCGGTGCGGGTCTCGGACCGGCAGTTCGCACATCTCAACGACATGCTGCGGGACGCCTGCTACATCCTGGACCTGGAGAAGGTCCCGCCGATGTACGTCAAGCAGGACCCGAATCCGAACGCGATGTGCATCGGCATGGACGAGCCGATCATCGTGGTGACCACGGGGCTGGTGGAGCTGCTCGACGAGGAGGAGATGCGGGCGGTCGTCGGGCACGAGGTCGGGCACGCGCTGTCCGGGCACTCGGTGTACCGGACGATCCTGCTGTTCCTGACGTCGCTGGCGGTCCGCGTCGCGTGGATCCCGCTCGGCAACGTCGCGATCATGGCGATCGTGACGGCACTGCGCGAGTGGTTCCGCAAGTCGGAGCTGTCGGCGGACCGCGCGGGGCTGCTGGTCGGCCAGGACGTGCGGGCCTCGATGCGCGGCCTGATGAAGATCGCGGGCGGCAACCACCTGCACGAGATGAACGTGGACGCGTTCCTGGAGCAGGCCGAGGAGTACGAGGCGGCGGGCGACCTGCGCGACTCCGTGCTGAAGATCCTCAACGTGCTGCCCCGCTCGCACCCGTTCACCACGGTGCGGGCCGCCGAGCTGAAGAAGTGGGCGGCCTCCCGCGACCACCAGCGGATCATGGACGGCCACTACCCGCGCCGCGACGAGGACAAGGACGCCTCGGTACGGGACTCCTGGCGGGAGTCGGCGAGCAGCTACGCGGACGAGGTGCGCAACTCCAAGGACCCGCTGATGAAGCTGGTCAGCGACATCGCGGGCGGTGCCGGAGACCTGGGCGGCCGGGTGCGCCGCGGCTTCGGCGGGTTCACGTCCTCGGAGCCGAGGCCGCC
This sequence comes from Streptomyces sp. NPDC051740, assembly GCF_044453165.1. Lineage (NCBI taxonomy): Bacteria > Bacillati > Actinomycetota > Actinomycetes > Kitasatosporales > Streptomycetaceae > Streptomyces > Streptomyces sp. NPDC051740. Next base: position 319,748 of record NZ_JBITCL010000002.1, on the reverse strand, counting down.
GAAGCCGGGCACGGAGGACGACGAGCCGCCGCGCGACAGCGCGTAGGTCCGTCCGGCCGCGGGCCGACGGACCACGGTGTTTTTCGCCCCCGCCGTCCCTTCCCGTTCCCGTCCCCCCGGGGGCGCTGCCCCCGAACCCCTGTTCCTCAAACGCCGGAGAGGCTGAATATCAGCCTCTCCGGCGTTTGAGGAACAGGATCTGGGGCGGAGCCCCAGTTTCGGGACGGGAAGGGGCGGCGGGGGCGAAAAAACCCTCTCGGACCCGCAGCAGCCGCCCCGCGCTCACAACTTCGGCTGGGCGCCCGGCGCCAGGGCGCCGCACAGGGCCGGGGTGCTGCCCGTGGCGTACGGGTCGGTGCCGGCGGGGGCGGCCTCCTTCGCCGCCTGACCGGCCAGCAGCGGGCGCAGCCGGGCGGCGGAGTCCTCGGCGCAGGAGAGCGGGCCGGCCTGGACCTGGGCGACGACGAGTTCCGCCTGGTGCAGGCGCAGGTCGTCGCGGTCGAAGCGGAAGTGCAGTTCGCGCCGGACGGTGAACAGGGACGCCTCGGCGTCCGGTCCCGTGCCGGCCGGGCGCAGCGCGTAGACGAACGTGTGGTCCGTGGTGACCTCGAGGGTGGAGGAGTCGGTCTCGGCGGCCCGCATGGTGCCCTGGGCCCGGATCTCGCGGTCGGCCAGCCGCACGCGGGCGGGGTCGAAGCGGACCAGCCATCCGGTGGGCGCGTGCCGTCCGTCGGCGGTGGGCCGGTCGAAGCTCCGGTCGAACTGGTCGAGCTGCCCGGAGTCGAGCAGCGCCCGCACGGGCCTGGTCTCGCCGCCGGTGAGCACGCCCGGGTCGAGGGCGGACCGCACGAGGTAGTCCTTGGCGGTGAGCAGCGCGGTCACCACCTGGCCGTCGGAGAAGTGCGCGGTGCGCCGGGACGCCGGGAGCGGCACCCCCTCGGCGCCGGGCCGGAACTGCGCCGCCGGACTGTGCGCGTACAGCTGTTCGACGTCGGCGGTGCCGGGGACCTCGTCCTGCGGGGCGAGTGGGACGACGGTCATCCGCAGCGGCTCGGCGGGGTCGTCGGCGGCGGGGTTGCGGTAGGGGTGGCGCAGGCCCATGTAGACGGCGGTACCGAAGGCCACGGCGATCAGCAGGACCAGGACCAGCGCCTGCCGGGGCAGGCCGCCGCGGCTCCGTGGCGGGCGGCGGCGCACGGCGGGCGCGTGGTCGGTGACGCGCTGCTCGGCGGAGTACTCCTGGAGCCGGGCAGCGCGGACGAAGGACTCGTCGAAGACGACGGACCTGTACTCGTCCTCGCCACCTGAGGGGGCTCCCTCGGGCGTCCCCTCGGGTGGGTCCGAAGGCCCTCCCATATCTTCAGGGTAGGTCCGGGGAGGTCCCGGTAAACGCCCGGCCGGGGCACAAGTTCTGACAGGTTCTCACCAGGCCGGCGGCCGGTCTCAGGGGCCGCCGCGCGGGATCACCGGGACGGTCGGCTGGGAGTAGTCGGCGGACGCGGAGGGCGCCGCGGAGTGTGCCGCCGCGCCGCCCTGCTCCACGCCGGTGGTGGCGGGCGGCGGGGCCGGGTCCTGGCGGCTCCCGGAGGCGCCCCGGTAGACGGCCGAGAAGGCGAGCGCGACCATGCCGATGCCCATCACCAGGGCGAGCACCCAGGCGACGGGGCGGTGCCAGCGCACCTGCCTGCCGTACGGGCCCGGGGAGCCGTAGTCGTCCTCCAGGACGTCGAGGTCGTCGTCCGGGTCGTCGTAGCCGCCGCCCCGGTGGCCGCCGTACCCGTCGTACCGCTCGCCGCGCGTGCGGGCCCGGTGGGCCTCGGCCTCGGAGGCCTCGGCTCTGGCCTGCGCGGCGGCCAGGAGGCGTTCGACGGCGGTCGGCTCGTGGACCTCGGCCGCCCGTACGAAGGCCTCGTCGAAGACCACGGAGGCGAACTCTTCGTCCGACACCCCGCGGTCGTGGTCGTCGTCGGGCTCCCAGCCGTCAGGGAACGGCGTGCCCCCCACGTCCTCCGGCACGCATCCAGAGTAGACCTGGGGGGTCATTTTGGGCAGACGGTACGGAAATTCATCCGTCCGCTGGGACGGCCCCGCCGCCGCTCCCCCTCCGTGGGCGGGTCAGCGCCGTACGTGTCCGTCGCCGGTGACGATGTACTTCGTGCTGGTCAGCTCGGGCAGGCCCATCGGCCCCCGGGCGTGCAGCTTCTGCGTCGAGATGCCGATCTCCGCGCCGAAGCCGAACTGGCCGCCGTCGGTGAACCGGGTGGAGGCGTTCACCGCGACCGTGGTGGAGTCCACCAACTGGGTGAAGCGGCGGGCGGCCTGCTGCGAGGTGGTGACGATGGCCTCGGTGTGGCCGGAGGTCCACAGCCGGATGTGCTCGACGGCCCGGTCGAGGGAGTCGACGACGGCGGCGGCGATGTCGTGGGAGAGGTACTCGGTCTCCCAGTCCTCCGTGGTGGCCTCCACGACGGTGGCGCGGGAGTCCTTGGCGTACGCCATCACGCGTTCGTCGGCGTGCACGGTCACCCCGGCGTCGGCGAGGGCGTCCAGGGCGCGCGGCAGGAACTCGGCGGCGATGTCCTGGTGGACCAGGAGGGTCTCGGCGGCGTTGCAGACGCCGACCCGCTGGGCCTTGGAGTTGACCAGGATGTCGACGGCCATGTCGAGGTCGGCCGCCGCGTCGACGTAGACGTGGCAGTTGCCGGTGCCGGTCTCGATGACCGGGACGACCGACTCCTGGACGACCGTGTTGATCAGGGAGGCGCCGCCGCGCGGGATGAGCACGTCGACCAGGCCGCGGGCGCGCATCAGCTCGCGCACGCTGTCACGGCTCTCGCCGGGCACCAGCTGGACGGCGTCGGCGGGCAGCCCGGCGCCGTGCACGGCGTCGCGCAGGACGCGCACCAGCGCGGTGTTCGACCGGTACGCGGAGGACGAGCCGCGCAGCAGGACCGCGTTGCCGGACTTCAGGCAGAGGGCGGCGGCGTCGACCGTGACGTTCGGCCGGCCCTCGTAGATGATGCCGACGACGCCGAGCGGCACCCGGACCTGGCGCAGGTCGATGCCGTTGGGCAGGGTGGAACCACGGACGACCTCGCCGACCGGGTCGGGCAGCGCGGCCACGTCCCGCACGTCGGCGGCGATCGCGCGCACCCGCTCGGGGGTCAGGGTGAGCCGGTCGATCATGCCCTCGCTGACGCCGGCCTCGCGGGCCCTGACCACGTCCTGGGCGTTGGCCTCGACGATTTCACTCGTACGGACCTCCAGCGCGTCGGCGATGGCGAGCAGCGCGTCGTCCTTGGCGGCCCGCGGCAGCGGCGCGAGGGTGGCGGCGGCCCCCTTGGCCCGGTAGGCGGCCTGGCTGACCGGGGACATCGAGTCGTACGGCGAGAGCGTGGTCATGGGGGAAGGGTAGTGCGGGCGGCAGGCGCGATCGGCGGTCATCCCGAACCATGAGACACAGGTTCAAAACGGGTGGACGCCGGCAGGGGTCGCCAGGACCGGTCCGTAGCCCGCCGCGACGCGCTGGTGGTAGGTGGCCCGGTCGATGACCTCCAGGCCGACGATCTCCCAGGGCGGCAGTCCGGCGGTCCGGCGGTGTTCGCCCCACAGGCGCAGCGCCACGGCGGCCGCGTCGTGCAGGTCGCGGGCCTCCTCCCAGTAGCGGATCTCCGCGTGGTCGTCGGCGTAGCGGCTGGTCAGCAGGAAGGGGTGGTCGTGGGCGAGCTGTTCCAGCGCCCGCCGGACCTCCGTGACCGGGGCCGGCCGGCCGGAGACGCTGAGGGTGACGTGCCACAGGCGCGGCAGGTCCCGGGGGTCGTCGCCGCCCTGGAACCGGTCACCGGCCGCGACGCTGCTCAGGGCGCGCTCGTCGCCGGCCGCACGGGAGCCGGCACCGCGAGACGATGTCGTCCCCGGGCGCACTCGTCTCACGACGGCCTCCTTCACGCGCGGACCCACCCGGTGGTCGGGCGGATGTGTCCTCGCGACAAAGTTGAGCAGGCCGCCGGGGCCCGCGGGGCACTTTTGCGGAACGTCCACCACCGAGGGCGGACGTTTCGGCACATTACGGATGCAGGACCACCAGATCGTCCCTGTGTACGACCTCACGTTCGTACTCCGGTCCGAGATCCCGGGCGAGTTCATGGGTCGAGCGGCCGATCAGGAGGGGGATCTCCTTGGCGTCGAAGTTGACCAGCCCCCGGGCCACCGCCCGCCCCTCGCCGTCCCGCAGCTCCACCGGGTCGCCCGCGCTGAACTCGCCCTCGACGCCCGCGATCCCGGCCGGCAGCAGCGACTTGCGGCCCTGGACGACGGCGCGGACCGCGCCGTCGTCCAGGGTGATCGAACCCTGCGGGGCGGAGGCGTGCTGGAGCCACAGCAGCCGGTCGGCGGAGCGGCGGCCGGTGGGGTGGAACCAGGTGCCGGTGTCGCCGCCGGTGAGGGCGTCGGCGGCGTGCACCGCGCTGGTCAGCACCACCTGGATGCCGGCGGCGGCGGCGATCGAGGCTGCCTCGATCTTGGTCACCATGCCGCCGGTGCCGACGCCCGCCTTGCCGGCGCTGCCGATCTCGACGTGGGCGAGGTCCTCGGGGCCCCTGACCTCGGCGACGCGGGAGGTGCCGGGGCGGCTGGGGTCGCCGTCGTAGACGCCGTCCACGTCGGAGAGCAGGACCAGCAGGTCGGCGTGGACCAGGTGGGCGACGAGGGCGGCGAGCCGGTCGTTGTCGCCGAAGCGGATCTCGTCGGTGGCGACGGTGTCGTTCTCGTTGACGATCGGGAACGCGCCCATCGCCAGCAGCTTGTCCAGGGTGCGGGAGGCGTTGCGGTGGTGGGCGCGGCGGCTCATGTCGTCGCTGGTCAGCAGCACCTGGCCGACCCGGACGCCGTAGCGCGCGAAGGAGGCGGTGTAGCGGGCGACCAGCAGCCCCTGGCCGACGCTGGCGGCGGCCTGCTGCCGGGCCAGGTCCCGGGGGCGGCGGCGCAGGCCCAGCGGGGCGAGCCCGGCGGCGATGGCGCCGGAGGAGACGAGGACGATCTCCCGTTCCCCTCCGCTGCGGGTCTTGGCCAGCACGTCGACGAGCGCGTCCACGCGGTCCGCGTCCAGACCGCCCGCCGCGGTGGTCAGCGACGAGGAGCCGACCTTGACGACGATCCTGCGTGCCTCGCCCACGGCCTGCCTTGCCCCTGCCACCTTGCCGCCCGTCCCTCACGTCGATCGATCACCCGTCAGGCAATCTACGCGAAGCGGATCGCACGGCGCGCGGTCGTTCCAGCCTCCGGAACGGGCCGGTGCGGATAACCGTGCGGTCACGGCTCGCTCACAAGAGAAAGGTTGTGTCGGTTGCCTATAGAAATCAAAGATTCCGCGAACGTACTTTGAACTCCGTGTCACACAACGTTCCCCCCACGAAGCGCATCCTCCTCAGATCCGGCAAGAGCCCTTACGCGGTCATGTCCGTGGAGGAGGCCCTCCACCGTGACGTCATCGCCACCAACTCCGGCAACCTGATCTTCAGCGACGCCGCGCACAAGATCCTCGAGACGCCCCGCACCGAGGTGGTCTCGAACGAGATGCGGACCGAGGTGGCCGCGGCGGCGCGTATCGACGAGGAGTACGACGCCTTCGTCGTCCCGCTCGCCAACGCCTTCCGCCCGTCCTTCGAGCCGGGCCTGAAGCGGCTCACGCGGCTGATCGGCCGGCTGAAGATCCCCGTGGTCGTCCTCGGGGTCGGCGCGCAGACCGGGCTGAACTACAACCCGGACCGGCTGAAGCCGATGGAGCCGTCCGTGCGCGCCTTCGTCTCCGCGGTGCTCGACCACAGCGCCTCGATCGGCGTGCGGGGCGAGTTCACCGAGAAGTACCTCAAGGACATGGGCTTCCGCGACGTCGAGGTGATCGGCTGCCCGTCGCTGTTCATGTACGGCAAGGAACTCGTCGTACAGAAGCGGACGCAGGCGCTGACCGCCGACTCGCGCATAGCGGTCAACGGCTCGCACAACGCCGTGCGCAGACTCGGCATGGGCCGGATCATCTCGCGCACCCACTCCCGCTACCCGAACCTGCGGTTCATAGGCCAGAACCTCAGCGACGCCAAGCAGTTGCACTGGCGGGACCTGTCCGACCCGAACGGGAAGGTCACCGCGATGCCGACGCATCCCGACCACCCGATGTACCGGGAGGACAAGGCCCGCGTCTACGTCGACCCGGTCACCTGGATCGACGACCTGCGGGACTTCGACTACTCCTTCGGCTCCCGCATCCACGGCAACATCGCCGCGCTGCTGGCCGGCACGCCCGCGACCGTGCTGTGCTCGGACTCGCGGACGCTGGAGCTGTGCCGCTACTTCGAGATCCCGCACCGCCGGATCGACAAGCTGCCCGAGGACGTCGACCCGGCGCGGCTGTACGAGGAGACGGACCTCGGCGCGCTGACGGGCAACCACCACGAGCGGTTCGAGCGGTTCACCGCGTTCCTGGACCGCAACGGCCTGGAGAACACCTTCTCGCACGGCGACGGCGGAGCGGCCTTCGAGAAGAGGCTGCGCTCGCTGGACTTCCCGGCGGGCGTGCGCCCCTGGATCGACACCGACCTCGCCTCCCTCGCCTCCCGCATGGGCTGGCTGAACAACCGGGTGGGCGAACTGACCGAGGAGAACACCCGGTTGAGGCGGGACCTGGACCGGGCGAGGTCCGGTGCGCGCGGGTACGCGGCCGGTCCCGCGACCACGTCGGTGTACCGCCGGGCCCGCCGCGTGGTGGGCGCCCCCCTGCGCCGGGCGCTGCGGGGAGGCCGGAACCAGGGTTCCGGGGGGTCGTAGCCCCCTGGTCACTCCCTACGACGAGGACACCCGCGTGTCGTCCGGAGGTGGGCGCGCGTTAACCCGGGCGCCCGCTTCTGCGTCGACCCTGGAGTGACCGCAGTGCCCGAACCCTCGTCCCCCCGGCGGCGGACCGCCGCCCAGTTGCTCGTCCTCGCCGTCCTGTCGGCCGCCTTCGCCGCGCAGGCCGTCGCCGCGCTGCGCCCCCATGCGCCGCTGCTGCTCGTCTCGACCGCCGTGTCCCTGGCGGTCGAGGGCGTGCTGTACCGGTGGCAGCCCGGCATGGTGTCGCTGTTCGCCAAGTCGCACGCGGACGTCACCGTCCGCCATGTGCTGCGCGATCTGCTGCTGGTGGTGGGCCTGCTGCGGCTCGGCGAGCAGTACCGGGAGACGCAGTACGCCCCGCTGGTCGCCGGACTGCTCGCCTTCTACGCGCTGCACTGCACGGTCCAGGCGGTGTCCGTACTGGTCCGCCGCACCCGCACGCTGCCGGTGCTGACCCGCAACATCGACGCCTCGGCGCTGCGCCTGTCCCCCGCCCCGGCCGTACTGCTGCGCCGCCCCGGCCAGCGGCTGCTGGTGTTCGGCCTGCCGGCCACGGCCGGGCTGGCCGCGACGGCGGTCACCGACGACGCCCGGTACGCGGCGGCCGGTGTCGCGCTGGCGCTGCTGCTCACGGCCGCGGGCCTGTGCGCGCTGCTGCTGCGGCTGCTGCCGGGGCGGCGTCCGGCGGGCGAGCAGGAGGTGCTCGACTGGTTCGACGCGTGGCTGGCCGAGTACCGGCCGACGGTCGGCCTGTACTTCTCCGGCGGCCCGTCCTCCGCCTACCAGGCCAACATGTGGCTGGAGCCGCTGGCCGGGCTCGGCGGGCGGCCGGTGATCGTGCTGCGGGAGCGGTTCATGGTGCCGAGGATCGCGGCGACCGACATCCCCGTCGTGTGCCTGCCGAAGGTGTCCACGCTGATGCGGCTGGAGCAGTCCACGCTCCAGGTGCTCATCCACCCGTCGAACTCCGGCAAGACCTCGCAGGTGCTGCGGATCCCCACGATCAAGCACGCCTTCGTCAACCACGGCGAGAGCGACAAGCTGTCGTCCTGCAACCCGTACGCGAAGGCGTACGACGAGGTGTGGGTGGCCGGTCCGGCGGCGCGCGAGCGGTACGCGCTGGCCGAGGTGGGGGTCGAGGACAAGGACGTGGTGGAGATCGGCCGCCCGCAGCTGGACGCCGTACGCCCGTACGCGGGACCGCCCACCGGCGCGTACACGACCGTGCTGTACGCGCCGACCTGGGAGGGCTGGGACGGCAACCCGGGCAACACGTCGGTGGTCACGGCCGGTGAGAACCTGGTGCGGGCGCTGCTCGCCGACCCGGGGGTGCGGCTGCTGTACAAGCCGCATCCGCTGACCGGCTCGGTGGATCCGCGGGCGGGCGCCGCCGACCTGCGCGTGCGGGAGCTGATCCGGACGGCGAACCGGGAGCGGTCCGCTCCGCGTCCCGCGCCGTCGGGGGAGCCGGACCGGCGCGCCGCGGAGCTGGACCGGCTCACCACGGCGGTGTTCCGGGCGGGCGCCGACCAGGTCGAGCGGATGCTGGTGCAGTCCGCGCCGGAGCCGGGCCGGGCACAGGCGGTGGCGCGGGCGACGGCGGCCTGGGAGGAGGCGTACTGGGCGTCGCTGCCGGAGTGGGAGCACCAGGTCGTCACGGACGCCCGGCCCGAGCTGTACTCCTGCTTCGACGTCGCCGACCTGCTGATCAGTGATGTGTCGAGCGTGATCAGCGACTTCCTGGCGAGCGAGAAGCCGTACGCGGTGGTGAACACCAGCGGGCTGTCCGAGGAGGCGTTCCGTACGGCGTTCCCGACGGTGGCGGCGGCGACGGTGCTGACGCCGGACGCGACCGGGGTGCCGGCCCTGCTGGAGTCGGTCCGCGATCCGCGCAAGGACGACTTCGTGGCCGCCCGTGCGCAGTTGAAGCGGCGCCTGCTGGGCCCGGCCGCGCCGACGTCCCAGCAGCGCTTCGCGGCGGCCGTCCAAGCCCTGTGTGCGGCGGCGCAGGAGCACAGGGCCCGTGCGACCCGCCGCCTCGCCGCGGAACTTCCCGGTCAGCGCCATCAGACCGCCGGCGCGCCGGCACCCGTCACACTCATCCCGCACCGGCCGTCCCGCCCCGCGTAACACCACGGCCGGGCGGGCGCGCCGCACAGGAGGGTTTTCGCCCCCGCCGCCCTTACCCGTCCCATCCCGGGGGCGCTGCCCCCGGACTCCCGCTCCTCAAACGCCGGAGGGGCTGGATTTAGCCCCTCCGGCGTTTGAGGAGCGGGGTCTGGGGCGGAGCCCCAGGTCGGGACGGGAAGGGGCGGCGGGGGCGAGGAAGGTTCAGGCCGGTGCGGCCTTGCGGGACGGGGTCAGCAGACGGCGGACCTTGCGGGCGACTCGGCGCAGTACGGAGCCCGTGCCGCCCGCGCGGTGGCCGGGGACCGCGCGGGCCTCGCGCGGGGTGGCCAGGTACACGGAGTCGGGGATGCCGGCCGCGCGGTCTCGGAAGTGCGGGTAGGCCAGGTAGACGCGGCGGCCCCGGCGCTCCAGCACGGCCTGCGGCTGCTTCTTCTCCTGGACGAACCGGAGGACGTCCAGGAGGAGTTCCAGCCGCTGCCCGGCCACCAGGTGCAGCCGCAGCCGCTCCTCGGTCTTCAGCAGCCGGGCGACGCCCTCGGTCCAGTGGACGTCCGTCAGCGGCCGCGCCAGCTCCAGTTTGCGCCGCCGGACGTCGTCGGTGTCCTTGAGGAACCGGGGGCCGAACTGGGGCAGCAGGGTGATGGTGAAGGGCCGCACCATGAGCAGGTCGCGGCGGGGGCCCTCGGGGACGAGGCCGGCGATCAGGTTCATCAGGGCGCGGGCGGAGTCGAACCGCAGGGGGTAGCCGCCGCTCCTGGTGACGTGCTTGCCGTCGTCGCGGCCCACCAGGTAGTAGCAGGTGTAGTCGGCGATCACGGAGACACCGTCGGCCCGCAGATAGGCCTCCATGGTGAACAGCGCGTCCTCGCCGGTGAACAGCGACTCGTCGAACCGCATGCCGTGCCGGTCGAGCAACGCGCGGCGGAACAGCTTCTGCGCGCTGAGCGTGAACTTGATGTTGGAGGAGTAGACGTCCGTACGCTCCAGCGTCTTCCTCCACATGGACTTCGGCGCGCCCCGGTCGACGCCCTCGATCCGGCCCAGTACGACATCGGTGCCGGCCCGGTCGGCCATGCCGACCATCCGCTCCAGGGCCTCGGGGCCCAGCCGGTCGTCGGCGTCCAGGAAGAAGACGTAGCGCCCGGTGGCCTCGCCCAGGCCCACGTTGCGCGGGCCGCTGGGGCCGCCCGAGTTCTCCTGCCTCAGCACGGTGACCGGCATGGGCGCGCGGGCCGCGAACTCCTCCAGGTACTCCCCCGTGCCGTCGGTCGAGCCGTCGTCGACCGCGATGACCTCGATGCGCTCCGGGTCGATGGTCTGTGCCTCCACGGAGGCGAGGCACTCGACCAGATACGGCATCGCTTCGTACGCCCCGATGACCACGGTGACATCAGGCTGCGCCACGGTCACATTTCCCCCTGTTCACGTTGATAGCCCCCGTACCGCCTCATTCGCTGCTTGTTAGACGGGCGTTCGGGACAAGGGGTTGCCCGGACACCTGTTTCGGTGGTCCACGTCATAGGGGCGCCGTCGCCCGTCGGGTGTGCGAAAGGGCTCGGCCCCCGAGGATCAACTCCTCGGGGGCCGAGCCCCGTTGAACCCGCCGGGCCGGTCAGACGGCGTCGACGCCGTCCGCCTCACCGGCCGCCGACGCCCGCGGCACGGGCACCGCGTCCGCCAGCTCCACGTCGGGGCCGCCGGTGGTGATCCGGGACTCCTGGCCGAGGTTGCGGGTCTCGGCCTTCAGCGCGAGCTGCCCGACCGCGGTGTTGAACTGGTCGATGGACTTCGGCTCGTCCGGGCCGAGGAGGTAGCGCTTGAGCTCCCCCCGGTCCCCGGCCAGCGGGTCGGCGGCCGGGTCGCGGACCGCGTCGAGCAGCCCGCCGAGCTCCTTCGCGCCGTTGGACAGGATCACCGCGGCGCGCACCGCCGTGTTCTGCCGCTTGAACTCCTCCACGCCCAGCTCGGCGGAGTCCGTGACGGCGTACGGCTTGCCGCTGGCGATGAAGTCGGAGACCACGCTGGAGATGTCGGAGACCATCGCGTCGGAGACGTTGAAGCAGTCGTACAGCCGCGGCTCGGCGCCCGTGATGACGCGGTGCTCCCAGTCGGGGAAGGAGCGCCAGTACGCGGTGTTCCACTCGGCGCGCAGCCGGGCGGTCTCCTCGTGCCGGGCCACGTCGAGCACCCCGTCGCGGGAGGCCTCGGCCTCGTCGCCCTTCTCGGTGCCGCCGGTCAGCTCGGCCAGCCGGGCCTCGATGCGCGCCAGCTCGGCCCCGGCCTCGGCCTGGGCGGTGGTGTCGGCGGTGAAGCGCGGGTCGGCGGCGCGCGCGGCGGCGGCCTTCTCGATCAGCGCGGTGATCCGCTGGTGGGCGGCCTTCGCCTTCGCGCTGCGGGTGCCGGTGAAGGGGTGCGGCTTGTACAGGACGCGCACCGCCGGGTCGGCCTCGACCAGCTTCCTCACGATGTTCTCGCCGGCCAGCAGGATCGAGGTGTTGCCGGGGTTGTCGTCCCAGCCCTCCCAGGTGGGGGCGTACAGGACGGTCGGCATGCGGTCGCCGGGGACGCCCTGCCAGGTCCGGATCGGGGCCAGCTGCGGGCGGCCGACCTCGACGATGTCGTCGTCGCGGACACCGACGTCGGCGATGGCGTAGCGGTCGCGGCCCGCGCGGCCGGCCGTCCACACCTCGTCGTAGACCTTGCTGTACGGGTTGACGCTGGCGAGCTTGTCGCTGTCGCCGTGGCCGATGAAGACGTGCTTCATGGTGGGGACGCGCAGCATGTGGATGTTCTTGCCGACGTTCGCCGCGTACAGCGCGACCCGCACCGTGGACAGGTCCATGTTCATCAGGTGCACCCCTCCGGGCACGCAGACGACGGGGACCGTGGTGGGCGCCAGGTTCTGCAGGATGACCCGCTCGCGCAGCAGGACCAGCGGACGGGTGTCCAGCTGCTCCATGGTCTCCAGCCACATGTTGACCTGGTAGGCGGAGTCCTTGGAGCCGGAGAAGTACAGCACGGTCTCCGGGCGGTACTCGCGCAGCCAGTCGTCGACCGCGTCCAGCACCTTCTCCGGGACCGGCGGGGTCTTCCGGCCGCGCACGTAGGGCAGCAGGGCGAGGACGTACAGGACGCCCGCGGCGACCGTGACGCCGATGCCGGTGTAGCCGACGGCGGCCGACTCCAGGAAGGCACCGACGAGTATGCCGACGACCGCCGCGAGGTCGAGGTGGAGCATCTTCTCCGCGGCACGGTTCAGCAGCACCTGCGGCGGCGCGTCCGGGATGCGGATGCGGGAGGCCAGGTCGACGTTGCGGGTGGCGACCGGCATCCGGCGGCGGTTGCGGATCAGCGTGGTGAGCGCGCCGTGCGGGGCCTGAAGACCGTAGAAGGCGATGAAGCAGGCGATCGCCCCGTAGTAGATCAGGTTGTCCGCGAGGGACAGGCGGGCCAGCAGCAGGATCAGCAGGAGCTGCCGGATCAGGAAGCGGATCGACAGGCCGGCCCGCACCTTGCTGAGGCGGCTGACCAGGTAGCTGCCCTTGCGGTGCAGATAGTGGTCCGCCAGGTACGTCACTGCGGCCGCTGCCGCGAAGGCGGGGATGCTCGGGACGAGCGCGGCCAGCATGAGGCAGGGGAAGCCCAGCAACATGAGGACCGCCGCGGCCAGCTCGGCCGCGCTGCCCACCCGGGCGACGCGAATAGCGGTGGATATCACGAATAACCTGCTCTTGGAGGGGGAGTGCCGGTTGTGTGCCTGTGCGCAATTCGGGAGGTACGGATTCAGGCCCCCGCGAACTCCCGTCGACTGACTACGTGAACAGGAGGCCGTGGAGGCCTGAATTACGGAAGACTATTTGGCGGCAATTATTACACGCCGTCCTGACGGTCCAGCACCGCGGCCAGCGCCTGCTCGAACCCGGTGGCCCGCGCCGCGCCCGCCGTCGGATCCTGCTGCCGTACGTCGATGACATGGCCGGTGAGCTCGGACAACAGCACGTCCAGCGAGGTCCGGGCGACTGCCTCGGAGGAGAGCAGGCTGCCCGCCGGCTCCTGTCCGAAAGCCTTGGTGCGCATCGGCGTGGCGGTGCGCTCCGGGTTGATGCAGTTCACCCGGACGCCGTCACCGGCCCATTCGTCGGACAGGGCCTGGGTGAGGTTCACCATCGCGGCCTTGGTCGAGGAGTACAGGCTGTACTCGGCGCGCCCGCGGGTGTAGCTGCTGGAGGTGTACAGCAGCAACTGTCCCTTGGTCTCGGCGAGGTACTTGTAGGCGGAGCGGGCGATCTGCACCGGGGCCAGGTAGTTGACCTTCAGCGCCTCCTCGATGGTGGCGTTGTCGGTCTCGGCGAGCTTGCCGATGCGCAGCACGCCCGCGGTGTTGACGACGTAGTCGATGCGGCCGGTCTCGCCGTACGCCTTGGACAGCGCGTCGTCGACCTCCTCCGGGTTCTCCACGTGGGTGCCGGTGGTGGAGCGGCCCAGCGCGTAGACGGTGGCGCCGTAGGACTCGGCGAGCTCGGCGATGTCCTTGCCGATGCCGTACGAACCGCCGAAGACCACCATGGTCCTGCCGGTGAGCAGCTGCCGGTAGGCCTCCTCGGAGACCTGCTCGGGGGCGGCGGTGGAGGCGAGCTGGAAGAGCTTGTCGGCGATGAAGACGTCGACGGGCTGGGTGACCTTCATGTTGTACTCGTCGCCCGCCACGACGTGGATCGGCACGTCCGGCAGGTACCTGAGCACGACCGAGCAGTCGTCCGTGGCCTGGAAGTTGGGGTCGCCGGCGGCGACCTCGTAGGCGCGGCGGATGGTGGACAGCTTGAAGGCCTGCGGGGTCTGGCCGCGGCGCAGCCGGGAGCGGTCCGGGATCTCCGTGATGAACTCGCCGTCCCCGCCGTGCGTGCGCGTGACGATGATGGTGTCGGCGGACGGGATGGCCACGTCGACGGCCTGGTAGCGCTCCAGCGCGGTCACGCAGTCGTCGATGACGCGCTGCGACAGCAGGGGGCGCACGGCGTCGTGGAAGAGGACGTTGCGGTCCTCGCCCTCGGCCAGGCCCTCGCCGAGCGCGGCGATGGCCCGCTCCGTGGTCTCGTTCCGGGTCGAGCCGCCCTCGATGACCTTGGTGACCTTCGTGAACCCGGCCTTGGCGACGATCTTCTCGATGTCGGGCACGTATCCCGGCGCCATCAGCACGATGATGTCGTCGATCGAGTCGGCCTTCTCGAAGGTGGCCAGGGTGTGCTCGATGACTGCCTTGCCGGCGATCTTCAGCAGCTGCTTGGGGATCGAGAGACCCACCCGCTGACCGGTACCGCCGGCCAGGATCACTGCGGTGGTACGGGGCTTGGCTATGTGCTGGGACACAGGTGACCTACCTTGGGGCGACAGGGAACTTCGAAATGGTCCCACTTGGGGTTACCGCAGTGCAAGGTGAGCGACCTCTGCCGCATATGTGCGCGCCACCTGTCATTCACCTAGGACTCCTGGCGCCCGGTGAGGGTTCCAGGGACGCACGGTGAATTCTTGTGAGTAACTCCACAGGAGTTGTGTCATTGCTGTGCGTGACAGGCGTGACACCACCCGGTCGGCTCAGCGCAGGCGCAGCCGTTTCAGGCAGCGGTGGCCGAGGACCTTCACGAGTTCCTTCGACGATGTCCGGTGAACAGTACGCCCTTTGTCGGTGCCGTTCGTCGCGGCGACCGTGGCGAGCATCCCGAACAGGGCCTGCGCGGCCACCTCGGGAGCGAGCCGCGGCTCACCCGGCTGTCCCCCGGACGCCGGTACGCGGGACAGCGACTCCGGGTCACCGAGGACCCGTACGCCCAGGGAGCCGATCCGCGCGGCCGTCTCGGCGCCGATCCCGGCGGCGGCCTCCAGGGCCCATTGCGGGGTACGGATCCTCACGTCCTGCGGGGTGGGGCTGCACGCGTTCTTCATATGCGCGATCGCGCCGTGCCGCACCAGCCTCGAATACAGCTCTTCCGGAAGCTCATTGCCGCGGAATTCCTTATTGAGGTTCCGCAGCATTTCGGTCTCGGCGAGGGTGAGGGAACGGTTCGCGGTCTCCGGGACCGGCCGCAGCAGCCCCCCGGGCAGTCCGAGGAGCGCCTCGAAGGTGCGCATCAGCGCGTCCCGGTCGCGGTCGTCGACCACGACGACGGTCACCCGGTCGGGACCGGTCGCCCCAACCCACCGCTCGACCAGCCGGTCGTGCCGGTGCCGGCGCCAGAAGCTGGGGGTGGGCCTGTCGTACGGGGCCCGGCGGAGCATGTGCTCCAGCCACGGCTCGTACCCCAGCCGCAGTCCGTTCTGCACGTACTGCTGCCACTGCGAGGGCATGATCCGCGCCAGGGGCCGCAGGGTGACCAGGACGTGCACCCGGTCGCCGCCGAGCTGCTCGACGATCCGGGCGATCGTCGCGTCGTCCTCGGCGTCGGCGAAGAACTCGCTGCTGATCACGGAGGTGCGCTCCCCCGTGGCCGCCACCTGGTCCAGCAGCCGCCGCCAGTGCTTCTCGGTGGGGACGGTGTCCCCCATCATCGCGGGCCTGGCGCAGGCGGCGAGGACGGCCTCGATCGGGTGCCGGCTGTGCGCCGGGAAGTCGACGCCGTGCCGCGCCATCTCCTCCTTCGCCGCGAACAGCGCGCCCTGGACGGCGGTGGTGCCGGTCTTGTGCGGACCGATGTGCAGCAGGCGGGTACCGGCGGGGAGGGCGGGGGTGCGGAGTTCTTCTCTCGTACAGTCGGTGTCCATGCCGAGGCACGGTAGGACGCCTCACTGAGGATCCCGTGAGAGCAACCTGGGACCCGGCTGAGTGCCGCACCCTCCGCACCCACGGACCGCCGCACCCTCCGCACCCACGGACCGCCGCACCCTCCACATCCGCGGACCGCCGCACCCTCCGCATCCGCGGGCAGTCGTGCCGCAGGGCGGCACGGGTGGGCGCGACGGCACCCCGCAAGCGCCGGGCCGCGCAACCCCACCCCCCGGCCCACCCCGACACCGGGCGCCCCGCAAAGCGCCGGGCCGCGGACCCACCCCCGCCCCGCTCAGACCAGGTGCACGCCCGGCCTCCCCGCCTCCACCCGCAGCGCGGCCAGCGTGCGGGACGTGGCCCGCGGCCGCACCACCGTGTCCACCACCCGCACCCGCGCGTCGATGCCGTCACGACGGATGTCGAACAGGTGGTACCCCCGGTGAGCGTCGAGCAGCTTCCAGTGCGGATTGTCCGCGCGCCGCGGATCCCACTGCGCGCGGAACGCGGCCTGGTCCTGGTCGCCGTTGCTGGAGATGGACGTGCCGACGAACTCCGCGCCCACGACCGCCGACCTCGGATCGGCGAAGTCCGCCTTCAGGTCGCTGATCATGGTCAGATGGCGGTCACCGGTGAGGACGACGGGGTTGCTCACCCGCCGGAACTCCCGCAGCAACGCGTTGCGTTCGACCTGGTAACCGTCCCAGGCGTCGTAGGCCCAGAGCTTGCCCTCACCGGCCTGGAGATCGGTCTCCGCCATCATGATCTGCGAGGCGATCAGGTTCCAGCGGGCGGGCGAGTGCCGCAGCCCGTCGACCAGCCAGCGCTTCTGCGCGGCCCCGAGCATGGTCAGCGAGGGGTCCTGGGCGCCTTCCTGGCTGGTGGCCTGGTCGCTCCGGTACTGGCGGGTGTCCAGCACGTTGAGCCGGGCCAGCCGGCCGAACTCCAGCCGGCGGTGCATCCGGATGTGCGGGCCGTTCGGGACGGCGGTGGCGCGGACCGGCATGTGCTCGTAGTACGCCTGGTAGGCGGCCGTCAGCCGGGCGACGAACGGGTCGTGCGCCTGCTTGTCGGGGTCCTGCGGGATCTCTCCGGCGAAGTCGTTGTCGACCTCGTGGTCGTCGAAGGTGACCACGAAGGGCGCGTTCGCGTGCATCGCCGCGAGGTCCGGGTCGGAGCGGTACTGGGCGTACCGGTTGCGGTACTGGGTGAGGCTGTACGGCTCACCGGTGCCCTCGTGGCGTCGTACGCCGGTCGCCGAGGGCGTGGACTCGTAGATGTAGTCGCCGACGAACACCACGACGTCCGGGTCCTGCTGGAGCATGTCGGCGTACGGGGTGAAGTAGCCCTGCTGCCAGTTCTGGCAGGAGGCGAGCGCGACCTTCAGCCGGCCGCCGGAGCTGTGCGGGGCGGGCGCGGTCCGGGTGCGGCCGACGCGCGAGAGCTGCCCGCCGGCGCGGAAGCGGAACCAGTACGTGGTGTCCGGGTCCAGCCCGCGTACGTCCACGTGGACGCTGTGCCCGTACATGCGCCGGGCCAGGGCGGCGCCCCGGCGGACGACCTTCTTGAAGCGGGAGTCCCGGGCGACCTGCCACTCCACGGCCACGGTGTAGTCGGGCATGCCGCCGCCGTTCAGCGGGTCCGGGGCGAGCCGGGTCCACAGGACGACCCCGTCGGGCAGCGGGTCGCCGGAGGCCACCCCCAGGGCGAACACGCCGTCGGGCAGCTTCATTCCGGCCGTGTGCGCGGTGGCGGGCAGCCACAGCTGGGCGGATGCGGCGCCGAGCACGGCGGCACCGGCGGTCAGGACGCGGCGGCGGTCGGGCTGAACTGCTCCGGACATCGGGCGAACTCCCCTGCCTCGTAAGACACTCGGACACTGGGAAGCTCGCGGTCCGGACGGTCCGTCCGCTGAACGCCGCAGTTCGCGTGCATGACAAGCAGGGGGACAACGGAAAACCCGCCGCGGCACGGGAACATCCCGTGGCCACGACGGGTCTGCCGGGTGAGCGGCGGGCGACGGCCGCCGGAGCCCGTACGGTCAGTCGGCGAAGGCGGTGCCCAGCTTCGCCCCGGTCGCCACCGTGCCGAGGGTGCCCGCGCCGAAGGTCCCGGCGCTCCCCGTGACGGCCGCCGGGGTGGAGCGGAAGTACCACACCGACCCGGCGCCGGAGTTCTCCCCCGGCGCGGCGACGGCGAGGTCGGCGTAGCCGTCGCCGTTGAAGTCGTCGCGCGGCTGCGCGGCGACGGCGGCCGGTCCCTCGGCGGGCGCCGCGTACGCTCCGGGCACCGCGAGGGCGCCGGCGACGAATGCCACGCCAGTCGCGAGCGCGACCCGTGCGGGGCGGGTGAGGTTCCCGTGGCGTGGGGAAGGCGCGGTCATGGCGGGCGTCCTGTCGTAGAACCGGTCGGGTCGCCCTTCAGCGCGGCCGGCCGGGACACCCGTTGGCTGCCCGGGTGTTCACCACGGCCTCACCCGCCGTCACCGCACCGGCTAGAACGGCTCGAAGTCGTCGTACTCCTGCTCGGAGTCGTCCCGTTCGGCCTGCTTGTCGCGGCGCCGCTGGGCGGCCGGGCGGGGTGCCTCGAAGCGGTGGTCCTCGCCGCGCCGGCCGAGCATCTCCGCGCCCGCCGTGACGGTCGGCTCCCAGTCGAAGACGACCGCGTTCTCCTCGGGGCCGATGGCGACGCCGTCACCGGACCGGGCGCCGGCCTTCATCAACTCGGTCTCGACACCGAGGCGGTTGAGCCGGTCGGCGAGGTAGCCGACGGCCTCGTCGTTGTTGAAGTCGGTCTGGCGGACCCAGCGTTCGGGCTTCTCGCCGCGCACGCGGAACAGCGGCTCCCCGTCGATGTCCTCGCGGGTGACGGTGAAGCCGGCGTCGTCCACGGCCTTGGGCCGGATGACGATGCGGGTCGCCTCCTCCTTCGGCCTGGCCGCCCGCGCCTGGGCCACCAGTTCGGCGAGCGCGAACGACAGCTCCCTCAGCCCCATGTGGGCGACGGCCGACACCTCGAAGACGCGGTAGCCGCGCGCCTCCAGGTCGGGGCGCACCATCTCGGCGAGGTCCTTGCCGTCGGGGACGTCGATCTTGTTGAGGACGACGACGCGGGGGCGGTTGTCGAGGCCGCCGTACTGCCGCAGCTCCTCCTCGATGATGTCGAGGTCGGAGACGGGGTCGCGGTCGGACTCCAGCGTGGCGGTGTCCAGCACGTGCACGAGCACGCTGCACCGCTCGACGTGCCGCAGGAACTCCAGGCCGAGCCCCTTGCCCTGGCTGGCGCCGGGGATGAGGCCGGGCACGTCGGCGATGGTGTAGACGGTCGACCCGGCGGTGACGACACCGAGGTTCGGGACGAGGGTGGTGAAGGGGTAGTCGGCGATCTTCGGCTTGGCGGCGCTGAGCACGGAGATCAGCGACGACTTGCCGGCGCTCGGGTACCCCACCAGCGCCACGTCGGCGACGGTCTTGAGCTCCAGGACGATGTCCCGCAGGTCCCCCGGCTCGCCGAGCAGCGCGAACCCGGGCGCCTTGCGGCGCGCGGAGGCGAGGGCGGCGTTGCCGAGCCCGCCGCGTCCGCCCTGGGAGGCGACGTACGACGTCCCGTGCCCGACCAGGTCCGCGAGCACGTTGCCCGCCTTGTCCAGGACGACGGTCCCGTCCGGCACGGGGAGGACCAGGTCCTGCCCGTCCTTCCCGGACCGGTTGCCGCCCTCGCCGGGCTTGCCGTTGGTGGCCTTGCGGTGCGGGGAGTGGTGGTAGTCGAGGAGGGTCGTCACGGACTGGTCGACGGTGAGGATCACATCGCCGCCGCGTCCGCCGTTCCCGCCGTCGGGTCCGCCGAGCGGCTTGAACTTCTCACGGTGGACGGAGGCACAGCCGTGGCCTCCGTTACCCGCGGCGACGTGCAGCTCGACGCGGTCCACGAAGGTGGTCATGGTGGGGTGCCTCCAGAGACGTATCAGGGGTTTCTTGTCTTAACGCGCGAAAGGCGGACCCGCCTTCCCGACCGGGAAGTGAGGTCCGCCTCTCGAAAGCTTCCGATCAGGCGACCGGAACGATGTTCACGACCTTGCGGCCACGGTGGGTGCCGAACTGCACCGCACCGGCCTGCAGGGCGAACAGCGTGTCGTCGCCGCCACGGCCGACGCCGGCGCCCGGGTGGAAGTGGGTGCCGCGCTGGCGGACCAGGATCTCACCCGCGTTGACGGCCTGACCGCCGAAGCGCTTCACGCCGAGCCGCTGAGCGTTCGAGTCGCGACCGTTCCGGGTGGACGATGCGCCCTTCTTGTGTGCCATGTCTCCTCAGTCCCTTACTTCGCAGCCGCGGGGATCTCAGTGACCTTGATCGCCGTGTACTGCTGGCGGTGGCCCTGACGACGGCGGTAGCCGGTCTTGTTCTTGTAGCGCAGAATGTCGATCTTCTGGCCCTTGTGGTGGTCCACGACCTCGGCCTGGACCTTGATGCCGGCCAGCACCCACGGGTCGCTGGTCACAGCGTCGCCGTCGACGACGAGCAGGGTCGAGAGCTCGACCGTGTCGCCGACCTTGGCGGTGGAAATCTTGTCAACCTCAACGATGTCGCCGACAGCAACCTTGTGCTGGCGACCACCGCTGCGCACGATGGCGTACACGCGGATCTCACTCTCACTCGAAGAACGGCATCCCCGCAGGCCAGCCGCCCGGCCAAGAACACGGACGACCTCTCCCGGACACCGGAGCACCCGGAAGGAAGAGGTTTACGGGGACGTGGCGGCCCCGATGGACACGCCGACGGTCAAGGTTACGGGGCCCCGACGTGAGGGTCAAACCGGACCTCGGGCCGGCCGGGGAACGGGAGTGGCCGCGGGACCGGACCGGACGCGCGTCCGCCGGGCCGGAGGCGTCCGGCCCGGCGGAGCAGCCGGCGTCAGCCGGCCACGGCCTGGATGCGGCGACGGATCGGCGCGAACGCCGAGCGGGGGCGGCGCAGGTTGCGGGCCCGCATGAGGGCCGGCCAGAAGTCCGCCCCGAGCAGGATCTCGCCCTGGACGGCGTTCTTGCGCAGCAGGACCTCCTCCGGAACGACCTGCGGGTCGTCGGCGCGGTACTCCTCGATGATCCTGTCGTAGTTGTCCTTCAGCACGGTGCTGGTCGGATCGGCTCCGAAGACCGCCACGACACCGGTCGGCTTCGTGTCGAGCTCCACCACCACCAGATCGGGGCGGAAGCGCCGCAACACCTGCGCCACCTTGAACACGTCACCGGTCCACATCCCCGTGTGCCGGTCGCGGGCCGCCTCGTCGACGTCGCGCGGCAGCATGTCGTCCAGGACGATCACGCTCGACCAGCGCGAGTGCCGCTCGACGTTCATGAAGTCCCGCAGCGCGAACTCGAAGAGGTGCATGCCGTCGATGAACGCCAGGTCGAGCCGCGGCTCGCCGCCCAGGAGGTTCAGCGGATCACGGCGGGCGAGCGCACGGAACGGGTTGCGGCCGTTGCGCAGATGGATCAGCGGATCCTTGCGGGCGAAGAAGGCGTCACTCGTCGCCTTGACCAGGTGCACATCGCAGCTGACCTCCGACGTCACCTTGAACGCCGGATCGACGGCGACCGTGGGAACCCGGGACAGCGTCAGGCTGCGACCGTCATTCACTCCAATCTCAAGGTAGTTACGGGGGCGGTAAACCTTGTGCAACTGGCGGAGGAACCCGTGCCGATCCACGTAAAGCGCGCCCTTCACTGGTGGGTGACGACTAAGCGATTCACGGAAGCTAGCCGGGGTTCGACCGGGGAGTAAACACCTACCGTTCGGTAACTTAAAAGGCTTTCAGAGTGCCGAACGGTAGGCGACGCAGTCCTCGTAACGGGGCAGCAGTCCCCGCGCCGCCGCCTCCGCCAGCGTCGGGGCGGCGGCGTCCTTGTCCGAAAGCAGCGGTTCCACATCCGCCGGCCATTCGATGCCCAGCTCGGGGTCGAGGGGGTGGATGCCGTGCTCCCGCTGCGGCGCGTAACCCTCGGAACAGAGGTAGACGACCGTCGCGTCGTCGGTCAGCGCCAGGAAGGCGTGCCCGAGGCCCTCGGAGAGGTAGACCGAGGCGTGCGTCTCGTCGTCGAGCCGGACCAGCTCCCACTGCCCGTAGGTGGGGGAGCCGACCCGGATGTCGACGACCGCGTCGAGCACGGCGCCGCGTACGCACTTCACGTACTTGGCCTGGCTCGGCGGCACGTCGGCGAAGTGGATGCCGCGGAGGGTGCCGCGGCGGGAGACCGAGCAGTTCGCCTGGGCCAGGGACAGGTCGTGCCCGGTGCTCGCGCGGAAATCCGCTCCGCGGAACCACTCGTGGAAACTGCCGCGCTCGTCCGGGAAGACGCTGGGCTCGTGGACCCAGGCGCCTTCGATCGAAAGGGGCTTCATGGTGTAGCGGAACCTCCGGTTCAGGATGTGAGGGCTCGTTTGACCTTCTTGGCCACCTTGCGCCAAGCGGCCTGGGACTCTGCGGGCTTCTCCGGGACCGGGTGCATGTTCCCGCCGATGTCGAGAGCGAGCCGCCCGTCCCTCGTCCAGTAGGGGGCGGCCTGGATGTTCCGGCGCTGGGACCGCTCACCGCCGCAGGGCAGCAGCTCGCTCACGGGGCCGCCCTCGACGCGGGCCATGCGGTCGATCCCGAGCAGCTGGACGTTGACGTAGACGTCGTAGAGCCCCTTGGGGAGCCGACCTCCGCACGCCGCGGTGTCGGGGTCGATACGGACGGTTCCCGTGATCTCCACGGTCCCGTCGGAGGCGACGTTCAGCTTGGACTCGACGTCGGCGAACCAGGCCTGCGCCTTGTTGCGCTGGCGCAGCTGGAAGTCCACGGCCGCACGGTTCTCCATGTCCTTGAAGGACCATTCCGGTCCGCCGTCTATCCCGTGGACCACGGCGAGGTCGAGGCCGTAGCCGTCGCCCAGCTTCCTGACCTTCACCGTGGCGCCACTCGGGTAGCGCAGCCGGGCGCGGAACGGTGCCACCAGCACACCCCGCCGCCAGCGCACCGGGCCGCTGAACTCGACCTCGCTGACGGTGTCGCGGTAGCGCTCGGCCACCTTGCGCAGGTCCTCGACACGGTCGGCCTCGAGCAGTTCGGCGCGGAACCGCCAGAGCGGCGGCAGCCCCTCGCGGACGGAGTCCGAGTACTCCTCCATCACCACCTTACGGGCCGCCTCGTAGTGCCCCATGCTGAAGGGGTCGCCCTTCAGGAAGCCCTGCGTGGAGGTGTTCCGCAGGACTTCGACCCGGTAGTTACGCGTCAGGAAGGCGTCGCGCACCGGTCCCGGGTCCGTGTTGGCCTTGACGATCTGCGCGGTCTTGGCGAGCCAGGGGTAGTAGTCCTCCGGCTCGGTGCGGCTCTTGCTGTTGTTGCTGCCGTCGTCGCGCTTGCTCCAGTCGTAACACACGACATCGCCGACGATCGTGATGCTCTTGGCGAGCGGATAGGCCTTCGCCAGGAACATCTGGTCCTCGAGACGACAGCGCCCCTCCTGGAAGGTGATGTCGTTGTCGAGCAGGAACTGACGCCGGAACATCTTGTGCGGAGTCAGCGTCTCGTACAGCTCGGCGAACTCCGGGCCGACGCTGTCGGCCGACTCGCGGAAAAGGCGTATGGGGCCGCGCATATTGCCCTTGACCTTGCCGACGACGATGTCGGAGTCGTTCTTCCGTGCCCGGTCGTACATCACTTCCAGCGCCTTCGGGCCCAAGGCGTCGTCCTGGTCGAGGAAATGTATGTACTCACCACGCGCATGGGCGACGCCGACGTTGCGAGGGCGGCCGGGCCAGCCCGAGTTCGGCATGGAGAGCACCCGCATGTTCTCCGCCCCGTCGGCCAGTTCCTGCAGCCGCTCCGCGGAGTCATCGGTGGATCCGTCGTCGACGAAGATCACCTCGAGCTCGTCCTGCGGCAGCGACTGCTTCAGGATCGAGTTGATCGGGCGCTCGATGTAGACCCCCGCGTTGTACACCGGGATGATGATGCTGACCTTCACGGTCATGGGTTCCCCTCCTGGAGCTCCGCGACCAGCACGGGCATCGCGGAGCTGAGACTTTCGGACCAGTCGCGTATCGGTTCGATGCCGGCCTGCCGCCAGCGGCTGTGCCCCAGCACGCTGTACGCGGGCCGGGGCGCGGGGCGGGCGAACGCCGCGCTGGTGGTCGGCCGGACCCGCTCCGGATCAGCGCCCAGCAGCCGGAAGATCTCCCGGGTGAGCCCGAACCACGTCGTCTCGCCGGCGCTGGTGCCGTGGTACACACCCGCGGGAGCGCTCCCCTCGAGGGCCGCCCGGCCGAGGCGCACCAGGCGGTCGGCCAGGTCGACGGTCCAGGTGGGCTGGCCGCGCTGGTCGTCGACGACGTCGAGGGTGTCCTTGACGGCCTCCAGCTTGATCATCGTATGGACGAAGTTGCCGCCGCCCGCCCCGTACAGCCATGCCGTGCGGACCACGAATCCGCGGTCGGGGAGCGTGGTCAGGACGGCCTGTTCCCCGGCCAGCTTGGTGCGGCCGTACGCGCTGCGCGGGCCCGTCGGGGCGTCCTCCGCGTACGGCTTGTCCGCGTCGCCGGGGAAGACGTAGTCCGTCGAGACGTGCAGGAGCACGGCGTCGAGCTCGCGGCAGGCCTCGGCCAGGTGGCGCGGGCCGTCGCCGTTGATGCGCAGGGCGTCGTCCTCACGGGTCTCGGCGTCGTCGACGGCGGTCCAGGCCGCGCAGTTGACCACGACCGCGGGCCGATGCCCGGCGAGGACCTCGCGCACCGCCGCGGGGTCGGTGATGTCCAGCTCGGCGCGGGTGACGGCGACCGCCGGGATCCCGGCGGTCGTGAGCCGGGCCAGGACGTCCCGCGCCAGCATCCCCCCCGCGCCGGTCACCAGCCAGCTGCGCGTACCGCTCACAGCGCCGCACGCTCCTTCAGCGGCTCCCACCAGGCGCGGTTGTCGCGGTACCACTGGACGGTCTCGGCGAGGCCCTGCTCGAAGCTCTTGCGGGGCTCGTAGCCCAGTTCCTCGCGGATCTTCGTGCAGTCGACGGAGTAGCGGCGGTCGTGGCCCTTGCGGTCCTGGACGTACTCGACGCTGGCCTCCCAGTCGGCGCCGCACGCCTTCAGGAGCAGCCCGGTGAGCTCCTTGTTGGAGAGCTCGGTGCCGCCGCCGATGTTGTAGATCTCGCCCGCGCGGCCCTTGGTGCGGACCAGCTCGATGCCCTGGACGTGGTCGTCGATGTGCAGCCAGTCGCGGACGTTGCCGCCGTCGCCGTACAGCGGGACCTTCTTGCCGTCGAGGAGGTTGGTGACGAAGAGGGGGATGACCTTCTCGGGGAAGTGGTGGTGCCCGTAGTTGTTGGAGCAGCGGGTGACGCGGACGTCCAGGCCGTGGGTGCGGTGGTAGGACAGCGCGATCAGGTCACTGGACGCCTTCGCCGAGGAGTAGGGCGAGTTGGGCTCCAGCGGGTGGGTCTCGGGCCAGGAGCCCTCGTCGATCGAGCCGTAGACCTCGTCGGTGGAGATGTGCACGAAGGTCTTGATGCCGGCCCGGTGCGCGGCGTCGACGAGCGTGTGGGTGCCGACCACGTTCGTACGGACGAACTCCGCGCCGCCGTCGATGGACCGGTCGACGTGCGACTCGGCGGCGAAGTGCACCACCTGGTCGTGCTCGGCCATCAGCTTGCCGACCAGCTCCGGGTCGCAGATGTCGCCCTGTACGAAGGCGAACCCGGGGTGCTCGCGCACCTCGTCGAGGTTGGCCGGGTTGCCCGCGTACGTCAGCTTGTCCAGGACGGTGACCGAGACGTCACCGGGGCCCTGGGGGCCGAGCACCGTACGGACGTAGTGCGAGCCGATGAAGCCGGCGCCGCCGGTCACCAGGATCCTGGTAGTCATGAGGAGATCTGCACCTTGCTGTGATCACCGAGCACGAGCCGGTGGGCCTTGGGGTTACGGGGAGCGGGCGTGACCTCGACGTCGCGCCCGATGAGCGAGGCCTCCACCCGGCGCACGCCGGTCACGGACGCACCCCGCAGGACGATGGAGTACTCGATTTCGCTGTCCTCGATCCGGCAGCCCTCGGAGACCGAGGTGAAGGGACCGATGTACGCGTCGTTGACCACCGTACCGGCGCCGATGACCACGGGCCCGACGATCCGGCTGCCGCTGACCCGGGCGCCTTCCTCGATGCGTACCCGGCCGATGATCTCACTGGCCTCGTCCACCGTGCCCGCGTCGTGGGGCTCCAGGGCCTCCAGGACGGACCGGTTGACCTCCAGCATGTCGGTGACGTTGCCGGTGTCCTTCCAGTAGCCGGAGATCGTGGTGGAACGGACGTCCCGCTTCTGGTCGATCAGCCACTGGATGGCGTGCGTGATCTCCAACTCGCCGCGCCAGGAAGGCTCGATGGAGCGGACGGCCTCGTGTATGGCGGGGGTGAACAGGTAGACGCCGACGAGGGCGAGATCGCTCTTCGGCTGCTTCGGCTTCTCCTCCAGGCCCACCACGCGGCCGTCGGCGCCGAGTTCGGCGACACCGAAGGAGGTGGGGTTGGGGACCTTGGTCAGCAGGATCTGCGCCTCGGGCCGCTCGGTGCGGAACTCCTCCACCAGGCCGGTGATGCCGCCGACGATGAAGTTGTCACCGAGGTACATGACGAAGTCGTCGTCACCGAGGAAGTCCTGGGCGATGAGCACGGCGTGCGCGAGGCCCAGCGGCGCGTCCTGCGGGATGTAGGTGACCTCGATGCCGAACCGGGAACCGTCCCCCACCGCCTCGCGGATCTCGTCCGCGGTGTCACCGACGATGATCCCGACCTCGGTGATCCCGGCGTCGGCGATCGCTTCCAGTCCGTAGAAGAGCACGGGCTTGTTGGCGACCGGTACGAGCTGTTTGGCCGAGGTGTGGGTGATCGGACGGAGGCGGGTTCCCGCTCCCCCGGAAAGCACGAGAGCCTTCACGTGTGGCGCCCCAATACTGTGGACCTTGACAGGGATGGAAAATCCCCGTTTGCCTGATTTCGCAGTCAATCTGTCGGCACATCATAACCACGCGACAGGAACAACGATTCACCAGCCATTCACGCATTCGAACCCCGAGTGGTTGCCTAATGGCAAAAAATGATCCGCCCCCGGCCGGAACCGGGGGCGGATCACGATCACCGAACGATTCGGAGATCAGTCCTCCGTCGAGGCGGTCACCGACGACGGCGGCTGCTGGGCCGCCGCCGCGGTCTTCTTCGACGCCGCCTTCTTCGCGGTCGTCTTGGCGGTGGTCGTCTTGGTGGCGGCCGACTTGGTGGTCTTCGCCGCCGCCTTCTTGGCCGTCGTCTTCTTGGCGGCGGTCTTCTTGGCCGCCGTCTTCTTCGTGGCGGCCTTCTTCGCCGTGGCCTTCTTGGCCGCCGTGCGGGCGGTCTTCCTGGCCGGAGCGGCCTCGGCCTCGGCCTCAGCTCCGGCTTCCTCGACGGGCGCCTCGGCAGGCGCCGCCTCCGTCACCGTCTCCGTCACCGCCGACGGGACGACCACGACGGCCGTCTCCTCGGACGCTGTCGACGTGCTCGGCTTGCGCACCGCGCGGCGGCGCGGACGGGCCGGGGCCCCGGTCTCGGCGGGTGCCTCGACGGGTGCCTCGGACGGGGCCTCCTCGGGCTTGGGCGCGGGCGCCTCGGCGACCGGGGCCGCGGGCTCCGCGACCGTCACCACCGTGGCCTCCGCCCCCGCCGGGGAACCGGCCGGCGCGGACGCCTTGCGGGTGGCCCGGCGCCGCGTACGGCCCTTGGGCGCGGCCTCCTCCGCGGCCGGCTCGGCCGGCTCGGGGACCACCGCGTCCTCGACGGCCGCGGGCTCGGCCAGCGCCTCGGCGGCCGGCTCCTGCCGCACCGGACGCGCGGCCTCCTCGGCGGCCGTCACGTCCTGCGCCGTCGGGGCCTCGACCTCGGCCTGCTCGCTCTCCTCGGCCCTGTGCCGGCCGGCCCTGTCCCTGGCGGTCTCCCGCCTCGGCGCGCCCGCCGGGGCCGACGCCCGCCGGCTCGCCCGGCGGCGCGTGCGCCCGCGGGTGGCCGCGGCCTCCGCCTCGGCGGCGCTGCTGTACAGCTCCTCGTCCGGCACGAACTCCGGAGCGGGGAGCGCGACCGGCTCGGCGGCCTCGGCGGCGACCTCGGCCGCCGTCTCCGTCTCCGCCTCCTGCTCGGCCGTCTCCACGCCCGCGACCGCCTCGTGCTCGTGCGGCTGGTCCGCCGCACCGGCCCGCGCCCGCTTCCGGCGCTTGCCTCCACCACCGGCGGCGGGCTGGTCCAGGTGCACGATGACACCGCGCCCGTTGCAGTGGACGCAGGTCTCCGAGAACGACTCCAGCAGGCCCTGGCCGACCCGCTTGCGGGTCATCTGGACCAGGCCCAGCGAGGTCACCTCGGCGACCTGGTGCTTCGTACGGTCGCGGCCCAGGCACTCCAGCAGACGGCGCAGCACCAGGTCCCGGTTGGACTCCAGCACCATGTCGATGAAGTCGATCACGATGATGCCGCCGAGGTCGCGCAGCCGCAGCTGGCGCACGATCTCCTCGGCCGCCTCCAGGTTGTTCCTGGTGACCGTCTCCTCCAGGTTGCCGCCCTGGCCGGTGAACTTGCCGGTGTTGACGTCGACGACGACCATCGCCTCGGTCCGGTCGATCACCAGCGAGCCGCCGCTGGGCAGCCACACCTTGCGGTCCAGCGCCTTGGCGAGCTGCTCGTCGATCCGGTACGTGGCGAAGACGTCGACCTCGCTGGTCCACCTGGACAGCCGCCCGGCCAGGTCCGGCGCCACGTGCGACACGTACCCGTGGATGGTCTCCCAGGCGTCGTCACCGCTGACGACGACCTTGGAGAAGTCCTCGTTGAAGATGTCCCGCACGACCCGGACGGTCATGTCCGGCTCGCCGTACAGCAGCGTCGGCGCGCTGCCGCCGTTCTTGGACTTCTTCTTGATCTCCTCCCACTGCGCCTGCAGCCGCTCGACGTCCCGGCGCAGCTCGTCCTCGCTCGCGCCCTCGGCGGCGGTGCGCACGATGACGCCCGCGTCCTCGGGGACGACCTTCTTGAGGATGGTCTTCAGCCGGGCCCGCTCGGTGTCGGGCAGCTTGCGGCTGATGCCGGTCATCGAGCCCTCGGGGACGTACACGAGGTAGCGGCCCGGGAGGGAGACCTGGCTGGTGAGGCGGGCGCCCTTGTGCCCGATCGGGTCCTTGGTGACCTGCACCAGGACCGACTGGCCCGACTTCAGCGCGGACTCGATGCGGCGCGGGCCGCCCGACATGCCGAGCGTCTCGAAGTTGACCTCACCGGCGTACAGCACGGCGTTGCGGCCCTTGCCGATGTCGATGAAGGCGGCCTCCATCGACGGCAGCACGTTCTGCACCTTGCCGAGGTAGACGTTGCCGACGTACGAGGTCGCCTGCTCCTTGTTGACGTAGTGCTCGACGAGCACGTCGTCCTCCAGGACGCCGATCTGCGTGCGGTCGCCGTGCTGGCGCACCACCATCACGCGCTCGACGGCCTCGCGGCGGGCCAGGAACTCGGCCTCGGTGATGATCGGCACCCGGCGGCGGCCCTGCTCACGGCCCTCGCGGCGGCGCTGCTTCTTCGCCTCCAGACGCGTGGAGCCCTTGATGGACTGCACCTCGTCCGACGGCTCGGCCTTCGGACGCGGCTCGCGGACCTTGACGACGGTGCGCTCGGGGTCGTCGGCGGTCGCCTCGGCCTCGGTCTCACCGCCGCCGTCACCGGCGCGGCGACGACGGCGACGGCGGCGCCGGCTGCTGCTGGACCCGGAGTCCTCGCGGTCCTCGGCCTGCTCGGCCGCCTCCTCGGCGTCCTCCTCGACCTGCTCGGCGGTGTCCTCGGCGTCTTGGGCGGCCTGCTCGGCGGAGACGTCCGCGGGCTCGCCGCCCTCGATGTCGGTCTCGGCGGAGTCACCCCGCCGGCGGCGACGGCCGCCGCGGCGACGACGCCGGCGCGAGCCGGCGGCCTCGCTGTCGTCCTGGTCGTCGGCCTCGGCGTGGTCCTCGGCCTCCTCCGCCTCGTCCTCCTCCGCCTCGTCCTCGGCGGGGGTCACGGGAGCGGCCTCGGGCTCCTCACCCCGGCGCCGGCGACGGCGGCGGGAGGCTGCGGGCTGCTCCTCGGCCGGCTCCTCGGTCCGCTCCGGCTCCGCCACCGGTTCGGCGACCTCGGCGGCCGCTTCGGCGGCGGCCCGCTCCGGGGTCTGGAAGCGGGGCTCGGTGAACACCGGCGGCTGGAACACGGCGACGGCCGGACGCGCGGGGCGCCGCGACGGGGTCTCCGCCTCGCCGGACCCGGCGGGCTCGGCGAAACCGGCGGCGGCCTTACGGACCACCCGGCGCCGGCGCCGCGGAGCGGCCTCGTCGGCGACGGGCTCGGGAGCCTGTGCGGGCTCGGGAGCCTGGACGGGCTCGGGAGCCTGGACGGGCTCGGGGGCCTCGGTCACCGGGGTCTCCTCGGCGGCGGGCGCGTCGGCGCGCCGCGTGGCGCGACGCCGGGTCCGGCGCGGAGCGGCGTCCTCGGCCACGGCTTCCCCGGCCTCGGGGACGGTCTCCGGGGCCGCAGGAGCGGTCTCCGGGGTTTCGGTGGACACCTCCGGGGAGGTCACGCTGCGCGTCGCACGACGCCGGGAACGGCGCGGAGCGGCGTCCTCGGCCACGGCTTCCCCGGCCTCGGGGACGGTCTCCGGGGCCGCAGGAGCGGTCTCCGGGGTTTCGGTGGACACCTCC
>NZ_JBITCL010000002.1:251191-289139 GCF_044453165.1 Streptomyces sp. NPDC051740 | reverse complement strand
CCGGGGAGGTCACGCTGCGCGTCGCACGACGCCGGGAACGGCGCGGGGCCGCGTCCTCGGCGACGGCGGGCTGCTCGGGGGCCGGAGCGGTCTCGGGCGCCGCGGGCGCCGCCGGTACGACGGTCTCGGCGGCCTCCGCCGACTCGGGTGCCCCGGCCGGTGCGGCCGCGCGGCGGACCACACGGCGACGCCGGGGCGCGGCGGCCGGGGCCTCGACGGGCTCGGCCTCCTTCTCCGCCTCGGCGCCCTCCTGCTCCACGAGCTCGTCGGGCTCGGGGGCCTCCGCGGCCGGTATGGCCGGCGCGACGGTCTCGGCCGTCGTGTCGGCCGCCCCGGCGGGCGGGCCCGCCGGGCGGGACGCGGCACGGCGCCGCCGCCTCGGCGGCAGGGTGTCGCTGGGGGTGTTCAGTTCGGAGCCCTCGGTGGGCTCGATCGGTTCGAGCATGCGGGCGTTTCTCCCGTCAGGCTCCCGGGCGCCGCACCTGGTCCGGCGATGCCGGTGACGTCCGCGGCTCGCGCGGTGCGCGATAGCCGCCGTCCGGGGCGCGGGCGCCGCACGGGAGCACTCTGTGTCCTGTCTCGCCGGTTCCGTACGCCGAATGCGTACGGCCTGGCGAAAGTCTTCTGGTCGGTGCGCTGCCCGACTCAGGTGGCTCCCGAGTTCGAGGGCGGCGCTTACGACGTCCGTCCCTTCGCGGGACCTTCCTTACGCCGGCGCCGTCGCGGCGGCAGTGGCGCCGGCCGGTTGCGGCTCGGTCGCTGCTGCCTCGCGGTCGGGCGCGAGCGGGTCGGTCACCGTGCCGGTCTCTTCATCGAGCAGCCCCTGCGCCAGCCTGGTCACCGCTGCGGGGACCGGCGGCGCCAGGTCGGCCACGGCGCGGAGACCGGACAGGACGTCGTCGGGTCGTACGGCAGGCGTCACGTGCCGAACAACCAGCCGCAGTATCGCACAGGGCCGGTCGGTCGGCCCAGTAAGGAGCGCGGCGTCAGCCGCTCCGGTGGAGCCGGCGCCCGCGTCGGGCCGCGACAAGTGCGTTTCCGCGCTCTCCAGGCCCACGACCGCCGAGCGGGCGTCGAAGGTACGGACGCCGTTCTTGGTCCGGCGCTGGACCTCGACGGTCCCGGCCGCGTTGAAGACGTCCACCGCGTGGCGGGCGTCCCCGGGGCCGACGCCGTCCAGCCGCAGCTCCCACACGGAAGCCGTCAGCCGGTCGGCGAGACCCGAGGTGCGGGCCTCGACCGCCTCGACGATGTCGAGCCCGGCGGGCATCGACTCGTCGAGGAGCGCCCGGAGCCGCTCCGGGTCACGCGTCTCGGTGAGCGCGATCTCCAGATACTCCGCCTCACTGCCCGTGCCGGTGGGTGCGGCATTGGCGTACGACACCTTCGGGTGCGGTGTGAACCCCGCCGAGTACGCCATCGGCACCTCGGCACGGCGCAGCGCACGCTCGAAGGCGCGCTGGAAGTCACGGTGGCTGGTGAACCGGAGGCGGCCGCGCTTGGTGTAGCGCAGTCGGATGCGCTGCACCGCGGGTGCGGGCGGCGGGCCTTCGGGCTGTCGCTTGCCCAGTGTTGTTCAGTCCTTCGTGAGAGCGGTCGTACTGCTACCAAGAGTACGTGTCTCCGGGCCGGTAGGTTCCCGCCGGTGTGCGAGCTGCGGTTTCTTCGGCCGACCTACCGGTTCCGCGGCCGGTTCACCGAGCAGCACCCGGCGGAGGTCGGCGCGTGCCTGCCGTACCGACGCGCGGGCGGCGGCGAGGGCCTGCCGGGTGGCCCGGCCCACCGCGCGGGCGGCGTCCCCGACGGGCCGCAACACCGTGTCGCGCACCACGTGCCCCACCGGTGTCAGCACACTCCGGTACACCCACCGCACCGGCTCCACGAACACCCACCGGAAGAGCCTCCCGAGGAACCGCCCCACGGCGAGCGAGAGGTGCCCGGCGACCCGCCAGGCATGCCCGAGGGCGTCCCCGACCTCCCGCGCGACGACCGCGAGCACACGCCCGACGGGCACCAGCACCCACCGCCACACCGCGAGCGCGGGCAGCACCAGCAGGATCCGGGTGATCCAGTACAGCCCCGCACCGATCCCGGTGACGACCGTCGCCCCCAGCCACACCAGCCCCCTGCCGCACCAGGCGACCGCCCGCCCCACCGGCGCCAGAACCCACCGGTACAGCCACAGCGCGGGCACGACGACGAGGTATCGCCCCAGCCACACCGCAGCCGCCCACGCCCCGGCGCCGACCGGTGTCAGCACGCGCGCGTACAGCCATGCGGCCCCATGGCCGAGGGGAGTCAGCACATGGCGGTGGAACGCGAGGGCCGGAAGGACCAGCAGCACCTTCCCGAGCCACGCCAGTCCCTTGCCGGACGGCACGAGGACATACCGCCACAGCCCCACGAACGGCCACACGAACACCGCCCGTCCCACCCACAGCAGTGCCCGCCCGAGAGGCCGCAGCAGCGTGTCGTTCAGGAACCGTCCGGCGACGACCAGCGCGTCCCACGCCATCCGCACCGGCACGACCAGCACCAGCGCCACGATCCGCACGGGGATGCGGATCGCCACGACGAGACACCCCTCACCCGCGGGTGCGGCGGCCGGCGGACCGGCCGGTTTCTCGAGATCCATACCTACGGAGACGCAGGCGCGGCCCGCCCGGATCCCACCCTCATGATGTTGTTTACCTCATATGCTGAACGCCGATCCGACATAAGAATTCCGCGACTTATGTAAAGCGATTTTCCCTACGGCCGTTCACTCATTCGCCACGCATCCAAGCGAAACACCCACCGTTAGTCGCTATATGACGAAGGCACGCATGTCCGGGCTCATCAGGCTCGACGGGGGGAATTCGTGGGAATCGGAGCTCGCCGACCGCCGGATCGGCGAGGCCGGCTGACATGAATGACGAACGCTACGACCCTCTCGTCTACGCACCGCCCATGGAATCGCACGTACCCCCCTGGGACCCGGCCGAGGAACTCGCCTATCTGCTCCAGGAAGCCCGCGGTGAGGAATCCTCCGGCTTCACCGTGCCGGGGCCCCGCGAGGAGACCCCGGTCACCGATCCCCCGGCCGGCAGTCCCATGGGCAACCTGCAGGAGATCACGGCGGAACTCCCGCCCCTGCGCGCGTCACCGCGCGGCCACCGCAAACCCCCGCGCAGACGCCCCGACGCACTGCGCCTCGCCAGCTACGCCATCGCCGCCCTGGCAGCGGTCACCGTGTCCATGGTGAGCGTCTTCAGCGGCGTCGTCACCTACGAACCCCTGCTCCTCGTCACCACGGCCCACAGCAGCGGCAGTTCCTCGGCCTGGTGGCCCGTGCTGGTCTACGGCCCCTGGCTGGCGGGCTCGTTGTCCATCCTCCGCGCGGCACTGCACCGACGGCGCGCCCTGCACTCGTGGTTCGTCGTCCTGCTCTTCTCGACCGTCGCGGTACTGCTCTGCGTGGCCCAGGCCCCCCGGACGATCACCGACACAGCCGCCGCGGCGCTCCCGGGCGTGGCCGCCCTGGCCTGCTTCCAGCAACTCGTCCGCCAGATCACCCTGACCCGGCCGCCCCGCCGGGCCATCCCCCGCCACCGGCTGCGGTCCACCATGGAGCACCCCGCACCGCTCACCGATCCCGGCAAACAGGAACGTTTCCGGGCCCCGGCCCACTCCTACCGGCGTGACACGCCGTCAACCCGGCACCCCTGACAGCACACCCCGTAAGCCCCCCGCTGTCAGCGGCCCGACGCGCCACCGACAGCAGGAAAAACCTCTCAGCGGCCTCCGCCGACGGCGGGGGCCGCGTCGTGCCGACCGGGCTTCCCCAGGACGCGCCCGCGGAGAAGCCCGTACTCCTCGCGCAACCCGACCGTCCCGGGCGGGCGGGGAACGACGACGCCCTCGGTGACGGTTCCCTCCGCCCCGTCGAGGGCGGTCGAGCCATGACCCGTACGGAGGCAACCCTCCACGCCCCGGCCGGGTCTTACGGACATGATCAGACACCTCGCCCGCACAGGTGCGGTGCTCACCCTCGCGTCCCTGCTCCTGACCGCCTGCTCCGGCGGCCGGGACACCCCCGCCGAGCACCCCGCCGCCGAGCACCCCGTCCTCGACCGGAAGCTCGGCCTCCAGGTCCACCTCGCCCTGCGCCAGACGCAGAAGGCGGGCGGTGCCGACTTCGTCCAGACCATGACCTTCGCATCGAGGAAGGGCCGGGCGGTGCAGACCGTCAGCGGACGGATGGACTTCGCGAAGGGAACGGGCGAGGCGACCACGGAGTGGCACCTGTCGAAGAAGCTCTCCCGGGAAACGAAGGACACACTCCTGGGCGCC
Organism: Streptomyces sp. NPDC051740; assembly: GCF_044453165.1. Taxonomy (NCBI): domain Bacteria; kingdom Bacillati; phylum Actinomycetota; class Actinomycetes; order Kitasatosporales; family Streptomycetaceae; genus Streptomyces; species Streptomyces sp. NPDC051740. The sequence goes on along the minus strand of NZ_JBITCL010000002.1, from coordinate 284,807 downwards.
ACCCCGGGCAAGGGCAACGCCGACCCCTCGGCACGCGTCCTCGTCGACCTCCGACACATCCACTACCGCGCCAAGTCGGCGGCGTACTGGCTCCAGTACACGACGGGCGACACCCGTCCGCCCCTCGGCATCGACCACCTGCGCGGATCCGAAGGACCGGTGGGCGGCACCCTCCTCGAAGGACTCGGTGCCACGGAGGCGACATCCCGGCGGACCGACGGCTCCCGGCACACCTACGAGGCGGAGATGCCCACCAGCACCGCCGGGCAACTGCTCCCCGAGGACCTCAGGCGCGAACTGTCCATCCCCTTCCCCAAGAGCGCCCCACTGCCGGCGACCGTCTCCGTGGACGGCCGGGGACGCGTCACACACGTACGAGCCGACCTCTCGACGACCCTGGGGAAGAAGGGCAGCGCGTTCGAGGACATGACCTCCCTGACCATCGACCTCCGACTCTCCGGACACGGTGTGCCGAAGCCCGTCGCGAAGCCCGACGGACCCGTCCGGCCGGCCCGCGAGGCGGTCCGTTCCGTCGACTCGGTGAAGCCCGGTGGCTGCGTCGACTTCAGCACGGGCCGGCGGCTCGTGGACACCGTCGTGGACGTGCCGTGCTCGGGCGCGCACGACGGCAGGGTCTTCGCCCAGCGAACACTCGGCACGGGCCCCTACCCGGGCAGCACGGCCGCCCGGCGGAAAGCCGCCGCCGCCTGCAGCACCGCCTACGACACCGCCCCCGAACGATGGGTCTCCGAGGCGGAACGGGCCGGACACTACTGGTACATGTGGCCGAAGCAGGAGGAATGGGAACAGCGCGGAGGGTACGCCAGCTGCTTGGTCGTCACCGCCAGGGGCACCGACTGAAGCAGATGACGGAGGTCCGCGACCGGGCGCCCCGGAACAGGGCTGCCCGGTCACCCGCCTCCGGGGCCTCGATCACCCGATCGAGGCCCCGCTCACGTCAGTGGACGTGACCGCTCGGCGCCGGCGCGGAGTTCTTGACCGCGAGCGGCAGCAGCTTCTTGCCGGTGGGTCCGATCTGGATGGAAGTTTCCTCTGGGGGAATGAAGGAACCACCGCCCAGCGCTCAGAGCCGCGCGGACTGCCAGTCCCGTCTCACACCCACTCCACCTCGGCATGGACGGTCGGGGAGGGTCCAGGAGACGGCAGAGGGGCCCCGGTGCCTCCCGCACGGCTCCCTGCGCCTCCACGATGCGCCGCAACACCTCACCTCACGCCTGGCCACGTTTCAGCCGGTCATGGACTTCTTGCCCCGCGAGCCCGTTTGCGGCCATGTGCCGGACTGGGACATGGCCTGTACCGCAACTGCTCAGGCCTGTTGCCGAGAGAAGGGACAGCCGGCGCCGGTCTCGATCAACGTCCGTGACAATGACCATCAGCTCGTCACCGATTCGGACGACGCCCTCTGGATTCTCCACGGGCACGGCACTCAGCTCAGGCAGCCGCACGAGGCCCTCGACTCCGTCCGCGACCTGAACGAAGACACCGAACGGGAGCACCTTGGTCACCCGACCGCTCAGTCTCTGACCCACCGCAATGCGTTCGGCGAACCCCAGGAAGGGGTCCGGCTGAGTAGCCCGCAAGGACAGCCGGGCCTCTCCTTCCCATGTGTCGAACTGTAAGAACTCGCAGTACACACGCTGTCCGATCGCAACAACCTCGGATGCCGCCTCGAAGCGACGCCAGGACAGCTCGGGATGCGTGATGAAGCCGACGCCGGGATGGACCGGGTGATCGGGGCCCTCCTCCAGCGCCACGAACACGCCGAACGACTCGATCGCCGCCACCGTGCCGGTCAGGCGTTGACCGAAGCGGAGCCGCTTGAGGAACGCCCAGAGTTCCGGGTTCTCGGTGGCCGCCATCGACAGCCGTACTCGGCCCTTCTCCAAGTCCACCGCGAGCACCTCGGCGGTGATCCGCTGTCCGACCACAGCAGCATCCGTCATACGTCGTTGCCAGGAGACATCCAGCGGCCCCACCACCCCGAGTGGACGAGCGGCAAACCCGTCCAGGGCCACGGTCACCTCAGACCGGGTGACGGCCGCCACCGTGCCACTGCAGCGATCACCGACCTGCATCGGTGCCAGAAAGCTCCTGATGGCCGGATCAGCCGACGCGTCCCCCATGGCGCCCAGGCTCTCACACGGCGGTTAGACCCACTCCACCTCTGACTGGATGCTCACGTGTCCACCAGAGGCCGGCAGGGGCGTCCGTGGAGCGTCCCGGGCAGCCCGCCGTGCCTTCGGGGAGCCGAGGGAACCGAGCACCACGGCCACCTCGTTCTCTGTGGCGTCCGCCACAGCCTCAGCGATGCGCCGCAGTGGCTCGGTCATCCCCCGCTCCCCCGTTTCAGCTGTTCGGAGCCGACTTCTTGACCGTCAGCGGCAGCAGCTTCTTGCCGCTCTCGCTCAGTTGTGGCCATGTGTCGAACTGGGGACACACGCCGCAGTCGAAGCACGGGGTCCAGCGGCAGTCGTCGACCTCCGTCTCGTCGAGGGCGTCCTGCCAGTCCTCCCAGAGCCAGTCCTTGTCGAGGCCGGAGTCGAGGTGGTCCCAGGGGAGGACCTCCTCGTAGGTGCGCTCGCGGGTGGTGTACCAGTCGACGTCCACGCCGAACTGCGCGAGGGACTTGTCGGCGCAGTCCATCCAGCGGTCGTACGAGAAGTGCTCGCGCCAGCCGTCGAAGCGGCCGCCGTCCTCGTAGACCGCGCGGATGACCGCGCCGATGCGGCGGTCGCCGCGCGAGAGCAGGCCCTCGACGATGCCGGGCTTGCCGTCGTGGTAGCGGAAGCCGATCGAGCGGCCGTACTTCTTGTCGCCGCGGATCCTGTCGCGGAGCTTGGCGAGGCGCTCGTCCGTCTGCTCGGCGGAGAGCTGCGGGGCCCACTGGAAGGGGGTGTGCGGCTTGGGGACGAAGCCGCCGATGGAGACGGTGCAGCGGATGTCGTTGGAGCCGGAGACCTCGCGGCCCTTGGCGATCACACGGGTGGCCATGTCGGCGATCTGGAGGACGTCGTCGTCGGTCTCGGTGGGCAGGCCGCACATGAAGTACAGCTTCACCTGGCGCCAGCCGTTGCCGTAGGCCGTGGCGACGGTCCGGATGAGGTCGTCCTCGGAGACCATCTTGTTGATGACCTTGCGGATGCGCTCCGAACCGCCCTCGGGGGCGAAGGTCAGGCCCGAGCGGCGGCCGTTGCGGGTCAGCTCGTTCGCCAGGTCGATGTTGAAGGCGTCGACGCGGGTGGAGGGGAGGGACAGGCCGACCTTGTCCTCCTCGTAGCGGTCGGCGAGGCCCTTGGCGATGTCGCCGATCTCCGAGTGGTCCGCGGAGGAGAGGGACAGGAGGCCGACCTCCTCGAAGCCCGTCGCCTTCAGGCCCTTGTCGACCATCTCGCCGATGCCGGTGATCGAGCGCTCCCGGACCGGGCGGGTGATCATGCCGGCCTGGCAGAAGCGGCAGCCGCGGGTGCAGCCGCGGAAGATCTCCACCGACATGCGCTCGTGGACGGTCTCGGCGAGCGGGACGAGGGGCTGCTTGGGGTAGGGCCACTCGTCGAGGTCCATCACCGTGTGCTTGGAGACGCGCCACGGGACGCCCGACTTGTTCGGTACGACGCGGGCGATACGGCCGTCGGGGAGGTACTCGACGTCGTAGAAGCCGGGGACGTACACCCCGCCGGTCTTCGCCAGGCGGAAGAGGAGTTCCTCGCGGCCGCCGGGGCGGCCCTCCTCCTTCCAGGCGCGGACGATCCGCGTGACCTCCAGGACGGCCTGCTCGCCGTCGCCGATGACCGCGCAGTCGATGAAGTCGGCGATCGGCTCGGGGTTGAAGGCGGCGTGGCCGCCGGCCATGACGATCGGGTCGTCGAGGCCGCGGTCCTTGGCCTCCAGGGGGATGCCGGCCAGGTCCAGGGCGGTGAGCATGTTGGTGTAGCCGAGCTCGGTGGAGAAGCTCAGGCCGAACACGTCGAAGGCCTTCACCGGGCGGTGGCTGTCGACCGTGAACTGCGGGACGCGGTGCTCCCGCATCAGCGCTTCCAGGTCCGGCCAGACGCTGTAGGTGCGCTCGGCGAGGACGCCGTCCTGTTCGTTGAGGACCTCGTAGAGGATCATGACGCCCTGGTTGGGCAGTCCGACCTCGTAGGCGTCGGGGTACATGAGCGCCCAGCGGACGTCGCAGCTCTCCCACGGCTTGACCGTGGAGTTGAGCTCTCCGCCGACGTACTGGATCGGCTTCTGCACATGCGGGAGCAGAGCTTCGAGCTGCGGGAACACAGACTCGGCGACTTCGGCAGGCATCTCGCGAACCTTTGTGTGCTGAGTGGGGTGACCATTCAGCGTAACGCGGCCGGAGGGGTACTCCCTACGTTGTCCAGGGCCGAAGGTCCTTGGTGATCGTCGCCCAGGCTTCGGGGAGGGCGGCCTCGGCGCGTTCCGCGCGGTGTTCCTCGCGGGCGTGGAGGATGCCGTAGGTGAAGGCGCTCTCGCCCGCCGCGTGGGCGACGGCGGCGAGCTCGCGGAGGGTCTGGCGGGCCATGACGCTGTCCTGGTGGTCGCCGAGCAGGCCCTGGAGCGACTTCATGGCCTTGACGAGGTCGTCCGCCGGTTCACCGAGTGCGGGGGCGGCGGCCTCGGCGGCGTAGCGGGTGCGCTTGGTCTTCTTGCGGGCCTCGTGCAGGGCGACGTCGCGGTCGGTGCCGGGTGGGAGGTCGAGGGCGCGGGTGACGAGGCCGGTCAGCTTGTCGAGGTCCTTGCGTACGGCCTTGGTGAGGGCCTTCTCCGGCTTGGTTCCGGCCTTCTTGCGCAGGGGCGGGTCGGCGACCAGGGCGTCCAGGGTGTCGAGGAGGGTGAGGTACCGGCGGGAGTCGAGGATGCCGGTGAGGCGGCCGTGGGCTCCGGCGTGACGGGCCTCGGCCCAGCTGGTGAGCCGGTGGTCGACGGGGCCGGCGACGAGGGTGTCGGACAGGCCGGCGAGGGACGACCGGAGGCGTTCGGCGAGCACCTCCTGGTCACGGTCCAGGCCCAGCTCGGCGGCCAGCCACTTCAGGTCGTCACCGACGGGGTCGGTCACCTCGCGGTCGAGGACGCCGCGGAAGGAGCGGAAGGTGCTGCGCAGGCGGCGGGTGGCGACTCTCATGCGGTGCACGGAGTCGGGGACGTCCTGGCGTACGGCGGGGTCGAGCTCGACGAGGGCGTCGCGCTGGGCGCGGACGTAGGCGAGGACGTGGTCTCCGGTGGTGACGGGTTTCCCGGCCGGCCGTGGCTTGTGTTTCTGCTTCGGGGCGGCCTCGGGCGCCGTGGCGGGTGTGCGGGTGGTCGCCGCGGTCGTGGTGTTGTCCGGTGCCGTGTCGGCCAGTGCTCGGGCCAGTTTCGAGGCCGAGGCCGAGGGGCGTACGCCGGCCTTGCGCAGGCGTTTCTCCACCTTGTCGAGGAAGGAGGGGTCGCCGTCGTCGGCGAGTTCGACCTCGATCTCGGTCCACCGGGCGGTGCCGCCGGTGCCGGTGAGGCGTTCGGCGCGGACGGTGTCGACGCTGACCTCGGCGAGCAGCCGGCCGTCGGCGTCGACGAGGTGGCGTACGTCGCGGTCGGAGCGCAGCCGGACGACGGGCAGCAGTGCGTTGTCGCGGACGCGGGAGCGGACGAGGGCGGCGAGCTCGTCCGGGAGGGTGTCGGAGAGCGGGGCGCGGATCTCGTCGCGCACTCCGGGGGCGACGGGGAACTTCAGGTGCCAGCCGGCGTCGGAGCCGCCGGTGCGGCGGCGCAGGGTGACGGAGGACGCGGCGAGGCGTTCGTCGGCGGTGTCGTGGTAGGTGGCGTCGAGGTGGGTGACGCCCTTGTCGAGGACGGTCGCCACGCCGGGGACGCGGGTCAGGTCGGGCAGCCCGCTGTCGTCGGACTCGTACTTTCGCTCGATCTCGCGCTTGGTGTCCGCCATGAGGCGAATCTATCCGCCGTGGGGGAATCTAGTCGTGGGTGCGGGGCGGCAGTGGACCGCCGCTCCGCACCCGCGACGGTTCACGCGGACATCGGCCGTTGTATCCGGATGGACTGCAGCAGGCCCACGGCCAGCCAGACGGCGAACATGGAGGAGCCGCCGTAGGAGACGAAGGGCAGGGGGAGGCCGGTGACGGGCATGATGCCGAGGGTCATGCCGATGTTCTCGAAGGCCTGGAAGGCGAACCAGGCGACGATGCCGGCGGCGACGATCGTGCCGTACAGGTCGGTGGTGTCGCGGGCGATGCGGCAGGCGCGCCAGAGGATGATGCCGAGCAGGCCGATGATCAGTGCGCCGCCGACGAAGCCGAGTTCCTCACCGGCGACGGTGAAGACGAAGTCGGTCTGCTGCTCGGGCACGAACTGGCCGGTGGTCTGGGAGCCCTGGAAGAGGCCGGAGCCGGTGAGTCCGCCGGAGCCGATGGCGATGCGGGCCTGGTTGGTGTTGTAGCCGACGCCGGCGGGGTCGAGCTCGGGGTTGGCGAAGGCGGCGAAGCGGTTGATCTGGTACTCGTCGAGGATCCCGAGCTGCCAGACGGTGACCGCGCCGGTCGCTCCGGCGCCGAGCAGGCCGAAGATCCAGCGGTTGGAGGCGCCGGAGGCGAGCAGCACACCGAGCACGATGATGACCATGACCATGACCGACCCGAGGTCGGGCATGAGCATCACGATCAGCATGGGGACGACGGCCAGCCCGAGGGCCTGGAGGACCGTGCGGTGATCGGGGTACGGCTTGTCGCCGGCGTCGACGCGGGCGGCGAGCAGCATCGCCATGCCCAGGATGATCGTGATCTTCACGAACTCGGAGGGCTGGAGGGAGAAGCCGCCGGGGAGCTTGATCCAGGAGTGGGCGCCGTTGATGGTGGAGCCCAGCGGGGTGAGCACGAGCAGGATCAGGAAGACGGAGGCGCCGTACAGCAGGGGCACGGCCGTGCGCAGGGCGCGGTGGCCGAGCCAGAGGGCGCCGATCATCAGGGCCACCCCGATGCCGGTGTTGAGCCAGTGCCGGACCAGGAAGTAGTAGGGGTCGCCCTGGTTGAGTTCGGTGCGGTTGCGGGTGGCCGAGTAGACCAGGAGCGAGCCCAGCAGGGACAGGGCGAGCGCCGAGAGCAGTATCGGCCAGTCGAGGCGCCGGGCCAGGGAGTCACGGGCGAAGACCCGTGTCCAGCCGGCCCGCTCCGGTCCGTATCCGGAGACCTGGAAGCTGTTGACTCCGCCGGTCATGACGCTGCCCTCCGGAGTCCCTTTCCGGTGCCGGTGCCGCCGCGTCGTCGCCGGTGGCGGCGGGTGTCGCGGTTGGTGTTCTCCGGCGAGGGGACGGTGCCCGCCTGCTGCGGGTCGGCCGGGTCCTGCTGCGGTGTGGTGGCCTGTGCGCCGGGCGAGGGGGTCGACCGGTCCTTGGCGGGGTCCTTGGAGATCTTCGGGGAGGTGATGGTGCCGTCCGTGCGGACCTTCGGGAGGTTCTTCTGCGGCGTGGACAGCAGCGCCTTCTTCTTGTCGATCTCGCCGTCCTCGGAGACGCCGTACAGGGCGTTGTAGATGTTGCGCACGGCGGGGCCCGAGGCGCCGGAGCCGGTACCACCCTGGGAGATCGTCATGACGATCGAGTAGTCCTTGGTGTACGTGGCGAACCACGAGGTGGTCTGCTTGCCGTAGACCTCGGCGGTACCGGTCTTGGCGTGCATCGGGATCTCGTCCTGCGGCCAGCCCCCGAATCGCCACGCGGCCGTACCGCGGGTGGCGACTCCTTCGAGGGCTTCGTCTATCTGGGCGAGCGTCTTCTTCGACGTCGGCAGCTTGCCGTGCGCCTTGGGCTCGATCTCCGTGACGGTCTTGCCGTCGGGGCTGATGACGGCCTTGCCGACGGTGGGGTCGTAGAGGGTGCCGCCGTTGGAGATGGCGGCGTAGATGGTGGCCATCTGGATGGGGGTGACGAGGGTGTCGCCCTGGCCGATGGAGTAGTTGACGGAGTCACCGGCGCGCAGCCGGTTGCCTTCGAGGCAGTTCTCGTAGGCGATCTTCTCGGCGTAGGTGCCGTCCTTCTTCCCGTACTTGCACCAGGCGTCCTTGTTGGCCGTCCAGTAGTCCAGCTTCCACTGGCGGTCGGGGACGCGGCCGGTGACCTCGTTGGGCAGGTCGATGCCGGTCTCCTCGCCGAGGCCGAACTGGTGGGCGGTCTTGTAGAACCAGTCGTTGGCGTCCTTCTTCGGCTTGTTGCCGCCGTCGCGCTTCCACTCCTCGTGGGAGAGGGCGTAGAAGACGGTGTCGCAGGACACCTCCAGGGCGCGGCCGAGGCTGATCGGTCCGTGGTTCTGGGACTCGAAGTTCTTGAAGACCTGTCCGCCGATGGAGTACGAGCTGGAGCAGTTGTAGGGGCCTTCGAAGGAGTAGCCGGCCTGTATGGCGGCGGCCGTCGGGATGACCTTGAAGATGGAGCCGGGTGCCGACTGGCCCTGGATGGCACGGTTGAGCAGCGGGTAGTTGGACTTCTTGCCGGTGAGGGCGGCGTAGTCCTTGGCGGAGATGCCGCCGACCCAGGCGTTGGGGTCGTAGGTGGGGTTGGAGGCCATGGCGACGACACGGCCGGTCTTGGCCTCCATGACGACGACGGCGCCGGAGTCGGCCTCGTAGTTGCGGTTGGTGTTGCGGTCGTGCTGCTTGCGGGCTTCCTTCATCGCCTCGTTCAGCTCGTACTCGGCGATGCGCTGGACGCGGGAGTCGATGCTGGTGACGAGGTTGGCGCCGGGCTGGGCGGGGTCGGCCTCGGCCTCGCCGATGACGCGGCCGAGGTTGTCGACCTCGTAGCGGGTGACGCCGGCCTTGCCGCGCAGCTGCTTGTCGTACTGGCGCTCCAGCCCTGAGCGGCCGACCATGTCGGAGCGCAGGTAGGGCGAGCTGGTGTCCTGGGCCTTGGTGATCTCCTCGTCGGTGACGGGCGAGAGGTAGCCGAGGACCTGGGCGGTGTTGGCCTTGCCGGGGGCCGGGTAGCGGCGCAGGGCCTGCGGTTCGGCGGTGATGCCGGGGAAGTCCTCGGCGCGCTCGCGGATCTGCAGGGCCTGTTTGGCGGTGGCCTCGTCGGTGATGGGGATGGGCTGGTACGGCGAGCCGTTCCAGCAGGGCTGGGGGGTCTCGGCGTCGCAGAGGCGGACCTTCTGGAGGACCTCCTCGGCGTCCATGCCGAGGACGCCGGCGAGTTTGATGAGGACCGCCTTGCCGTCGTCCTTCATCTTCAGCAGGTCGGTGCGGGAGGCGGAGACGACCAGGCGGGTCTCGTTGTCGGCGAGGGGCACCCCGCGGGCGTCCAGGATGGAGCCGCGGACCGCCGGCTGGACGACCTGCTGGACGTGGTTGCCGGAGGCCTCCTTGGCGTACTGGTCGCCCTCGCGGATCTGGAGGTACCACAGGCGCCCGCCGAGGGTGCCGAGGAGGGAGAGGACGAGGACCTGGATGACGACGAGCCGGATCTGGACCCGGGGGCTGCGGCCGGTCTCGGGGATGTTGGTCACGCGGCTTCCTCCTCCCTCGGAGCGCGTACGACTGTGCGGGTACGAGTGATGAACGGCCGGGCCGTGTGCCCGCGTTCCGCCGCTCGTTCACTCGTTCCGGTGAAGTTCCGCGAGGTCACAGGCGCTTGACCCCCTTGATGCGTCCGGCGCGGGCCACCCGGGCGCGGGCCGCCTTGACCCGCAGTCCGCCCCGTTGCCCGCCGACGCGCAGTCCGGTGCCGCCGGAGATCCAGCCGGAGGCGACGTCGCCGGACTTGGCGGGGTTGGTCTCGGCGAGCGGGTCGTTCTCGGCGCGCCGGGCCAGGGCCATGACGCCGGGGACGACGAACGGCGCGAGCAGCAGGTCGTACAGGGCGGCGGTGAACAGCAGCCCGTTCAGGCCGACATGGCGTGCGGCGGTGTCGCCGACGAGGGCGCCGACACCGGCGTAGAGCAGGGTGGAGCCGACGGCGGCGGCGACGACCACGACCATCGGGCCGGTCGCCGACCTGACCTGGCCGCTCTCGGGTTTGACGAGCCCGGCGAGGTAGCCGATGACGCACAGCACGAGGGCGTAGCGCCCGGCGGCGTGGTCGGCGGGCGGGGCGAGGTCGGCGAGGAGTCCGGCGGCGAAGCCGATGAGGGCGCCGCCGACATGGCCGTAGACCAGGGCGAGTCCGAGGACGGTGAGCAGCAGCAGGTCGGGGACGGCGCCCGGGAGATGGAGGCGGGCGAGGACGCTCACCTGGATCACCAGGGCGACGACGACCAGCGAGCTGGAGAGCAGGATCCGGTTGACGCGCATGGGGTGACAGCTCCTACTGCTCTTGCTGGTTGAGGCCGTCGGCGGGGGCGGAGGGCGTGACGGTCACCGTCACGGTCGGCGTGGGGGTCGGCTTCGGCTTCTTGGGCAGCACCGTGTCGCGCGGGTCCTTCTCGGGGGCCTGGACGACGACGCCGACGACGTCGAGCTTGCTGAAGCTGACGAACGGTGTGACGGAGAGGGTGCGGGTGAGGTCGCCGCCGGAGGGGTCGACGCGGGAGACGACGCCGACGGGGACGCCGGGCACGAACGGCTTGTCGGCCTGCGAGCCGAAGGTGACCAGGCGGTCGCCCTTCTTGATCTCGGCCTTGCCGTTGAGGAGTTCGACGCGCAGCGGGCGGTCGCCCTGGCCGGCGGCGAAGCCGAGTTCGTCGGTGGACTCCATGCGGGTGCCGACGGTGAAGTCGGGGTCGGTGGCGAGCAGCACGGTGGCGGTGTCCGGGCCGACGGTGGTGACGCGGCCGACGAGTCCGTCGCCGTTGAGGACGGTCATGTCGCGTTCGATGCCGTCGTCGGCTCCGGCGTCGATGGTGATGGTCCAGGAGAAGCCCTGGGCCGCCCCTATGGCGATGACCTGGGCGCCCTTGATGCCGTACTGGCCCTGGCCGGAGATCTTCAGCAGCTTGTCGAGCTGCTTGAGGCGGCTGCGGCCGCGGTCGTCGCTGCCGAGTTCGGCCTTGAGCGCGGTGTTCTCCCGCTCCAGCTCGGCGAGCCGGTCGTGCCGGTCGCCGGACTCCCGGACGGCGGAGACGGCGTTGCCGATCGGGTCGACCGCGCCGGACACGCCGTTCTCGATCGGGCCGAAGACGGTCGCCGCGGCCTGCCGGGCACCGTCGACCGGTGAATCCTCCCCGCCGCGGATGTCCACCGTGATCAGTGCGAACGCGATGGCGATCAGCAGCACCAGGAGCAGCCGGCTCTCTCGTGTGTCCCTCACGTGCGGCGGCCGTGCCTTCCTCGTCGAGAACGGGTATGAGGTGGGGGTCTGTTCAGGTGTGTCGAAGGTGTTTCGAAGGGTGTGCCGAAGGATGCTTCGGAGGTCTTTCGAGGCGCTGTGGGGGGTTATGGGGTGGTTCGCGCCTCTATATCAACGATCCGCCGTACGGAGGAAAGTCGTCCCGTACGGCGGTATCGAGGAGGTGCGTCATCTGCGCGGCTGGGCGTCGAGCACCTGCTGAAGCGCCTCGAACTCCTCGACGCACTTGCCGGAACCGAGCGCCACGCTGTCCAGCGGGTCCTCGGCGATGTGGATCGGCATGCCCGTCTCCCGGCGCAGCCGCTCGTCGAGGCCGCGCAGCAGCGCGCCGCCGCCGGTCAGAACGATTCCCCGGTCCATGATGTCGCCGGACAGCTCCGGCGGGCACTTGTCGAGGGTCGTCTTGACGGCGTCCACGATGGCGTTGACCGGTTCCTCGATCGCCTTGCGCACTTCGGCGGCGGAGATGACGACGGTCTTGGGCAGTCCGGAGACGAGGTCCCGGCCGCGGATCTCGGTGTGCTCGTCGGCGTCCAGGTCGTACGCCGAACCGATCGTGATCTTGATCTGTTCGGCCGACCGCTCACCCAGCAGGAGGGAGTACTCCTTCTTGATGTGCTGGATGATCGCGTTGTCCAGCTCGTCGCCCGCGACGCGGATGGACTGGGCGGTGACGATGCCGCCGAGGGAGATGACCGCGACCTCCGTGGTGCCGCCGCCGATGTCCACCACCATGTTGCCGGTGGCCTCGTGGACCGGCAGCCCGGAGCCGATGGCGGCGGCCATGGGCTCCTCGATGATGTGCACCTGGCGGGCACCGGCCTGCGAGGACGCCTCGATGACGGCGCGGCGCTCGACGCCCGTGATGCCCGAGGGCACACAGACGACGACCCGCGGACGAGCCAGGTACCGCCGCTTGTGGATCTTCAGGATGAAGTAGCGGAGCATCCGCTCGGTGATCTCGAAGTCGGCGATGACGCCGTCCTTCAGCGGGCGCACGGCGACGATGTTGCCGGGGGTGCGCCCGATCATCTTCTTCGCCTCGGCACCGACCGCGAGGATGCCACCGGTGTTGGTGTTGATCGCGACGACGGACGGCTCGTTGAGTACGATCCCACGACCCCTGACGTACACCAGCGTGTTGGCGGTCCCGAGGTCGACAGCCATGTCACGGCCGATGAACGACATTGAGTTCCCCATCAGGATTCGACTGGCCTTCCCACGAGCTTTTGAGGGCTTCTCAGGTCGGCGAGGTGGGTACGGTGACGTGAAGGCTTCCATCGTAGACGCGCCTTCGCGAACACCGCGCGAGGGTCTTCGCCATTGTCATCAGATGGCGCACCCCACTGCTTGTGGAGACGGTCCATCGGGGGCATCCGTTCCCCCGAACGCCGCGCATATGCCAAAAAAGGTCCGGGGGCAAAGCCCCCAGACCGTCCGACAGGCGGCCAAACACGCCGGCCGCCGCCGCGATGTGATCGTTATGCGCGGGATTCGCGCACGTCCGAGTGCGCGGGTTACGCACGACCCGGGAAGAAGATCTTCACCTCGCGCTCGGCGGACTCCTCGGAGTCGGAGGCGTGGATCAGGTTCTCCCGGACGATCACACCGAAATCGCCGCGGATCGATCCCGGCGCGGCGGCGATCGGGTCGGTGGGACCGGCCAGTTGGCGCACACCCTCGATGACCCGCTCACCCTCGACGATCATCGCCACGACCGGCCCGGAGGCCATGAACTCCACCAGCGGCTCGTAGAACGGCTTGCCCTTGTGCTCGCCGTAGTGCTGCTCCAGCGTGTCCTGGCCCAGGGCCCGCAGCTCCAGCGCGGTGATCTGCCAGCCGGCCTTGCGCTCGATACGGCTGATGATCTCGCCGGTCAGGCCACGACGTACGGCGTCGGGCTTGAGGAGGACGAGGGTGCGCTGGGTCACGACGGAGCTCCTTGTGCGGGAAGTGGTGCGGGAGGACGAGATTACCGGGCGTGTCGGGACATCTGTCACGCAGCGTCAGGCTGCTCCGCCTGCGCGGCGAAACGGGCCTTGGCTTCGTCCACCTTTCGCCCGAAGTGCACCGATGCCCACCACAGCAGCGCGAAGAGCGCGCCCATGAAGAACATCATCGGGACGAAGACACCGGAGGCGATCAGGGCGATCTGCAGCGCCCAGCCGAGGGCCACCCCGCCGGGCCGGGTGACCATCCCGCACAGGGCCACGGACAGGAACATCGCGATGCCGCAGACCGTCCACACCGTGCCGGTGGACAGGTCCGCGTCCTTCATCGCGACCAGCCCGGCGAAACCGATGATGAAGAACTCGCCGATCAGCGTCGAGGCGCAGAGCGTACGCACGGGATCTCAGCCCCTCCCCAGGAGCAGTCGGGCCTCGCCGACGGTGATGACGGAACCGGTGACGAGCACACCGCCGCCCGCGAACTCGCCCTCCTCCTCGGCCAGCGTGATCGCGGCCTCCAGGGCGTCCGGCAGCCGCGGCTCGACCTGGACGCGGTCCTCGCCGAACACCTCGACCGCGATTCCCGCCAGCTCGTCGGCGTCCATCGCGCGGTGGCTGGAGTTCTGGGTGACGACGACCTCGGCGAAGACCGGCTCGAACGCCTCCAGCAGTCCGCGCACGTTCTTGTCGCCGCTCGCGCCGACCACGCCGATGAGCCGGCTGAACTGGAACGCCTCCCCGATCGCGGCGGCCGCCGCCCGCGCGCCCGCCGGATTGTGGGCGGCGTCCAGGACGACGGTCGGCGAACGCCGTACGACCTCCAGCCGGCCCGGGGAGGCGACGGCCGCGAACGCCTTGCGCACGGTGTCGATGTCGAGCGGCTGGGCGTGCTGGGCGCCGACGCCGAAGAACGCCTCCACGGCGGCGAGCGCCACGGCCGCGTTGTGGGCCTGGTGCTCGCCGTGCAGCGGCAGGTACACCTCGGGGTACTCGCCGCCGAGTCCGCGCAGCGTCACCAGCTGGCCGCCGACGGCGACCTGCCGGGCCACGACCCCGAACTCCAGGCCCTCACGGGCCACCGTCGCGTCCACCTCGACGGCCTTCTTCAGCAGCACCTGCGCGGCGTCCACCGGCTGCTGCGCCATGATCACCGTCGCGTCCCGCTTGACGATGCCGGACTTCTCGCCGGCGATCTCGGCGGGCGTGGTGCCGAGCCGGTCGGTGTGGTCGAGGTCGATCGGCGTCACCACGGCGACGCCGGCGTCGATCACGTTCGTCGCGTCCCAGCTGCCGCCCATGCCGACCTCGACGACCGCCACGTCCACGGGGGCGTCGGCGAAGGCGGCGTACGCCATGCCGGTGAGCACCTCGAAGAAGGACAGCCGGTACTCCTGCCGGGCGTCCACCATCTCGACGTACGGCTTGACGTCCTGGTACGTCTCGATGAACCGCTCGGCGGAGACGGGCGCCCCGTCGAGGCTGATCCGCTCGGTGACCGACTGGACGTGCGGGGAGGTGTAGCGGCCGGTGCGCAGCTCGAAGGCGCCGAGCAGGGCCTCGATCATGCGGGCGGTGGAGGTCTTGCCGTTGGTGCCGGTGATGTGGATCGAGGGGTACGAGCGCTGGGGCTCGCCCAGGACGTCCATCAGCGCGGCGATGCGGGCGACCGAGGGCTCCAGCTTGGTCTCGCCCCAGCGGGTGGCGAGCTCCGCCTCGACCTCGCGCAGGGCCTTGTCGACCTCGGGGTCGGCGGGGCGGGCGGGCACGTCCGCCTGGGGCGGGCCGCCCTGGGTGCGCAGGGTGCGGCTGCCGGCCTCGATCACCGCGAGGTCGGGGTCGCGGTCTGTCTCGGCCTCGACGATCTCGTCGAAGCCGTCGACGGGCTCGGGCTGCTCGCTGTCATCAGGGGGGAGCTCACTCACGGGGACCAGTCTACGTACCCGGCCCGCACCCCCTCGTGCCGCCGCCTGCGGGCAGTCGCGCCGCTGGGGCAGCCTGCGGACAGTCGCGCAGGTGCGGCGGCACGAGTGGGCGCAGGCTGCACCTCGTAAGCGCCGAGCGGCGCGACCCGTCCCCGGACGACCGAAGGCTCCCGGAGCCGTGTGGTTCCGGGAGCCTTCGGTTGCCGTCGCGGGGTTTCGCTCACCCGCGCTCGCGGGGTGCCTCCCCCACTCTCGGCTCTGCTCGAGCGGGAGGTGCCCCCATCGCCCACCCGTGCCGCCCTGGGGGTACCTCCCAGGCCCTTGAGGCACTGGGGGAGGCACGACTGCCCGCAGTCGCGCAGGTGTGGCTGCCCGCAGTCGCGGGGGGTTACGACGGGGGCAGGCGGTCGAGTTGGGTCTGGAGTCGGGTGATGTCCTCCTCCGCCTTGGTCAGGCGCGTGCGGATCTTGTCGACCACGTGGTCCGGGGCCTTCGACAGGAACGCCTCGTTGCCGAGCTTCGCCGTCGCCTGGGCCTTCTCCTTCTCGGCGGCGGCGAGGTCCTTGGCCAGGCGCTTCCGCTCGGCGGCGACGTCGATCACACCGGACAGGTCCAGCGCGACCTCGACACCCGCCACCGGCAGCGTCGCCGTCGCCGTGAAGGACTCGCCCTCCGGCTGGAGGCGCAGCAGCTGCCGGACGGCCGGCTCGTGCGGGGCCAGCGCCGTACCGTCGAGGGTCAGCCGGGCCGGGACCCGCTGGCCGGGCTGCAGGCCCTGGTCGGCGCGGAAGCGGCGGACCTCGGTGATGACGGACTGCAGCGTCCCGATCTCCCGCTCGGCGTCCGCGTCCCGGAAGCCGCTGTCGGACGGCCACTCGGCGATGACGACCGACTCGCCCCCCGTCAGCGTCGTCCACAGCGTCTCCGTGACGAACGGGACCACCGGGTGCAACAGCCGCAGCGTGACGTCCAGCACCTCGCCGAGGACCCGCTTGCTGACCTCGGCCGGTTCCCCGCCCGCCTGGAACGTCGTCTTGGACAGCTCGACGTACCAGTCGAACACCTCGTCCCACGCGAAGTGGAACAGCGCGTCCGACAGCTTGGCGAACTGGTAGTCGTCGTAGTACGCGTCGACTTCGGCGACGACCGAGTTCAGCCGGGACAGGATCCAGCGGTCGGTCGACGACATCTCCGACGCGTCCGGCAGCGGACCCTCGACCGTCGCGCCGTTCATCAGCGCGAAACGCGTCGCGTTCCAGATCTTGTTGGCGAAGTTCCGTGAGCCCTGGACCCAGTCCTCGCCGATCGGCACGTCGACACCGGGGTTGGCGCCGCGGGCGAGGGTGAAGCGGAGCGCGTCGCTGCCGTACTTGTCCATCCAGTCCAGCGGGTTGACCGCGTTGCCGAAGGACTTCGACATCTTCTTGCCGAACTGGTCGCGGACCATGCCGTGCAGGGCGATGGTGTGGAACGGCGGGGTGCCGTCCATCGCGTACAGGCCGAACATCATCATCCGGGCGACCCAGAAGAAGAGGATGTCGTAGCCGGTGACCAGGACGGAGTTCGGGTAGAACTTCGCGAGCGACTCCGTCCGCTCGGGCCAGCCGAGCGTGGAGAACGGCCACAGGCCGGAGGAGAACCAGGTGTCGAGGACGTCGGTGTCCTGGTGCCAGCCCTCGCCGGCCGGGGCCTCGTCGTCCGGTCCGACGCAGACGACCTCGCCGTTCGGCCCGTACCAGACCGGGATGCGGTGGCCCCACCACAACTGCCGCGAGATGCACCAGTCGTGGAGGTTGTCGACCCAGTCGAAGTACCGCTTCTCCATCTCCTGCGGATGGATCTTGACCTTGCCGTCGCGGACGGCGTCACCGGCCGCCTTCGCCAGCGGGCCGACCTTGACCCACCACTGCATGGACAGCCGGGGCTCGATGGTGGTCTTGCAGCGCGAGCAGTGGCCGACCGAGTGGACGTACGGCCGCTTCTCGGCGACGATCCGGCCCTCGGCGCGCAGCGCGGCGACGATGGCCGAGCGGGCCTCCAGCCGGTCCAGGCCCTGGAAGGGGCCGTGGGCGGTGATGACCGCGTGCTCGTCCATCACGGCGATGGACGGCAGACCGTGCCGCCGGCCGATCTCGAAGTCGTTCGGGTCGTGCGCCGGGGTGACCTTGACGGCACCCGTGCCGAACTCGGGGTCGACGTGCTCGTCGGCGACGACCGGGATGGAACGGTCGGTCAGCGGCAGCTTGACGAGCTTGCCGACGAGGTGCTTGTAGCGCTCGTCCTCGGGGTGGACGGCGACGGCCGTGTCACCGAGCATCGTCTCGGCACGGGTCGTGGCGACGACGATCGTCTCGTCCCCCTCGCCGTACTTCATGGAGACGAGCTCGCCGTCGTCGTCCTGGTAGTCGACCTCGATGTCGGAGATCGCGGTCAGACAGCGCGGGCACCAGTTGATGATGCGCTCGGCACGGTAGATCAGCTCGTCGTCGTAGAGCCGCTTGAAGATGGTCTGGACGGCCTGGGACAGGCCCTCGTCCATCGTGAAGCGCTCACGCGACCAGGCGACGCCGTCACCGAGGCGGCGCATCTGACCGGAGATCTGCCCGCCGGACTCGCCCTTCCACTGCCAGACCCGCTCGATGAACGCCTCACGGCCGAGGTCGTGGCGGGACTTGCCCTCCTTGGCGAGCTCCCGCTCGACGACGTTCTGCGTGGCGATGCCGGCGTGGTCCATGCCGGGCTGCCACAGCGTCTCGAAGCCCTGCATGCGCTTGCGGCGGGTCAGGGCGTCGATGAGCGTGTGCTCGAACGCGTGCCCGAGGTGCAGGCTGCCGGTGACGTTCGGCGGCGGGATGACGACGGTGTACGGAGGCTTCTCGCTCTTGGCGTCCGCCTCGAAGTAACCGCGCTCCACCCAGCGCTCGTACAGCGGCCCCTCTACATCGGCCGGCGCGTACTGGGTCGGCAGTTCGGTCGTGGGCGCTGGTGGCTCCTGCTGAGCGTTCTCGGTCACGGGGCTCAGTTTAGAGGCGTCACGGGCCTGTCCCGAAACGCGTTTCTCTGTAACGGTGCGACCCCCGGCGGCCTGAACGCGTCACTCCTGAGTCAGGATGTCAGCAACGCATAAGCACCTGGAGGGGGAACCCCGTAATGAGCTACAACCAGCCGGGCCCGTACGGCGGGCAGCAGCCGCAGCAGCCCGGGCCGTACGGCCAGCCGGGACCTTACGGCCAGCAGCCGCAGGCTCCGCAGCCCGGCTACGGCTACCCCCAGCAGGCTCCCCCGCCCGGCCAGCCCGGATACGGCTACCCGCAGCAGCCCGGCCAGCCCGGTGTCCCGCCGCAGCAGCCGTACGGCCAGCAGCCCCCGTACGGCCAGCCCCAGTACGGCATGCCGCCCCAGCCCCCCGCCCCGGGCGGCGGCGGCAAGAAGGCCGGGATCATCATCGGCGCGGTGGCGGTCGTGGCGGCGATCGGCGTGGGCGCGTACTTCGTGATCGGCGGGGGCGGCGGCGCGGGCGGCCTGGAGGACGACGGGGCGCACAAGCTGACGACGCCGGCGACGGTGCTCAGCGAGTACAAGCTGGTCGGCGAGGGCAATGAGAGCAGCGACTCCGACACCGCGGAGGACATGGAGAAGAGCGGCGTCAAGAACGGTACGGCCATCGTCGGGCAGTGGTCGACCGCCGACTTCGGCAACTACGACCCCGAGGATCCCTCCACGCTTCCCGACCAGGCCGAGCTGCTGACCGCCAAGGGCATGACGATGGTGGGCGGTTACGGCGAGATCGCCGACCCCCAGAGCGTCCTGGACAAGTTCTTCGCCAACATCCAGAAGGAGGTCAAGGAGAGCTCGACCAGTGACACCGGCGGGATGCAGAACGCCGAGCTGATCGGCGACCCCGAGGAGGTCGAGATCGACGGCGCGGTCGCCAAGTGCCAGTCGACCAAGAGCACCAACGCGCTGACCAAGAAGGAGTCGACCGACTGGTTCTGCGCCTGGGCCGACTACAGCACGGTCGCCATGGTCTCACCCGGTGACAACAACGGCACGGGCGTCGGCAAGGACACCGCGGTCGACCTCACCACCAAGCTCCGCGAGCAGATCCGCGTCAAGGCCTGATCCGCACCGCGTCGGCGACCGGAGGGGGACCCCGTGATGAGCTACGACCAGCCGGGGCCGTACGGCGGGCAGCAGCCGGGGCCGTACGGCCAGCCGCCGCAGGTTCCGCGGCCCGGCTACGGCTCCCCCCGGCAGGCTCCCCCGCCCGGCCGGCCGGGTTACGGCCGGCCGCGGCAGCCCCCGTACGGTCAGCAGCCGCAGCACGGCATGCCGCCCCAGCCTCCCGCGCCGGGCGGCAGCGGCACTCCCGCCACGGACGACGTCGCCTCGTTCGCCGCCGAACTGCGCTCCGCGGCGCGGGTCGAGGCCTGAACCGTACGGACGCCGAAGGGGCCCCGGGTCGACCCGGGGCCCCTTCGCGTTGCCGCGGTGGCGGCTACGCCGTCTTCTGCTCGCCCGAGCCCCGGCCGCGGGCGTCGCGCGGGATCAGGGTCGGGTTGACGTTGGAGAGGACCACGTCGGCCGTGATGACCACGCGGGCGACGTCCTTGCGGGACGGGACCTCGTACATCACGCCCTGGAGGACCTCCTCCATGATGGCGCGCAGGCCGCGGGCGCCGGTCTGGCGGAGGATGGCCTGGTCGGCGATGGCCTCCAGCGCCTCGCGCTCGAAGTCCAGCTCCACGCCGTCGAGTTCGAAGAGGCGCTGGTACTGCTTCACCAGCGCGTTGCGCGGCTCGACGAGGATCTGGAGCAGGGCCTCGCGGTCGAGGTTGTGGACGCTCGTGATGACCGGGAGCCGGCCGATGAACTCGGGGATCATGCCGAACTTGACCAGGTCCTCCGGCATGACCTCCTCGAACTGGTCCTTGGACTCCCGCTCCTGCTTGGAGATGATCGTCGCGCCGAAGCCGATGCCCTTGGCGCCCGCCCGGCCCTCGATGATCTTCTCCAGTCCGGCGAAGGCGCCGCCCACGATGAACAGCACGTTCGTCGTGTCGATCTGGATGAACTCCTGGTGCGGGTGCTTGCGGCCGCCCTGCGGCGGGACGGAGGCCGTGGTGCCCTCCAGGATCTTCAGCAGGGCCTGCTGGACGCCCTCGCCCGACACGTCGCGCGTGATCGAGGGGTTTTCACTCTTGCGGGCGACTTTGTCGATCTCGTCGATGTAGATGATCCCGGTCTCGGCCTTCTTGACGTCGTAGTCGGCCGCCTGGATCAGCTTCAGCAGGATGTTCTCGACGTCCTCGCCGACGTATCCCGCCTCCGTGAGCGCCGTGGCGTCGGCGATCGCGAACGGGACGTTCAGCATGCGGGCGAGGGTCTGGGCCAGCAGGGTCTTGCCGGAGCCCGTGGGGCCCAGCAGGAGGATGTTGGACTTCGCCAGCTCGATGGCGTCCTCGCGGCCCTGCGCGCCGCCGTTCTCGCCGGCCTGGACGCGCTTGTAGTGGTTGTACACGGCGACGGAGAGGGCCTTCTTGGCCGCCTCCTGCCCCACCACGTACCCCTCGAGGAACTCGTAGATCTCGCGGGGCTTGGGCAGCTCCTCCCAGCGGACCTCACTGGTCTCGGCGAGCTCTTCCTCGATGATCTCGTTGCAGAGATCGATGCACTCGTCGCAGATGTACACACCGGGCCCTGCGATGAGCTTCTTGACCTGCTTCTGGCTCTTGCCGCAGAACGAGCACTTGAGCAGATCGCCGCCGTCACCGATGCGTGCCACGGTGTGCTTCCCCTTCGCCTGGGAGTCGCCTGGACGCGGGCGTCCGGCGGCTCCTGGTGCTGCCTTATGTCCGACGGTACCTTGCCTGGCCCCCCGTTCGGGCCCCCCTTGGCACGGTTCGCTTTGACGTGAACCGTGCCAAACCGTGCCAAGGGGCGGCAGACGTTACACCCCCGCCCCGCGTCAGCGCAGGCTGGTGTTGTCCATCTTCCGGGTGGTGATGATCTGGTCGATCAGGCCGTACTCCAGCGCGTCCTCGGCCGTGAGGATCTTGTCGCGCTCGATGTCCTCGCGGATCTTGTCGAGCGGCCGGGTGGAGTGCTTGGCCAGCATCTCCTCCAGCTGGCTCCGCATCCGGAGGATCTCGTTGGCGGCGATCTCCAGGTCGGAGACCTGACCGCGGCCGGTCTCGCTGTACGGCTGGTGGATCAGCACGCGCGCGTTCGGCAGCGCCATGCGCTTGCCGGGCGTACCGGCGGCCAGCAGGACGGCGGCGGCGGAGGCCGCCTGGCCCATGCAGACCGTCTGGATGTCCGGCTTCACGTACTGCATCGTGTCGTAGATCGCCGTGAGCGCGGTGAAGGAGCCGCCGGGGCTGTTGATGTAGACCGAGATGTCCCGGTCGGGGTCCATCGACTCCAGGCACAGCAGCTGCGCCATGACGTCGTTGGCGGAGGCGTCGTCGATCTGCACGCCGAGGAAGATCACGCGCTCCTCGAAGAGCTTCGCGTACGGGTCGTACTCGCGGATGCCCTGGGAGGTGCGCTCGACGAAGCGCGGGATGACGTAGCGGGACTCGGCCGAGGGGCCGGTGTACCGGCCCTCGGAGGCGGCGGGCGTGCGGTCGTGCAGGCCGCTGCCGGGGAAGCTGTTCACGGTGTCTCCTGAAAGGGGCTGAGGCGGTCGGCTGGGGCTGCTGGGGCTGTTCACCGGGCCCGGGGGCCCGGTGGGGCGTCCACGGGGCCGCGAGGGCTCCGCGAGGCCGCTCAGGCCCCGGTGCCGCCGCCGCCCGGCATGCCGGCGGCCGTGGCGATCACGTCGTCGATGAGGCCGTACTCCTTGGCCTCGAAGGCGTCGAACCAGCGGTCACGGTCGGAGTCGCGGGTGATCTGCTCGACCGTCTGGCCGGTGTGCTGGGACGTCAGCTCGGCCATGCGCTTCTTGGTGTGCAGCAGCCGCTCGGCGTGGATCTTGATGTCCGAGGCCGAGCCGGCGAGACCGGCGGACGGCTGGTGGATCAGGATCTCGGCGTTCGGCAGCGCGAAACGCTTGCCGGGGGTGCCGGCGCTCAGCAGGAACTGGCCCATGGAGGCCGCCAGGCCCATGGCGATCGTCACCACGTCGTTCTTGATGTACTGCATGGTGTCGTAGATCGCCATGCCGGCCGTGATGGAGCCGCCGGGGCTGTTGATGTACAGGTAGATGTCCTTGTCCGGGTCGGAGGCAAGGAGCAGCAGCTGTGCGGTGATCTTGTTGGCAATGTCGTCGTCGACCGGCTGGCCGAGGAAGATGATCCGCTCGCCGAGCAGCCGGTTGTAGACCTGGTCGCCGAGGCCACCACCGATGGAGGGCTCGCCGGCGGCTGAGGGCATCAGATTCGTCACGTATCCACCTGCTCGTCTTACGACGGCGCCGGGCCGTCTCACGTGTCCCTACGGGGTCGGAGCCGTATTCGGTGACTCGCGTCCCCTGGTATTCAAGGACCCTAACGCGGTGACTCCGCCAGGGAATCCCGGTAACGGGAGTGTTCGCCGGGGGCGTAGAGGGGTGTACCTCGCGATGAGCTCCGCGGTGTGCTCCGCGGGGAGCGCCGTTCGTCTTCCCGGCGGGGGGCCACTGGTTCGTGGGCGGCTGCGGCCCGGTGGGGCCTGGTCGCGCCCACGCGGCGGAGCCGCACATCGTCACAGCCCCGCGCCCCTGGGTGGGCCGCCCGACGCCGGACACCAGGGCCCCGGAGTGTCGCGCACCCCGGCGACCAGACACCAGGGCCCCGGAGTGTCGCGCACTCCGGGGCCCTGGTGATCACGTCAGAGGTGATGCGGGGGTCAGCCCTCGGTCTTCTCCTCGGCGGGGGCCTCTGTGGCCTCGGCCTCGGTCGACTCGGAGGAGGCCTCGGTCTCCTCCTCGTCCTCCTCCTCGAGGTCGACGATCTCGCCGTTGGTGTCCTTGACCGTGGCCTTCTCGACCACGGAGGCCAGGGCCTTGCCGCGGGCGACCTCGCCGACGAGGAGCGGGACCTGGCCCTGCTCGACGACGGCCTGGGCGAACTGGTCGGGGGACATGCCGGAGGAGGCCGCGCGCCGCATGAGGTGCTCGGTGAGCTCCTCCTGGTTGACGTTGAGCTTCTCCTGCTTGACGAGCTCGTCGAGCACGAACTGGGTCTTGATGCCCTTGACCGCGGCCTCGCGGGTCTCGGTCTCGAACTCCTCCTCGGTCTTGCCCTGGATCTCCAGGTACTTCGCGAGGTCGAGGCCCATCTGGCCGAGCTGGTGGTGCTCGAGGTTGTGCTTGCGGGTGTTGATCTCGTCCTCGAGCAGCTTCTCGGGGACCGGGACCTCGACCAGCTCGAGCAGCTTCTCCAGGACGCGCTCCTGGGCCTGCGTGGCCTGGTCGTACTGCTTCATGTTCTCCAGGCGCTTGCGGCTGTCCGCCTTCAGCTCCTCGAGGGTGTCGAACTCGGACGCGAGCTGGGCGAACTCGTCGTCCAGCTCCGGCAGCTCACGGGCGGCGACCTGGGACACCTTGACGGTGACCTCGGACTCCTTGCCGGCCGCCGAGCCGCCCTTGAGCTCGGAGGTGAAGGTGGCCTCGCCACCGGCCTCCAGGCCCTTCACGGCGTCGTCGATGCCCTCCAGCAGCTCGCCGGAGCCGATGGTGTACGACACACCGCTCGCGACGCCGTCCTCGAGGACCTCGCCGTCGACCTTGGCCTCCAGGTCGATGGTGACGACGTCGCCGTCCTCGGCGGCGCGCTCCACCGGGGAGGTGGAGGCGAAGCGCTCACGGAGCTGCTCGACCGACTTCTCGACGTCCTCGTCGGTGACCTCGACCGCGTCGACCTCGACCTCGATGCCGGAGTAGTCCGGGATCTCGATGGCCGGGCGGATGTCGACCTCGGCGGTGAAGTTCAGCGTCTCGCCGTCCTTCAGCTCCGTGATGTCCACCTCGGGCTGGCCCAGCGGGCTCAGCTCGGCCTCGTTGACCGCGTCGGTGTAGAACTTCGGGAGGGCGTCGTTGACGGCCTCCTCCAGCACCGCACCGCGGCCGAAGCGCTGGTCGATGACCCGGGCCGGGACCTTGCCCTTGCGGAAGCCCTTCACCGTGACCTGCTGGTTGATCTTCTTGTACGCCGCGTCGAGGCTGTCCTTGAGCTCCTCGAAGGGCACCTCGACAGTGAGCCGAACCCGGGTCGGGTTCAGGGTCTCCACGGCGCTCTTCACGGTTCGGTCTCCTTGTGGCTGACTTCTCGGGTTCTGCCGGGACCAGAGAGGTCCGGCCGATTCGCCGCCCGGAGGACTTCAGAGACACACAGGGCGTGCAGCTTGCATAGTAACGGCAGCGGCTACGGCACCCAAAAGGCGATCACCACCGCATGAGCAGGTGGCTGGTCGGGGTGGCGGGATTTGAACCCACGGCCTTCCGCTCCCAAAGCGGACGCGCTACCAAGCTGCGCCACACCCCGTCTGGTGCGACACGTAGGGTACATGCACCCGGGCGGAACGGCCGCCGCGTTTCACGGGCGCGGTGCCGCGCCGGGGCGGTCCGGAAACGGGGTGTGCGACGAGGGCGCACGACCCGCTACGATGCCTGTCAGTGCCGCGGTCACCGACGCGCGGCGCGCTCTGTGCGGGCGTAGCTCAATGGTAGAGCCCTAGTCTTCCAAACTAGCTACGCGGGTTCGATTCCCGTCGCCCGCTCCATACGGCTCAGGGCCGGGCCGGAGGATCATTCCTCCGGCCCGGCCCTGATCGCTTTTCTCCGCGGTAGGAGGCCCGGATCGTCTCCGCTCTCGGCGGGAGGCGGCCCGGAATCGTTTCCGCGCGGGGGCGGGCGGGGTCAGAAGCTGATCGAGTTGATCATCTCGGCTATCGAGTCCAGGAACCGCTGGATGTCGTCGGCCATGCCGGTGGAGGCGAGGAAGAAGCCGAAGAGGATGGCGACGATCGCCGGTCCTGCCTTGATGGAGCCGCCTCTCATCAGCACCACCAGGATGATCGCCAACAGCAGCACCACGGACAGTGAAATGGCCACAACTGATCACACCCTCGGTCGGTTCCGCTTCCCCGGCCCGGGCGACGCGACCACGCGCACCCCGCCAGAACCATCGTGCCACCAACACGGCCGCCCTATGCGGCGGCTGACGCATCATCCGTCCCGGCGTGGCCGGCCCCACCCGCGCGCGACCGTCCGCACGGGCCAACGGCGCCGTGTCGCACGGCAATTCGAAGGAACACCCGCACAGGGAATTCAACAGGATCGTTTCCGTCTCCACACAACGCGTCCGCAGCTAATTCGAATTGTCGCCGCAGATACTCCCGCAACCCTTGGATCGATACGACAGAGACATACCCAAGCTGGACATATCACCGGAGTCGCCTGCCGGGCTTATGCATGGTTTAGTCCGGAATAATCACGACAAGGGCGACCCGAGTACCGACCAAGTCCCCTCCATGCACAGCGTGTTGACCATCACGCCGATCATGCCGATCACTTTCCCCAATCCGGGGTACCCGAGCCGAATACCAGGAACGACGTCGGGCGTTTTACGAAATGCAGCGGACGGCGCTAGGGTGCCTCAGATGTTCCACGCTGCCTCGTCCCCCGCAAGCGCGGCGAGCTCACCGATCGACTCCCCGAGTTCCCGCCGGGAGGGTCAGTGACGAACTCGCAGCGACCGTACGGCAACCGCAGAACGCCGCTCCCCCCGGCGCAGTCACCGGCGCCCGGAGTGCCGAGCCCACGCACGAAGAGCCCGCACACGAAGAGCCCGCACACGAAGAGCCCGCACGGCAAACAGCGCGACGCGTTCTTCGACAACGCCAAGTACCTGGCGATCGTGCTGGTGGCGGTCGGCCACGCCTGGGAACCCCTCAAGGGCGACAGCCGGGTCCTGGAGGCGGCGTACACGGTCGTGTACACGTTCCACATGCCGGCCTTCATCATCATCTCCGGCTTCTTCTCGCGCAGTTTCGACATGCGGCCCGACCGGCTGCGCCGGCTGGTCACCGGCGTCGCCGTGCCGTACGTCGTGTTCGAGACCGCCTATCCCCTGTTCCGGCGGGTCGTCGACCACGCCCCGGAACAGGAGATCAGCCTGCTCGACCCCTGGTACCTGACCTGGTTCCTGGTCGCGCTGTTCGTGTGGCGGCTGACCACGCCGATCTGGAACGCGGTACGGCACCCGCTGCCGCTGGCCCTCGGCATCGCCGTGCTGGCCAGTGCCACCCCCGGGATCGGCGACGACCTCGACCTGCAGCGCGTGCTGCAGTTCCTGCCGTACTTCGTGCTCGGTCTGTGCATGCGGCCGGAGCACTTCCGCATGGTGCGCCGCCGGTCGGTACGGATCGCGGCGGCGCCGGTGTTCGCGGCGGCGCTGGCCTTCGGCTGGTGGGCGGTGCCGCGGATGAACACCGCGTGGTTCTACCACCGTGACGCCGCGCAGGAGCTGGGCGCGCCGTGGTGGGCCGGCCCGGTCATGGTGCTCGCGATGTTCGGCTGCTCGCTGCTGCTGACCGCCTGCTTCTTCGCCTGGGTGCCGGGCCGCCACATGTGGTTCACGGCGCTCGGCGCGGGCACGCTGTACGGCTATCTGCTGCACGGCTTCGTGGTGAAGGCCGGCGACTACCAGGGCTGGTTCGAGCACTCCGTGCTGCGTCAGCCGCTCGGCGAGATCGCCGTGAGCGTCCTGGCGGCGGCCCTGGTGACCCTGCTGTGCACCGCCCCCGTACGGCGGACGTTCCGGTTCGTGATGGAGCCGAG
Source organism: Streptomyces sp. NPDC051740 (assembly GCF_044453165.1). NCBI lineage: Bacteria > Bacillati > Actinomycetota > Actinomycetes > Kitasatosporales > Streptomycetaceae > Streptomyces > Streptomyces sp. NPDC051740. Next base: position 257,876 of record NZ_JBITCL010000002.1, on the reverse strand, counting down.
GATGGAGTGGGCGTTCAAGCGGGACGCCGCCGAACAGGCCCGCGAACGCGAGCGGCGGGAGAAGAAGGAGACCCGCGAGAAGGTCTCCGCCTAGGAGTCCCCCTCCCCCTTCACGGGACCACGAGACCGAGGAGCGCGCGCATCCGCGTGTACTTCTCGGTCAGTCGTGTGCGGGTCGGTCCGTCCAGTACGGCGAGGCGGGCCGGGTCGGCGTTGTGCGCCAGGTCCGCCTCCTTCACCAGCAGCGCGCCGGGGGTGGCGAGGATCCGGGCCGCGTACGCCTCGGGCGGCTCCCCGGCCCGTTTGGTGACCGCGAGGACGATGTCCTTGGTCCGCCGGGTCAGCGCCGCCTCCTCCAGCCACCGCCGGGACAGCTTGTCGTCCTCGACGGCGTCGTGCAGCCAGGCCGCCGCGATCTGCTCCTCGTCGCCGCCGCGTGCCCGTACCCCCTCGGCGACGGCCCGGAGGTGTTCGGCGTAGGGCCGGCCCGCCTTGTCGGTCTGGCCGGCGTGCGCGGCGCGGGCGGTGGCCTCGATCTCGGCCAGGGGCATCGGTGTCGTTCCGGTCACCCGCCCAGTGTGCACGGGTCAGCGGGTCGCCGCGGCGGCCGTCGGGCCCTCGCGGCAGATCAGCAGCAGCGCCCGGTCGTCGTTGACGTCCTTGGCGACCGCCTCGATGAGGTGCCAGGCGGCGCCGTGGAAGCCGCCCGCGACATAGCGGTCGGCCTCGCCGGTGAGGCGGTCGATGCCCTCGACGATGTCCCGGTCGGAGGTCTCCACCAGGCCGTCCGTGAACAGCATCAGCACGTCCCCGGGGCGCAGCGAGCCCTTCACCGAGTCGAACTGGGCGCCGTCGTACACGCCCAGCAGCGGGCCGTCGGCCGCCTTCTCCTCCCAGCGTCCGCTGCCCGCGCTGAGCTGGAGGCCCGGCGGGTGCCCGGCGGAGTAGAGCTCGTAGTCGCCGGAGTCCAGGTCGAGCACCAGGTGGATGGAGGTGGCGAAGCCCTCGTCCCAGTCCTGGCGCAGCAGATAGCCGTTGGCGGCGGGGAGGAAGGCGTGCGGCGGGAGGCTGCCGAGGAGACCGCCGAAGGCGCCGGAGAGCAGCAGGGCGCGCGAGGCGGCGTCCATGCCCTTGCCGGAGACATCGGTGAGCACGACCTCCAGGGTGCGCCCGCCGTTGGTGCGGGCCGCGACCACGAAGTCGCCCGAGAAGGACTGGCCGCCCGCCGGGCGCAGGGCCATCTCGCGGTGCCAGCCGTCGGGGAGTTTCGGCAGCTTGCTCTGCACCCGGATGCGTTCGCGCAGGTCGAACAGCATGGTGCCGCCGCGCCGCCAGGGCACGCCCACCCGGCTGCGGAACTGTGCGACGAGCAGCCCGAAGAAACCGCAGGCCGCGACGGTGAGGACCACGCCCGGGGTGACCCGGGCCGCGCCCTCGGTGTAGGGGCCGAGTTGCACCGACTCCACGATCAGCGCGGTCGCCGCGGCGGCGTACAGGCCGAGGAGGCTCGCCGGGCGCAGCAGCAGGCCGCCGACGACGATCGGCAGGACCAGCGCGGCGGGCGCGCACCACACCGAGTTGACGAGTGTCCCGGCCGTGATCAGCGGGACGGTGAGGAACAGTCCGGCGAGCGCGACCCAGTCCGAGCCGTCGCCGCGGAAGTAGTCGACGGCGCTCCGGCGCACGCCGACGCGGGCCCGGTGCCACTGCTTCTTCAACCGGGCCGTGAACGTGTCGGCTTCCGCGCGCCGCTCTCGTCCTGCTGCCATTAGTTCGGGACCCTATCCATCGGACCGGCCACTTGGCACGGGAGGTCCTGGTTGTCCCCTTGCCGGGCCGACTTCACAGTCAACTTCACCAGGCGCCGTCGTGGGGCCGCGCGGGAGAAATTGCCTCGCCCGTCCGGTACGGCACTGGTAGGGAGGGCGCATGACGACCGAGAAAACGGGCCCCGCAACCGGACTTCGCGTGCTACGGCCGGACGATTGGGACAAGTGGTACGCGAACCTGATCCGCGCGTTCGGCGGTGGCGAGGAGTCGGACGAGGAACGCGAACTGTGGAACTCGTTCACCGAGTACGACCGTTTTCTGGGTTTTTGGGACGGCGACGAGTGCGTGGGGACGGCGGGCGCGTTCTCGTTCCGGCTGACCGTGCCCGGCGGTGACCCCGTGCCGGCCGCGGGCGTCACGGGCGTCAGCGTGGCCGCCACGCACCGGCGGCGCGGCGTGCTGCGGACGATGATGCGACGCCAGCTGGACGACATCCGGTCCTGGGGCGAGCCGCTGGCGGTGCTCACGGCGTCGGAGCCGGCGATCTACGGCCGGTTCGGGTACGAGGCGGCCACCTTCCAGGTCAACGCCGAGATCGACACGAGTCGTACGAGTCTGTCGGTCCCGCCCGGTACGGATGACGTACGGGTGCGGTACGCGGCCCCCGCCGACGTGCTCGACGCGTGCGAGGCGGTGTACGCCCGGCTCGTGCCGGGTCGGCCGGGGATGCTCGCGCGGCAGCCCGGCTGGGAGCGGCTGGGGACGCTGGACCCGGCGAGCGGCCGGGGCGGGGCGTCGCCGCTGCAGTGCGTCGTCGCCGAACGGGACGGCCGGACGGTCGGGTACGCGCGGTACCGGGTGAAGGGGGAGTACGGCCCGGCGGGACACGAGGGCTCGGTGATCCTGAGCACCCTGGCCGCGCTGGATCCGGCGGCGGACGCGGCGCTGTGGCGGTTCCTGTTCGGCATCGACCTGACGTCGACGCTGGTGGCGCGCGGCCGGCCGGTCGACGAGGCGTGGCAGTACATGGTGTCCGACATCCGCCGGTGCCGGCCGGAGCTACGGGACTCGCTGTACGTACGGCTGGTCGACGTCGGCGCGGCCCTCCAGGCGCGGACGTACCGGGCGCCGGTGGACGTCGTGTTCGAGGTGGAGGACGCCTTCTGCCCCTGGAACGCGGGGCGTTGGCGGCTGAGCGGGGACGCCAAGGGCGCGTCCTGCGAGCGTACGGAGGAACCGGCCGATCTCGCCCTTTCGGTACGGGAGTTGGGTGCGGCGTATCTGGGCGGGGTGAGTCTCACGGCGCTCGCGGCGGCGGGCCGGGTGGACGAGTCGCGGCGGGGCGCGCTGGCGGAGGCGTCCCTGGCGTTCGGAAGCGATCCGGCGCCGTGGCTGCCGCACGGGTTCTGACGGTTCAGCGGCGCTGGCAGTCCGGGCACCAGAACAGATTGCGGGCGGCGAGGTCGGCGGTGCGGATCTCGCCGCCACAGATGTGGCAGGGCAGGTGGGCCCTGCGGTAGACGTACACCTCGCCGCCGTGGTCGTCGACGCGCGGCGGGCGTCCCATCGCCTCCGGGGTGTGTTCGGGGCGGACGGTGTCGATGCGGTTGAGGCGGACGCCCTCGCGCATCAGGGCGACCAGATCGGTCCAGATCGCGTCCCACTCGGCCGCGGTGATGTCCCGGCCCGCGCGGTAGGGGTCGATCCGGTGCCGGAAGAGGACCTCGGCGCGGTAGACGTTGCCCACGCCCGCGATGACCTTCTGGTCCATGAGGAGGGCGGCGATCGTCGTACGGCTGCGGCCGATCCTGCGGTACGCGAGGGCCGGGTCGGCGTCCGGGCGCAGCGGGTCGGGGCCGAGCCGGTCGTGGACCGCCCGCTTCTCGGGGTCCGTGATCAGGGCGCAGGTGGTGGGGCCGCGCAGGTCGACGTAGGACGTGGCGTCGGCGAGGCGGAGCCGGACGGTGTCCGTGGGCGGCGGTATGGGGGCCGGGCCGAAGGTGACCTTGCCGAAGAGGCCGAGGTGGATGTGGACCCACTCGGCGGGCTCGGCGTCGCCGAAGCCGAGGAACAGGTGCTTGCCGTGGGCGTCGGTGGTGTGCAGCGGCGTGCGGTCGAGGAGGGCGGCGGCGTCGGCGAACTTGCCCTGGGGGCTGGTGACGCGGAGGGGGGTGCCGGCGGCGAAGGCGGCGGCGTAGTCCTCGGCCAGCCGGTGGATGGTGTGGCCTTCCGGCACGGGGGGTGTCCTTCCAGGCTCGTGCCCACCGCCCGGCCGACCGGGTCGACCGGACGGCCCGGCTCGTTTCGGGCGATCCGGCTCGCTCCAGGCGATCCGGCTCGTTCAAGCCGACCGGGCAGCCCGACTCGTTCCGGACGGCCCGACTTGTTCCGGGCGATCCGGCTCGTTCCGGCCGACCGGTCGACCCAGCGGCCCGGCTCGTTCCGGCCGACCGGGTCGACCGGACGGCCCGGCTCGTTCCGGATGGCCGGCTCGTTCCGGGGCTCCGCCCCGGGCCCCGGCGGGGACCGCGTCTGCCGCGTCCCGCCGGCGCCTCGGCGCGTCGCCTCGGCGGTGTGCGCCACGGAGCGGGCGCCCTCCCCCGGGGGCCGTGCATCGAGGGGAGGGCCCTGGCGGTGTTACTGCTGCGGGTGGTGCGGGGGGATGGGCGGGAGGTCGCCGGTGGTCTCGTAGGCGGCGAGCATGTCGATCCGGCGGATGTGGCGCTCGTCACCGGAGAACGGGGTGCCCAGGAAGGTCTCGACGAACTTCGTCGCCTCGTCCTGGGTGTGCATGCGCGCGCCCACCGCGATCACGTTGGCGTTGTTGTGCTGGCGGCCCAGTGCCGCCGTCTCCTCGCTCCACGCCAGGGCCGCCCGTACGCCCGCGACCTTGTTCGCGGCGATCTGCTCGCCGTTGCCGGAGCCGCCGATCACGATGCCGAGGGCGCCCTCGTCCGCGGCGGTCCGCTCGGCGGCACGGAGGCAGAAGGGCGGGTAGTCGTCCTGGGCGTCGTAGATGTGCGGGCCGCAGTCGACGGGCTCGTGGCCCGCCGCCCCGAGCCACTCGACGAGGTGGTTCTTGAGTTCGTAGCCCGCATGGTCCGAGCCGAGATACACGCGCATGGTCCGAGTGTGACATGGGGGTTCCCGGGAAGGCGCGTCGGGTGCCCTGCGTGAAAAGTGTGAGCAAATCCATAGAAGCTATGGAAAAGCTCAAGTAAAAATCTGGGATCAAAGGTTTCCGAATTCATTCACCTCCGTTTCACTGGTCCGGCTCGTACCCCGTTCATACGGGGGCTGCTCCACCGGCGCAAAGGAAAACCACCCCATGACTTCGCAGCCGACCCTCACCAGGCCCGAGAACGATCCCGGAAGGCCCGGCGATCCCGGGACACCGGGAGATTCCGGGCTCCAGGCCGGGCTCAAGAACCGCCATCTGTCGATGATCGCCATCGGCGGTGTGATCGGCGCGGGCCTCTTCGTCGGCTCCAGCTCCGGCATCGCGACCGCCGGCCCCGGCATCCTCCTGTCGTACGCCCTCGTCGGCACGCTCGTGGTGCTGGTGATGCGGATGCTCGGGGAGATGTCCGCGGCCAACCCGACCTCCGGCTCCTTCTCCGCGCACGCCGACCGGGCGCTCGGCCCCTGGGCCGGGTTCACCATCGGCTGGCTCTACTGGTTCTTCTGGGTCGTCGTCCTCGCGGTCGAGGCGACCGCCGGTGCCGCGATCCTCGAAGGGTGGATACCGGCCGTTCCGCAGTGGGGCTGGGCGCTCATCGTGATGGTGGTGCTGACCGCCACCAACCTGGTCTCCGTCGGCTCCTACGGCGAGTTCGAGTTCTGGTTCGCCGGGATCAAGGTCGTCGCCATCGGCGCGTTCATCGTCGTCGGCGGGCTGGCCGTCTTCGGTGTGCTGCCCGGCGTCGACAGCGACCAGGCGGGCCTGGCCAACCTCACCGAGCACGGCGGCTTCCTGCCGAACGGCGCCGGCGCCGTCCTCACCGGCATCCTGCTCGTCGTCTTCTCCTTCATGGGCAGCGAGATCGCCACGCTGGCCGCCGGCGAGTCGGAGGACCCGCAGCGCGCCGTCACCAAGGCGACCAACAGCATCATCTGGCGGATCGGCGTCTTCTACCTCGGCTCGATCCTCGTCGTGGTCTGTCTGCTGCCGTGGGACAGCGAGTCCATCACCGAGGACGGCTCGTACGTCGCCGCCCTGGACTCCCTCGGCATCGCGCACGCCGGTCAGATCATGAACTTCATCGTGCTGACGTCCGTGCTGTCCTGCCTCAACTCCGGGCTCTACACCGCCTCCCGGATGGCCTTCTCGCTCGGCCGGCGCGGGGACGCGCCGAAGGCGTTCGCCCGGACCACCCGCCGGGGCGTGCCGCAGACCGCGATCCTCGTGTCCGTGGTGTTCGGCTTCGTCGCCGTCTTCTTCAACTACAAGTTCCCGGACTCCGTCTTCCTCTTCCTCGTCAACTCCTCCGGCGCGGTCGCGCTGTTCGTGTGGCTGGTGATCTGCTTCTCGCAGCTGCGCATGCGGAAGATCATCGAGGCGGAGGCGCCGGAGAAGCTGGTCGTGCGGATGTGGCTGTACCCGTACCTGACGTGGGCCAGCGCCGCGCTGATCGTGTTCGTGCTCGGCTACATGCTCACCGACACCGAGCACGACGGGCGTACGACGATGCTGCTGTCGCTGCTGGTCGCCGCGATCGTGCTCGTCATCGCCGTCGTCAAGCAGCGGGTGACCGCGCACCGTACGGAGGACCGGGACGGGATCCCGGCCGGCTGAGGCACTCGCACCCGCGGGGGGGGGGGGGGGGGGGGGGGGGGGGGGGGGGGGGGGGGGGGGGGGGGGGGGCCGGGGGGGCGGGCCGGGGGGGCCGGGGGGGGGGCGGGGGGGGGGTGGGCG